>CAZPGS010000010.1:0-9902 GCA_964586135.1 uncultured Nitrososphaerota archaeon
ATGACGCCTAAGTAGTCCGCCACGTTTTCGAGGGTCTTGATCTTGACCTCGGTTAAACCCTCGGCGTAGTCGTACAAATCGACGTTCGCCCTACCCACCACAGATATATGACCGTAGACGCTTTGGTGGGGCTCTGCGAGGTTGCGGCTCACCTTTAGCTTTATCCTGTGGAGCTTAGCCCTAGCCTGTATGTAGGGCCAGTCGAAGTGGTTGTTGTTGTAGCCCACTATGATGTCAGGGTCGTATCTTTGAATGAAGTCCACGAATTCTCTTAAAATCTTGGAGTCGTCATAGCCCTCGGCTGTCAAGATCTTAGTACCTTCATCGGACGCCAAGGAAATTATCACTATAGGGTCCCGCTGGGGAATGGGGGACCCGGCCTTGTTGTAGCACTCTATGTCGAAGGCCAGTATCCTCAGCTTGGGTATCTCGTCTTTGGGATGGGGCTTAGGTCTCGTGAGTGCTCTATAGACCGCATTGACCTTGAGATCCTCGGTCCTTGCCTCTTCCTCGACCTCCACTTCGTGCCAATCGCAGGGATTTATTCCGTTGTCTATCATGTACCTCATGTAGAACCTAACGTCGGCCTCGAGCACCTCTTCTACCCAATCTAGCTTAGCAATCCTCTCTCTATAGGTGGGCACGGACTCAGGCAAGAGACAGGTGACCTTAATCGCTTTGACCGGTCTGCCGAAGTACTTCTTGCTAACCTCCTCTACAGATATTATGGGCTCTGAGGGATCCTCTACGAACTTAATGTCCTTCATGGCCTTCGACACGTCGACCTTGCTCTTGGGCAAGACGTAAAAGTAGGGCCTGAAGTCGTAGTCCTTCACTAAAACCCGTCTTCCATCCTCCGACACGCCCCACATCTTAATGACCGGGATCCCGCCCTCTACGTCGTAGTTTACGTCAAGGAGCCAGAACAGCAATTTCTGAGGCATCGAGCTAACTCCCATTAGATTAACCGCCCAGCCTCTGGATAAGCTTACCGTAGTGGCTCTTTCAGAGCTCCTTAATCATGAGATAGGCGTCCTCTCCCCAAGGATAATAGCCCTTGAGCAATGCGGCCGCCTTGAAACCTAAATGCTTGTAGAAGACCACAGCCTCCTCGTTAGAGACCGCGACTTCCAAGAGTGCCCTCTTCAACCCCCTCTCCTTGAAGGCATTAAACAAAGCCTCCATAAGCTTAAAGCCTATGCCCCTCCTCCTCCACTCAGGCTTCACGGCTATGGATATCACATGCCCGCTACCATCGCGTCGCTTAGCGCCCACGGCGTAACCCACGACCTCCCCGTTTACCAGAGCTACATAGAACATGTCGCCGTGCGAATACAAAAGGGAGAGGAGGAGGGCCGGGGGATAGGGCCTCTTAAAGCTCGAAGCCTCCACCTCAACTATCTTGTTGAAGTCCGAGGGGAGCGCCTTCCTTATGACGACCGGCTCCCTCTCAAAGCTCATAGTGGCTCAGCCACGTAGATGTTGTCCTTGCAGGCCAGTATCTTGGCGGACACCGTAGATCCTACCTCGACGTGGGGGGCTTTCACCAGAGTTATTATGCGCTCTCGACGAACGTCCACGGCCAGCTTCTCTCCTCGAAGCCAGCCAACGCCAACTACTCTAACACGCGCCTTCTCGCCCTTCTTAAAGCTCAACGGCACTTTAGCGTCTTTGACTATCCTAAAATCGTCGGGCCTCAACACGAGCTTTACTTTGAAGCTCTTTTCGAGCTCGCGAAGCTCATTGTAGAAGGTGTACCAAGTCATGGGCCTTACACCCTTGGGCTTTCTCCCGTATTTGTGGACTACGTACTTTTGTATGCCTAGGGGAGGCCAGCGCTTGCCGGCCCCGATTTTCAAGGCGTACTCGATTATCTTCGGTATCTCTTGGTCGTTGAAGCCGGGGACCCATACTGGCGCTATCAATAAGTCAATTTTGCTGTTTGAGATGGCCTCGGCCATCTTCAGTACGTGCCTTAGGTCGTAGTGCTGAGAGCCGGTTAACCTCTTGGCCAGCTGGGGGTCTAGAGCATCGATGGAAAGGTTAATCCTAGAGAGGCCTGCGGCCTCTAAATCACTTATTACCTTGTAAGAGAGGAGATGCCCGTGAGTCTGCAGGGATATCACGGCCACCTTCGAGATTTCTGACAGCCTATGAACCAAGTCGACTATTTTGGGGTATGTCAAGGGATCCCCGACCGTGTCAATATGGGCTTCTAGGTTCTTTGACCTCTTGATCCCGGCTACGACCTTAAACCACTCGATGATGTGGTCGAGGTCGACGACGTACTCCACTTGCCTGTTCCTCGAAGAGGGGCCTGCGTCCGTGGAGCAGAAGATGCAGGAAAGAGGGCAGGACGAGGAGGGCCTGACTTGTATCAGGTTCGTGCCTCGGTCTATGATGCCAAACGCTATACAGCCAATAAGGGGCCAGTCCGTGGGGACTTCGATGAGTTTTCTCTGCTGCAACGCCTTGCGCCTGATAACCGAGAAGCATAGCTAAGTTATTATAGCTTACCGACCGTGAAGTGGTTGTGAGCGGGAGGAAGAAGCCGGTCAAAACAGGCGACAGAATCGAAGTGATATACGATGAGTCCCGCTGGAGGTTGCTATCCGAGCTCCGCGGTAAGACCTTGGAAATAATGGAAAAGCTAGAGTCCTTAGGGCTGAGCCCGATAGTCCACGGCAGCATAGCGAGAGGAGACGTGAGCCCAACGAGCGACATCGACATAGTCATACCCTACGTAGTGCCCTCGTATCGCATTGAAATAATCGCCGACGAGCTAGGGGCGAAGCCTCTCAAGCGGCTGATAACTCAGGCCACACCAGCTCACGCGATAAAGGCCCACTTGTACCTCGACGAGAGGACGCTGATAACGTTTCCCTTAACCAACCTCACACGGCATGAAAGGGAGTTCTACAGGTTCGGAGGCGAGGTGATACTAGCCGAGCTAAAAGAGGGCAAGAGGGTCTGTGGGATAGACAAGAGGTTAAAGCTCATAGAGCCCACTTCTCGAGGGCACTACGAAGAGCCCATAGTAGGCAGGGAGGTCTACGCGGCTGCTAAGGTCGGCGTCAGCTTGGACGTCGTTCAGGAGAGAGTTAAGGTGTTAACCCGAAGAGACGAAGTCGGCAGGACCGGCGTTTACTTGAAGTACGAGGTCGGACCCGACGAGAGCATCGAGGAGGCCCTCACGACCCTAGCTTCCAAGGACCCTGCCCTCAGGAGAGTCTTAGCCTCTCGAGGCTTTCTGTGAAGAGCTGAGCTCCCTCAGCTTGGAGACTATGAGCTCCACTTTTCTGACGACGTCTAGGGCATCCCTCCCGAACACCCTTATCATGGGCTCCTTCCCTAAGTCGCCCAAGTCATATATGGCGTCGGGCTCTTCGGTCAAGCCCTTTATCGCCTCTTGAACCCCCCACCTCAAGCTCATCCCCTCTTTCAGCTTCACCTCTAAGGGCTCTTTGGCCCTATCGAAAGACGATATCCTGAGGCCCAGCTCCTTCAAAGCCTTCAGCACGTCCTCAGAGTACTTTATGTTCATGCAAGCCCTTATCGAGGGCCACCTCTTGTTGACCTCTAGGAGCATATTTCCCAAGTGCCTCGACCCCCCGAACTTTATCTGACCTTGGGCCCTCAAGAAGCCCCTGACGGGCCTCAGCCTCCCCTCTATGCCACAGACGTCTTCGAGGGACTCCGGATTCTTGAGGCACATGACGATGTTCACGCCGACCTCCGGAGTCAGCTCTCCAAGCCCCTTCATCGACTCTACGAGCTCCAAAGCTTTATTCATGTTGTCGATGACCCTGACGACGTCTAGGGACTTGTAGTATAACTCCAATGGGTTTGCTATCCTTGCCCTCCCCTTCAGCTTATAGGACCCCCTCATGGCGTGGGCGACGAAGCGTGAGGCTTGCACGAAGGCTTCAAGGACCTCCACGCCGTGGGCCAGGAGGGCGGTGAAGGAGGCTGCGAAGACGCAACCCAGCCCGTGGAAGGGCTCTTCGAATAATCGCTCCTTCTCCACCACTAAGAACTCTCCCTGGTAGAAGAGGACGTCAACGGCCTTTTGAGATGGCGTGTGGCCTCCCTTTACCACGACGCACTTGGCCCCCATATCGGCTATCTTCCTTGCCGCTTCCTTCGCCGAATCCACATCGCGGACGTCGATTCCGCTCAACACGCTGGCCTCCAGGATGTTGGGGGTCACGACGGTCGATCTGGGGATCAACAACTCGACGAGCAATTTAAGGCCCTCGACCGTTATCAGGTCCTTCCCGTCCCAGCTCTTGAGTATCGGGTCTAAGACAACTGGCGACCCCTTTGGGAGCTCCCTAGCCAGGAGCTCGATGACGTCGCTGCTGTAGACCAAGCCTATCTTAATGGCTTGGGGGGTGCAATCTTCGAGTATCTCCTTGAGCTGAAGGCGCACTAGTTCGTGAGCGAAGGGCACCACGCCCTTGACTCCATTGGAATTCTCGATCACGAGGCAAGTCGCGAGCGCCAGTGGCAAGACCTTCATCATGCTAAAGGTCTTCACGTCCGAGTAGAGGCCTGCCCCTGCTATCGGGTCGAGGCCTCCTATCGCCAGCGCGTACTTGGGCTCAAGAGGGGCAAGCTTCCTAATATCCTGCAAAAATGACACCTGTAGTGAAACTTTAAAGCTAATGCTTAAGTGTTTAGCGTGAGAGACGCCGGATGATGACGTTCAAAAGGGCGGATTCGCAAGATGAAGAGCCCGCGCAGGGCTGACGGAGCTAAGGGTCGTGGACATGCAAAGATGCGTGCTCGTCGACTTGGGGCGGACCTTGATACATGGCCCAAGCATCAGGGAGGTCTTTGACAAAGCGCTTCGGAGCGACGAGGTAAGGTCCAAGCTAAACAGCCATTCTATCGCCAAGCTTAGTGACTCATTTCACAAGATCTACGAGGGGCTCAAAGTAATCAAAAGAGGGTTATTGATAGAGGTCGGCTTAGACACGACCCTCAGGCTGGCTTTGAAGGAGAGCTTGATGGCGGATGGCCAATTGACAAAGAACCTGAAAGAGGTTTTGCTCAAGATCTACGTGGAAGAGCGCAAGGCCTACGACGACGCGCATCCCTTCTTGAAGGAGCTGAAGAACGCTGGCTTTGTCGTAGTGGTCGTCTCAAACATTCCCGAACACGACATGGCCGTGAAGTCCCTTGAGAGGCTAGGGCTAAGCGACTACGTGGACGAAGTGGTGACCTCAGCCCAGTTAGGCCTTCGCAAACCACACCCCCTCATCTACTTAAGGGCCCTCGAGAGGGCGCGAGCCTCTCATGCAGTCTTCGTCGGGGACAGCGTCGAGAATGACGTCTTAGGCCCCTTGGGCGTAGGCATACCTGCGATACACGTTGCTAGGAGCGGCGTCGTGCTCAAGAGAAGCGTAGGCTCTCTTTCCGATGCCCTCCATATCATTTTTAAGAGGGACCCTCAGTAACTCTTTAGGCTCTGGGGGATGGCTATGTCCTCTAAAATCGTGCCTGCAGGCCGTTTCGAGAGAGTGGGCGCCCACAGCCACATAAAGGGCCTCGGAGTGCGGAATGGCAAGGCCCTCCCGGTGGCCGACGGCATGGTCGGGCAGGTTGAGGCTAGGGAGGCTGCGGCCGTGGTCGTTGACATGGTCAAGAGGGGCAAGATGGCTGGGCGGGGTGTTCTGCTTGTGGGGCCGCCGGGCTCGGGGAAAACGGCTCTCGCCTCGGCCATAGCCAAGGAGCTAGGAGAAGACGTCCCCTTCATCGCCATATCCGCGTCAGAGGTCTACTCGACTGAGCTGAAGAAGTCCGAGTTCATAATGCAAGCGCTCAGGAAGGCCATAGGCGTTCGCATCAGAGAGACCAGGAGGGTCTACGAGGGGATGGTGACTGAGCTCGACATTAAGATGGGCAAGCACCCGTACAATCCTTACCAGCAAGTGCCCGTGGGCGCTAGGATAAAGCTGAGGACCAAGGTGGAGGAGAAGACCTTCAACGTCGACGAGACCGTCGCCATGGAGCTCATAGGGAAGGGGGTCCAAGTCGGGGACGTCGTATGGATCGACGCCGAGACGGGACGAGTTACGAGGTTAGGCAGGTGCGAGGAAGCGCCCTCGGAGTACAAGTACGACATCGAGGTCTCGCAGAAGGTGCCTCTGCCAAGCGGGCTCATATCCAACGAGAAGGAGTTCATCCACACCGTCACTCTTCACCAGCTCGACGTCAGCTATGCCCGAAGCACCAGCTCCAGCATCTTCAGCCTCTTGTTTGGGGGGAGGGAGGAGAAGGAGATACCGCCTGAGGACAGGCAGAGGGTCGACAAGATGGTCAAGGAGTGGGTCGACGAGGGGAGGGCTGAGATCATCCCCGGGGTCCTGTTCATCGACGACGTTCACATGCTCGACTTAGAGGGCTTCGCATACCTCGGCAGGGCCATGGAGAGCGAGCTAGCGCCAATAATAGTGCTAGCGACAAATAGGGGCATGGCCAAAATAAAGGGCACTGACATAGAGGCACCTCATGGAGTGCCGCTGGACCTCCTCGACAGGTTGCTGATAATAAAGATGAAGCCCTACGCTGAGGACGAGATACGGGAGATACTGAAGGTCAGGGCGAAGGAAGAAAACGTGAAGTTGAGCGACGAGGCCTTAGAGGCCCTGACGAAGATAGGCACGGAGACTTCCCTGAGGTACGCGGTTCAGCTCCTCGCGCCGTCGCTCGAGATAGCTAAGTATCAGGGGAGAGACGTGGTGACGAGCGAGGACGTCAAGCGAGCGCATGAGGTATTCATCGACGTCAAGAGGTCTGTGAGCTACTTGAAGAAGTATGAGGAGATGTTCCTCAAATAGCTACAATTTTCTTGAAGTCGAGGGCGTCATTGGCCATGTTGGTGTTGTTGAAGAGGACGTAGACGTCCCTCCCTCTTTCGTAGGGCTTGACCCACCTCTCGTACAGTTGCCTGAGCTCCTCGTCGCTATAGTCGTAGACGTAAGCTCTCTTCCCCAGCCCGTGGAGTCTATAGTACACTACTTGGCCGAGGATCGTCGCAAGGGCTTGTTTAAACGGGTCGACTATGTGGATCATATTTAGCTCTTCGCATAGCTTCCTTATGACGTCGAGGTCCCAGCTTTCGTGTCTGAACTCAATCCCTATGACGAGGCCTTGCGGCTTCTTAACGGTGCTCATAAACGTCTTAATATTGGACACGTTCTCAGCAGACTTCACGAAAGAAGGCGGCATCTGCAACACCAACACAGAGCACCTCAGCGCGTTGGCTATCTCCAAGGTCTTCTCCCAAGCCTCGTAATTCTCGTTCGTGGGTTTTAAGTGACCGTACCTCTCTTGGCTTTCGCTCGGCACCTTGAGGCCGCTTTTCCTCCAAGTAGGGCTAGAAGGCGGGTGCGTTATCGCCTGCCAAGCCTTCATAGTGTAAGTGAAGCTCGAGGGGGCTTCTTCGCGCCACCTCTTAGCCGTCTCCACTGATGGAAGCTTGTAAAACGTGGACTGCAGCTCTATGAGGTCGAAGAGCTCGAAGTACTTCTTCATGCCACCTCTAACAGCCCATCCGCAACAGCCTACCCTAACAACCAAAACGTCTTCACCGCTCTAAATTTGTAAAGAAGGGGGAAGAGAAAAGATTTGGGGATTACAGAAGGGAGGAAGGAGATGAAGTCGGCATTTCAAAAAATCGCGTGCCTTGGAGCGATATTCGCGCTCATGGTCGCAAGCTCCTTGTTCCATAGCACGAGCCTCGGCTCCGATTCGGCCCCTGCCATAGCCTGCTATAGATATTCATGCAACTTCACGTTTGTAGTGCAAGGCGACATTAGCGACCTGAGAGACGTCAATCAGGTGATGGTCTTTCCCAACGCCACTAGGCAGTATGTCTTCATTGAAGAGGCGAAGGGCATAGTCGACAACGTGGAGTACAGAGGGTCCTTGATCTTGGACGAGCAAGGCAATGCTATTCTGTCCTTCGACTTCCCTCCGGACATCGTAAGGAGTCAAAGCGTGGTCACTCTATACGTTAAGGCCACGATAATTCAGAGAGCTAGTGACAGCTCCGTCTCAATAGACGAGCTTAAAAGAGCGCTACTAAGCGAAGTGCCTTTAAGCCTGGTGGAGCGCTACGCCGACAACAGCACCGCGTGGCCCATTTCATCGACAATTCAAGGCCTTGCGCTTAGCCTCGGAAGGGAGCGTGGAGAAACATGTTACGACTTGCTAAGCACGTTCTCTAAGTGGATAGAAGAGCGCGTGGCCTATCCCTTAAAGCAGGGCGTGAGAGAGCTAATAGGCCCCCAATACCCCGACGAGACCTACGAGAGTGGGGTCGGCGATTGCGATGACAGAAGTATCCTCTTTACGACCATGTGCAGAGCCGTTGGCATACCGTCGTTCATACAAGTCGGTGGAATCCCCAAACCATCTTATCAATACGAGGAAGACTTGTGCAGCGGCAATTACGTCTACAAATCCAAAGGGATTGCTTGGCACGCGTGGAGCATGGTGTACGTCCCCAGAGTCGGGTGGATACCAGTCGATACGACGTATTTTAGCGGAGCCGTTGTTGAAGAAGCCTCTGGAGGTCTCTGCTACATAAAAGCCCCAAAGGCCTCGATCCAAAAATAACTTCGTCGGCCTACTTTATAGCCAGCCCCATAATTTACGCGAATTACACGTCTCTAAAGTACGTCGAGGAAGCGAGGGCATGGGAGAGGGCTGTGAAGGAGGGGAGGGTTAAAGTCGTTTGCGTTGAGGAGCTAGAGGTCTTGTACACCAAAGTGCCGATACCGATAGAATTGCCGTTGATTTTAAGCCTCGCCTTCGTCGTTGCGCTTCTCTTGATATACTTCAGGCTTAAGAGAAGAGAGGGCCTCTTGAAGAAGGCATAGGGGGTTATCGAACGTGTGCAACTCATAACTTAGCCACTTCGGCATGTATTTCTTTATGAGGGACTCGCTGTACCTCTTGTCCATTAGTATCACGACGGCTCTATCCAGAGGGCTACGTATGAGTCTGCCCACGGCTTGGACGACCTTCCTCATAGCTGGCTCTATAAAGACCACCCTGTGGGGCTTTTCGAATCCCAAAGTTCGCAATTTCTCGACCTTCTTCAGGTTGTACGCGGTAGGCTCGGGCATTGGCAGCCCAACTATTACTGCAACTGGCATTAGTCGGCTTGATATGTCAATGCCCTCTGCCAGCCTCCCACCAATTACCGAGACGAGCGTTGCGTCCGCACCTGCCTCGACGTAATTCTTGAAGCGCTCAAAGACGCTTATGCTCGGTGAGCCCCTCTCCTCGACGAAGGTCAGCCCTCGCAAGAGCTCTTTTAGGCTAGCGGCCTCGAGGGCCCTTAGGATACCATATGATGGCACGAAGACGCCCAGACCCCCTTCCGTACTGTCCCTGATGGCCTTCAATTTGTAGGCTATGGCCTTGTAGAGGTGTTCTGACCTGTCTTTGAGCGAGGTCGAGATCATTCGATCGACTACGAAAACTACGTGGCCATACTTCGGCCTGACGTACTTAATTACCTTAGAGTTCTCGGCCTTTAGATTTAAGACTTTGATGATAGTTCTTATTGGCGAGAGAGTACCGGACATGAGCACCACGCCGTGAAATTTGCTGGCGACCTGTTTGAAGTCGTAAGTCAATGGCCTTGCTTCAATGCAAAGCTCGCCTTCAGCATCTAAGTGAAGCCAAATTATGTAGTCGTAATCGACGTTTAACGCCTTTTCGAGAAAAGCGTAGGTCGAGTAAGTCGGGCACCTTATTGTAAGGCCCTTTAAAGCCCTCGTTTTAATCACTTCCAAAGCAACCTCTCGTAATCTCTCTAAGTAATCGAAGGGGTCCTTGAAGCGCCTCGATATTATTTTCAAAATCTCCTCCCGCGAAATGTC
>CAZPGS010000010.1:10002-22563 GCA_964586135.1 uncultured Nitrososphaerota archaeon
CATTAATTAGGTCCTCGAGAGGGCTCGCCAACTCAGCCCTCCTAATCGACAGCTCGTCGATGGAATCGTACAGCGTGCTGACCCCGAGGACTTTTGACTCGTACTCTATTACTGAGTCCATGATGTTGTGCGCTTCATCGATTATAGCTGTGGTGTCGTGCAATCGCAGGAACTTGAAGTAAGCCCTGTAGACACGGCAATTGAAGATGTAAGGGTACGTAAGGGCTATAACATTGCTATTCCTCATCAACCTCCTCATCACAGCGACGGGGCAGCACTTGTCCTTAATAGCGGCTTGAACGACTTCGACGGACGTTGCGAGGTCGTGCTCGTAGCTTAAGCGATCAGCACAGTGATCTACCCTCTCTTGATCTAGATAGGGGCATAGCGATTCGTCTCTCAGCGCACGGCAAGCCAAGTAGGAGAGCTCTTCGTTGACTCCGCGAAGGAGAGGACATGAAGAGGACTTACCTCTTAGAGAGAGCCCTCTTAAGAGGCCTCCGCAGTTCTCCAGACGCCTCGCTTCTTCTATAACTTTGTCACTTTCGTCATTTGTCCTCGTGAGCCATAGGGCCCTCCTTATCAAATTCCTTCGTAGAGAGAGGGCTATCCCCATCAACGAGGCTATCGTCTTGCCGAGCCCACAAGGCGCTTCGATTACTGTGCAAATCCCTTGGGCTACGGTCATGCACACGGTCTCCGCTATCCTCAATTGCCCTGGCCTCAAAGAAGGATAGGGCGAGAGGGCCCTCAG
The DNA here is from genome assembly GCA_964586135.1 of uncultured Nitrososphaerota archaeon. Classification (GTDB taxonomy): domain Archaea; phylum Thermoproteota; class Methanomethylicia; order Nezhaarchaeales; family WYZ-LMO8; genus WYZ-LMO8. The sequence goes on from CAZPGS010000010.1 coordinate 10,757, forward strand.
TTCGCTTTCGAGCACTTTCAACGCGACTCACCGCTTTTGGGGCTCCCTCTGTAGCGCCTCTTCGATCTCGGAGACCCTCTCCCTCACGAAGCTCAATGAATACTCGAGGCTCTCGATCTTGCCATGGAGGGCCTTGATGGCTGAAGGAGCTACTACCTCGGCATCACTCAAGAAAGAAAGCTTGTCGATGAAGTTCCTTACTATTTGCTTAAGCTCTTCTACTTCTCTTGTCAACCTGCTAACGTTGTTCGTTACGTCTTTGCGCCATTCATTAATCTCTTTGAGGTCCTCGACTATGTAGGGCAACAAAGCCACTTCGCTTTTGGGTTCTGGACTGCTTTGGCCTTCTCTTTCTCGCGTCTCAGCTCGCGCTCTCTCGCTCATGACCCTCACGCTCAAGCCTTTTGCCTTAAACACCCTGACCGTGGACTTCTGCCCTCTATGTATGACCACGCAACTCCCATTCGGTAACTTCGCTATCTTAAGCCTCTCCTCTTCGGTTAAGCTCATGTTCTTCGCTTCCTCCGCCGTAAGGTTAAGCCTATGGAGTATTATGTACTCGGCGTTTCGATACGTCGTCGAGACGAGTGATGGTATTTGAGCTACGGCCAAGACCCTCACTCCGCGCTTTCTGACCTCGTCTATTATGATCTCACAGCTGGTAGGAGGTTGATCTAAGCGACGAGGCAACAGCACGTTCTGTGCTTCCTCTATGACGAGCAATTGCTTTGTAGGGTTGTTGTATATGAGCCTGAGGATTACATTGGCCACGAGCCTCTTGGCGTCGAACGTCAGCCCGGAGAGGTCTATGGTATCGACGTCGTCTACGGTCAGCGAGCCCGAGAAGAGGTTCGCGTAAGACAGAGGCTCGAGCCTTCTGAGCAACGCGTTCTTTATTTCCCTTCTCGTATCGCTCTCGGTGGGGTACTTACGGAGCTTCTCTATCATCTCGCTTAAGTTGCTTGAGTCTTTGGCAACCTCAAGCAACATCGCATATTGAGGAGCCGTGAGTTGGAGTGACGCCGCGAGGGCTTCGCAGAAGTCGAGCATCGTCAAGTGACTTATCGAGAGTTCCGAGGGCTTCGCTACTCTACCCACTAGGTACTCTCCATTCCAGTCTATTATGAGCTTAGAGCCCTTGAACGATCTCACTATTAGCTTGGCCGTGTTAGTCTTCCCCGATCCCGTTATCCCGAATATCATTATGTGTTTTGCTTCTCTGAGGTCTATGCGGAAGGGGAGGAGGCACCACACCCTTCCTATCAAGATCTTCTCTTTGGACGAGAACTTCAAGTGCATGGCGACGGCCAGCACTAAGGCGAGCAGTAAGGTTATGGAGAAGGGGTTGAGGTAATCTGCCGTAGCCCTTAGCGACGTGGCGCTCATCACCACTGCCCGTTCATTTATGCTAAGTTTTAATAAGCATAGTAATAGCAATGAAGTTAGGAGAGGTGCCGCGATTTGGAGGTTTTCGAGGCCATAAGAGGTAGGAGGTCGATAAGATCTTACATCCCTTCGGAGCTTAGCCCCGAGCAGTTGAAGTACGTGTTGGAGGCTGCCATCTGGGCGCCATCTGCCGGAAACCTCCAGCCTTGGGAGTTCATAGTAGTCGACAACAAAGATGAGATGAGGCAATTGGCTAGGGCCTCCTTGAGCCAAATGTGGATGACGGAGGCCTCGGCCATAATAGCCGTCTGTGCCGATGTCGACAGAACTGGTGTCGTCTACGGCGAGAGGGGCAGGAGGCTCTATGCCATTCAAGACTGTGCCGCAGCCACTCAAAACATGCTGCTCGCATCTTATTCCATAGGCCTCGGCACGTGCTGGGTCGGAGCGTTTTACGAGGAGGAGGCCCGGAAGATCCTTAAATTGCCAGCCAACGTGAGGCCTCTAGCACTGATCACAATAGGCCGACCCGGAGAAAGGCCTCCACCCCCACATAGGAGGAGCTTGAGAGAGGTCGTTCATCACAACTCGTTCGGCAGGCCCTGGAGCGTTTAATCGTCGCGAGCGGTGAGGAGTTTTAAGTAATAGAGATAGAGATATAGAGATATGTAGGACTCAGTAGTGTAGAGAAGTGAAGGGGCTTGGAGGATCTGGTCAAAAGCTTGGCCGACTTGAAGAAGTACTTAGAGGATAGGCTCTCAGCCTTGACGGCTGAAGTTGAGAACCTAAAGCTCCTCATAAAGCTTGTCGACGAGGCTCTTGCGAGGACTTCCTTTAAGCCAGCCTCTGCCCTAGAGGTCGCGAAGGAGGTCGTGCAACAAGCGCCTCCACCCCCGGTCCCCCAGCTCCGAGGTCTCGAGACCGAGACCTTGATCTTAGCGTCCTCGAAAATGGGCAATAAATTGCTCGGGAAGATGTACGTAGGCGAGGGGTACTTGAGAATAGTCCCGGCCCCAGACTTAGAGCTCAACGTCAATATCCCGCCCTTCAGGCAGTTCTTGATCGAGAAGGTTCTCGAAGAGATGAGAAAGAAGGACCGCGAGGCGGTCGAGAGAGGGGAGGTAAAAGAGGGCAAGGCCTTGGACTACGAGGTGAAGACTAAGGGGGACGTCCTGACGGAGATATTCGTAAAGAACGTGGTCGACGAGAGGAGGATCAGAGAGCTTAAGAATGCCGTGCGGTGGACCTTTGAGAGGATGTTAGAGAAAGCGACTCAGCGAACCCCTTAAGCCTCTACCTTCTTGAGCTGCATCTTGTACATCTCGATGAGCTCCTTGACCGTCGTGCTGTCTTCGGGGCTCTTGTCAAACCTCCAGCGACCCGTAAAACGCGGGAACCTTATGGCCAGGCCCGCGTCGGGCTTTATTGCTCCTAGGCCAGCCGTATGCAAGGGACTAAGAGTTATCTCGTCGCCTATTGTCTCTATCACCACGCTGGGCGTGAACCAGACGTCCGCCTTCATCTTAGAGTCGACCCGTGGGTGCTTGTGCTCTATGACGTAGGGGCGCAACATCTCGGGCATCTTCTCGAGGTCTTCGTCTGTGAAGCCGCTTCCAACTTTGCACACGGTCCTGAAGACGTCTGCTTCGGGGTCGTAGACCGCGCAGAGCAGAGCCCCATACTTGCCAGCCCGCTTCCCCTTGCCCCAGAACGCGCCCACTACCGTGACGTCAACGGGTTCCACCAACTTAGACTGGTAAGACCTCTTGAACTTTATCCAAAGCCAGCCCCTAGCCCCTGCTTGGTAGATGGAGTCGGGAGCCAGTGACTTGCACACGAGCCCCTCGCAACCCTCGCTTATCGCCTCCTCGAAGAAGCGCTCCAGCTCCTCGACGCTGTCGATCAACTTGTAAGTCGCCAACATGGCCCTCTCGCCGGGCTCGAGGATCTTGGTCAACACCTCCCTCCTCTTGGGATAGGGGGCGTTCGTGAGGTCCTGTCCGTCCGCGTAGAGGACGTCGAAGAAGAACAGCGACACGGGGTACTCCTTCATGGCCTCCTCTATGCCGTACTTCCTCCTCCTGTGCATCAGCTCTTGGAAGGGCCTCATCTCCCCCGTGTCGGGGTCTATCGCCACGCACTCTGCCTCCACTATCGCCTCGTTGGCCTTTATGTGGTTTCTTATGATGTCGCAGGCGTCTGGATAGTGGTGAGTTATGTTCTCCAGCCTGCGCGAGAACAACATGACGTCAGCGCCCGACTTGTGCGCCTGTATCCTCTCGCCATCGTACTTGTACTCGGCCACGCACTCTCCGCCCAGCTTTTCGAGTATCTCCTCGGCCGTGGTCAAGCGCTCCGCCAACATAGGCCTTATGGGCCTGCCTATCGTGACCCTGAATTGCTTCGCCCCCTCGAGACCCTTCTCGGCCACCACTCTCGACACGTAGCCCAAGTCACTCGAGAGGTTGTACGCCCTTTCGACGAGCGGGCGGGCCTCTTTCCCGCCGCAAAAGGCTATAGCTAGCGCGTCCAATATGGTCATGTCGGCTATCCCGAGCCTCAACTTCCCGGTTATGGTCCTCATCAAGTACTTAGCCTCTTTCGGCGTCGCGTGCCTCAATAAGCTCGCTATCAGGGAGATCTTTGTGTCCTGAGAGCCCTCGCCAGTCGCTTTGGCGACTTTGTCGAGAGTGTTGTAGACCTCGTCAACCGCCAGCCTCTTCGCTCTAACCTGTGATGGGCCCACAAAGTCCAAGAGGCTCTTGGTCCTCTTCTTAGAGAGGGCGCGCTCGGCCGCAACGCCCACGTCGCCCGCCCTCTTCAGCTCTGCCTCTAGCTCCTCTACTGATAGGCCAGTGGCCAATGAGAGGGCCCTCAAGGTGAGCTTCTCCGCCACGCCTAGCTCCACGCCGACGTAGTCTGGATGCAACTTACCTTGGGTCAAGTAGACGACTTTATCTATTATGTCCGGAGGAGTTTTCTTCAGAAGCGCCACTAAGAGATCCGTCATCTCGAGCCTCTTCGTCGTGGACTCGATCTTCTCGTAAAAATCCGCTAATAGGGAGTATTCCATCCCACTCCACCGTGTCTGCAAGTTATAGGAAGAGCTGAGAAATATTAAGGCAACTGTAATGCGCATTGAGAAGCGCTCGGCGCTAGGAGGTGTTCTGTCGATCGCTTTGCCGAGTGCTGGGTCCCGTGGAGGTGGGCGAAGTGATCATCATGAGCGCTACGTAGAACGACGCCTCGCTCAACCCCTTCAAGAGGCCATGAACATGAGCGCTAGGGCCTCGGCGCCGTCAGCTGACGTGCGCTTACTGATGCCTCCCACTAAACCTAGCGTTGGCGTAAGGCGCGTGGCTGAGACCGTTGGCACTGCCCAGCCAAAAATGGAGCACAAGTAAGTTGGAGTAAGGATAGAGGGGCCTCTTGATTCTCGACCAGTGCGCGTGTTCGTCTATAGAGGAGGCCACGGCCTCAAACGCCGCCTGAGGACCTTTCGCGCCATCACCATCTAAGTGATGAGAGCGACTTTTATGGCTTGGAGGTACTTTAAGAGTTACAGTTGGCGTGCACATCAGCTCTACCCATCGGGCTTTTAAGCCCCCATGAGGGGTTTAGCGCGAGGGACTGGCCGTGCTCATCGTGTTTGTGGGGACAGCGGGATGCGGAAAGACGACCCTCGTCAAGTCATTCAGCGAGTGGCTTGAGGAACTGGGCTTCCGGGTCTCGCGCGTCAACCTAGACCCAGGTGTAGAGGACTTGCCTTATGAGGCCACGTTCGACGCGAGGGAGATAGTGAGGACCGGCGACCTAATGAAGGAGCTGGGCTTAGGGCCCAATGGAGCGATGATCATGGCCTCGAAGATTATGGAAGAGAGGATGGACGAAATAGTAAGGAGGATGACGGCGAGTGATGCAGACTACGTCCTCGTCGACACCCCGGGCCAAATGGAGCTCTTCGTATTCAGGGGGCTGGGCCCATCTCTGAGCAACGCTATCAAGAGGGCTAGGAGGGCCGTGGCGGTTTACATAGTGGACGCTGAGACCATAAAGGACGCGAGCGAGCTATTGATAATAAAGCTGCTCTCGTTAATAATAGGGCTGAGGCTCGAGATACCGACCGTGGCCGTGATCAACAAGGGGGACGTCGTGGACTTGTCGGGGCTTACTCTAAATGCGGGCGAGGTCAGGAGGAGGCTGAGCTCGAGGACCGACGTCCTCTCAGACTTGGCCCTAGAGCTCACGGACCTAGTCTTCAAGTACGAACGCGCCTCTAGGGTCGTGGTGATCTCGGCGTTGAAGAAGATAGGGCTCGACAGGCTCTACGACCTCATACACGAGTCGTTCTGCGTGTGCGGCGACCTAACTTAACTTCCTCCTCTTCACGGGACCCTCGGGCGCCTCTTCCTCGAAGACCTCCGCCTGGAACTTGTAGACCTTCGTATCGGGGTCTAGCCACGCGTCGGGGGGCAGAAGCGCCTTTAAGCAACATTGGGTCAAGAACTCCTCCTCGTCCCAGCCGTACTCGACGGCCACCTGAGGTAGCAGGAGGCCCCTGAAAAAGCCCCTCTCCACTATTAAGCCGTCCACCCCGACCTTTATCTCAGACGGGTACTCAGTCGGCTTAGAGGCCTTGATCAACTGGGGAGGCGTGAGGACGCTGACCTCGAATACCACTTTACTTAGCTCAGGCCTCTTCAGAGGTGGGAACCTAGGATCCTCGAAGGCCGAGGCCAAGGAGGCCTTTATGGTCGCCTCAACGAGGGGGTACACGGGCTCTGGAAAGCCGATGCAGCCCCTCAGTTCGCGGCTCGGGTGGGTCTCTATAGTCACGAAGACTCCCCTCTTCTCGTAGAGCTTCGGCGGCGCGTCTCGAGGGGGGTCTATGACCCTTTTGGAGGAGAAGTACTCGGCCACGGCCCTCCTAGCGAGCTTGACCAGGAACGCCCCTTCCTCGTCTGTTATGGAGTTCAAGGCTCAGTCCTCTCCTGCACAACCCTCTACTTCCCTCAGCGTCTTCTTAATGTTTCGCCAGTGAGAGCCTATCCAGTAGGCCTTCCTGCACCTCTCACACAGCCAGAACTTGTCGTAGCGCTTCGCCAGCCCCTCTGAGGGCAATAGGGTCAACACCGAGTTGAGGTCCACCTCCCTTAGCGGGCTATTGCACAAGGGGCATCGAGTCTCCTTAGGGGGGAGGGCTATCTTGGCGTTCAGCTCTCGAAGCACCTTCCTCATGTTCTCCACGTGGTCCGTCGAGGTCAACAACACGCACCTCAAGCCTCTTTTAACGGCCTTATCGTAGAGCTCCCGATCTCTCGTGACCAACACCCTACCGGTCCTCTCTGCCTCGAAGAGAAGCGCTTCGTCGTCGGCGTCCTTGGAGTACTCGGCGTCGAGCCCTAGGAGGCGGAGCCACCGAGCCAGCTTCCCGCACATACCGTCCAAGAGCAGCCTCGAGCTCATGAAAAACGTCACCCGGGCTTAAGCACCACGCCCTCGCCCCCTCTTCCCACTATCGCGTAGCCGTCGTTGACGCACAAGCCGTTAACGTAGGTCCTCATGGGCACGCCCGTGAGGGTCACGCCCTCGAAGGGCGTGTACTTGGCCTTCGACACCAAGATCTCGCCCCTCACCTTCAACTCCCTCTTGAGGTCCACCTCGATTAAATCGGCGTAACATCCCTTTGCTATCGCGCCCCGCCTCCTCAGCCCGAACGCGCGAGATGGCCTGGCCGACGCCCTGTCCACCACTAGGCCCAGATCGAGCCTACCCCTCTTGACTTGAGTCATGAGCAGGGGGGTCATCAGTTGCAGGTTAGGGAAGCCGGGCTTGGGGTCATCACCCTCCTTTTCAAAGGGAGCGTGGGGGGCGTGGTCGCTCGCTACCACGTCTATCATCCCCCTCCTGAACATGTCCAGGAGGAGCCTAGCGGTGGACCTGCTCATCAGAGGGGGGTCGACGTGGGCCATCGGGCCGAGGCTGTTTAAGATTGAGTGGTCGAGGAAGAGGTGGTGCACGGCCACCTCTAGGGTCACCCCAACGGAGCTCTTGTAGCTGTTTATGAGCTCCACAGTCCTCGGACAAGTCACGTGGCAGAAGTGAAGCCTCGTGCCGTGCTTCTCGCCCAGGGCCAAGACTTTCTCGGCGAGCTCCTTCTCGAGTCTGCACAGCTTAAAGGCCTTCTTACTCCTCACGATCTCAAGGACCTCTGAGAACATCGCCTTAGCGTTGCAGTGCAACATCAATGTCCTGTCGAGCCTTGAGAGGGACTCTAGGACAGCTTCGACGAACTTCACGTCAAGCCCTTCGCGGTCCATGTGCTCGTAGACGAACATCTTGAAAGCCATGGCCCCGCACTTCGCGAGCTCTGAGTTGAGAGTGTGATCGGCCGACGGCTTGCACGTGAAGCCGACGTTCGCCAATATCCTGCCCCTTGCCAGCTCCATCCTTTCGACTAGGTCGGACGGGGTGGCGGTCGGGGGGAGGTTATTGGGCATGTCTATTACCGAGGTGACGCCGCCAAGAACGGCGCTCGCAGTCCCGGTCCAGAAGTCCTCCTTGTAGGACAGTTGCTGATCCCTGAGGTGCACGTGGGGGTCTATGAGTCCGGGGAGCAACAACCTTCCCTCGGCATTCAACTCGACGTCGTATGCTAAGTGAGGGCCGTAGTCCACCCCGAACTCTGATATCAAGGGGGCGTCTATGACCAAGAAGCAGTTCTCAACGATCTTACCATCAACGTAAAGCTTGCAGTTGCGTATGAGGGTCCTCATAGATTCCTACCTATTGCTGTAGTAACGAGGGAAAGCAGAGCGTAGCCGCGAGGGACCAGGTCACTATCCACACGACCACATAGGTGAAGGCCCCTCCTTTGTACATGTACGAGGGGTCGTTGAGAGAGGACGGCGAGACCCTAATGACCGATCTTGCGAAGTAATACGAAGCCGCATAAAGCAAGGCGGCGATGAGCACTGGGACCATCGCCGCCACTACCCCGTGACGTCCCACATTGAGTGTCATGGGGTTGATGAGGGCGCTCAGTAATCCAGCTGTTATCGCGAAGGCTATTCTGGTCGCGTAGACCTTCGACCCAGGCCTCATGCGGCCTCGCGAGTTTTTAATTCTAGCCCTCCTAATAAAGGCTTCAAGCAAGAGATGTCGGCACTACCATTCAAGCTGAGGCGAAAGAGCTCCTTATCCGCGCTAGACATCAGGGCCTTGGTCAAGGAGGTTGGCCAGCTGATAGTGGGCGGGGCCATCGTCAACGTCTACATGGTAGGGGACCTGTTGTTGTTTAAGATAAGGTGCGTCGATGGAGTCTCGAGGATTCTAGCGATCAGACCCCCTCACTGGATTAGCTTGACCGGCTACGACGTCGAGAAGCCCCTGCAACCGCCGGCCTTTTGCACGTTGTTGAGGAAGCTCATGAGGGGGGCGAGGATAGCGTCCTTCGAGCAAGTGGGCTTTGACAGGATAGTGGTGATGAGGGCCGAAGGGGCGAGAGGGTCTCACGAGCTAGTGGTCGAGCTCGTGAGGGAGGGCAACGTGGTCGTCTGCGACTCCAACGCGACAATTCTGGGCGCCTATAGGGAGGTCGAGTACAGGGACAGGGCATTGAAGAGGGGGGCGAAGTACCAGCCCCCGCCCAACGTCCTCCTCGACCTAGACGAGAAGATGGCGCTAGAGGCGCTCAAGGGGCGCAAGCCAAAGGCCTTCTACGCAGCCCTGGCGCTGGTGGGCTCGCCCGAGCTGGCCTACGAGGTCCTGGCTAGGTGCTCCATCGACCCGGAGGGCGAACTCCGTTCAGAAGAGGACGTCAAGAGGATCGCCGAGAGGGCCAGAGAGCTCTTGGCATCACTGGAGAGCCCCAGGCCTAGCATCGTCTACGTAGGCGGGGAGCCCTTCTCGGTAGTGCCCGTGGACTTCGCCATATACGCCGGCTGCGAGAAGAGGGCCTATGACCACTTTTACGATGCAGTAGCGGAATACTTCTACGAGGAGGTCAAGGAGGTCCTCCTCAAGGGCAAGGAGGAGATCGAGAGGGAGAAGAAGAGGATCGAAGCAGCCATTAAGGACGTCAGAGAGGCCATAGCCAAGATTGAGGCCGAGATCGGGAAGTTGAGCAGGGCCATACGCTTCGTGGAGGAGAACGCTGAGGGCTTTCAAGAGCTCCTCGAGGCCTTCAGGGGAGCTTGGGCCAAGGGGGAGGGTCGGCCGAGCCCCGAGCCGCGAGTGGGGAGCGCTAGAGTCGTCAAGGTCGACGAGAGGAGGGGGTTTGTGAGGGTCGAGGTCGAGGGCTTCGAGCTCTCCTTCAGGCCCCGCGAGAGCTTGATGGCCAACGTGTCGAGCTTCTACGACGAGCTGAAGGAGCTCAAGAGGAGGCTGGAGGCGAGCCGCAGGGCCCTCGCGGACCTCGAGGCCAAGATGGCTAGCTTGGCTGAGAGAGAGGTCGAGATGGCCAAAGGGGTCGAGAGGAAGATAAGGAAGAGGAGGGAGCCCAAGCACTGGTACGAGAGGTACCTCTGGTTTAAGTCGAGCGATGGACTCCTCGTCGTTGCTGGCAGGGACGCCTCCCAGAACGAGGCCTTGGTGAGGAGGTACTTGGAGGACAGGGACCTCTTCTTCCACGCAGACATAGTCGGGGCAGCAACAGTTATAGTGAAGTGCGAGGGCAAGGAAGTGCCCCAGGCCACCATAGACGAGGCGGCCCAGTTCGCCGCTTGTTACTCCAAGGCGTGGAAGGCCGGGTTCGCGTCGATAGACGTGTACTGGGTCTACGGAGAGCAGGTCTCCAAGACGCCTCCATCTGGCGAGTACTTGCCTAGGGGCTCATTCATGATCGGGGGGAGCAGAAATTACCTGAGAGGGGTGGAGCTCAAGTTGGCCGTGGGCCTCGTGACGCGAGACGGAGAAGCGCTAGTCGTGTCCGGCCCCCCATCCGCCATAGCAAAGGAGGCCGCGGCCTACGTGACTTTGGTGCCTGGGGATGAGGAGAGAGGACGCGTGGCGAGGAGGATAGCTACGATCCTTAACGAGCATGTGAGGGCCATGGGGCTTGAAAGGTCTATTGCCGTGGACGACGTGTTGAGGGTCCTTCCGCCTGGGGCCGCGATGGTCGTGGAGAAGAGGACGTTGAAGTAGAGGCGCGGCCTTAACGACTTGAAGCGATGCGTTTTTAAGGGCCTCTGAAAAGCCTCCACCCGCTAAGGGGGCATAGCTGAGGTGGTGAGGCCCAAGATCAAGGTAGCGGACGTTATGACGAATGAGGTTGTCGTCGTAAAGGCCAATGATGAGGCTAGGAAGGCCGCTATGTTGATGGGCGGGCGCGGCGTGGGGTGCGTGATCGTGATAAATTCCCACGACAAGCCCATAGGTATCATCACTGCAAGGGACTTTATGTCAAGAGTCGTGGCCAAGGGGCTTAACATGGACGAGGTCACTTGTAGGGAGGTCATGTCGAGCCCCTTAATGACCATCGAGCCCCAAGCCCCTCTGACGGTAGCCATCAATAAGATGGCTAAGAGCGGGGTCGGGAGGCTCATAGTGATGGATAGGGGGAAGCTCGTCGGCATCATTACTGAGAAGGACGTGTTAAAGGTCGCTCCAGCGCTAATCGAGGTCTCGACATCTAGAGGAGACGTCGAGGAGAGCTACGTGAAGGAGATTCAAGTGGGGTATTGCGAAGTCTGCGGAGAGTGGTCCGACGACCTTAGAGAGGTGAACGGCCACTTCCTCTGCGAGGAGTGTAGAGGGGAGTACTCGACCTTCGAGTGAAGAACGCTACGACTTGAGAACGCCACCTTGAGGGTTAAAGGTCGACCAACCCCTCCTCCTTTATGAGGAAGGCGGCCTCTCCCTCGGGCAGTATCGGCGAAGCCTCAAGCCGGCACACCCTCAAGTTGCCCGGCCCCCTCACAAGCCTCAAGCGCGTAATCGAGAGCTCGAGGGCCTGAGAGGAGACCGGCAAGAGGAACTCCCTCTCCTGCACCTTGACCAAGCGCACGTTGTCGGTCACCACCACGACGACGTTCCTCCTGCTTGCGTATTCCTGGAGCCTCCTAACGTGGCTCGAGAGGGCCCTCTGCATCTCCACAACGGCCGCTCCGTACTCCCCCCTGGCCAGAGATGACAGGGAGTCCACGACGACGAGGCCGTGAGGAGCCTTCTCGTAGGCCTCGTCGAGCAAGTCCAGCACGCGGTCCTGCTCCTCGAAGGCCGTCGGCCTGTAGTAGAGGGCCCTAGATAGGACCTCCCTCGGGTTCGAGACTCCATAGCGCTTGGCCATGGTGGCCAATCGCTCCGGAGAGAACGTCAGGTCCACGTCCACGTAGACCGCGAGGGCCTGGGAATTGCTCGTTAAGTGGTGCGCCACCACTTGGTGGCACAGCTGCGTCTTGCCGGAGGACCTCTCCCCGTAG
>CAZPGS010000011.1:0-18876 GCA_964586135.1 uncultured Nitrososphaerota archaeon
AGAAGAGCAGGAAGATGAGGGGCTCGAGGGTCTGCGGCTGGGGCAGGACCGGGCAGCACAGGAAGCACGGGGGAAAGGGCGGGAGGAGGGGCTCGGGGCTCCACAAGCACAAGTGGAGCTACATAATCAAGCACATGCCAGACCACTTCGGCAAGGAGGGCTTCACGAGGCCCAAGTGCTTGCTCAAGTCCGTGAGGGCCATAAACGTCGGGACGCTCTGCGAGATGGCCGATAAGCTCGTCGAGGCCGGGCTGGCGAGGATCGAGAACGGGGTCTGCGTAGTCGACGTGCGGGCCCTCGGCTACAACAAGGTCCTGGGCGAGGGCAAGGTGACGAAGCCCCTCCAAGTGATAGCGCCGGTAGTGGCTAAAAGGGCGAAGGAGAAGATAGAGGGCGCGGGGGGCAGGGTCGTAATAGCGGCCTCCTCAAGGTAGGGCGCTATGGTTAGTTCTCGCGACGTCATAGAGGCCTTAGCGAGGGCCGTTCCGAGGGTCCAGAGGCCGGTCAAGAAGGTGGGCTTCGGCGAGAGGATCCTGTGGACGGCCGTGGTCCTCACAATCTTCTTGGTAATGGGCCAGGTGCCGCTATACGGGATACCGAGGGAGAGCCCCTCCTACCAGCAGACCATCTACAACATAATCTTCGCCGCCAGGCGCGGCACGCTACTCGAGCTCGGCATAGGCCCCATAGTGACGGCGGGCTTGATAATGCAGATTCTGGTGGGCACGAGGATCGTAAGCCTCGACTTGACGAACCCCCGCGATAGGGCCCTGTTCACGAGCTCTCAGAAGGTCATGACCATAGCCGTGACGGCCGTGGAGGCCGCCGCTTCCGCCCTAGCCTACAGGTACGTCGGGCCCATGGTTTCAATCCTAGTCTTCGCCCAGCTCTTCGTCGCGACTCTCATATTGATGCTCTTGGACGAGCTCATCGACAAGGGGTGGGGCATAGGCAGCGGCATAAGCCTGTTCATAGCTGCTGGCGTGGCGCAGCACGTCTTCTGGTTCTGCTTCAGCCCCGCGCTAGTTAGAGAGGGCGGAGCGCCGCTGGGGGTGTTCCTCGCCCTCATCTCATCCGCCATGGGCGGAGGAGATCTGTGGAGCGTCGTCGTCGGCTCCCCTCACTACCCGTGGTTGCCCACGCTGACGGGCTTCATAGCGATGGTGATCATGTTCGTAGTGATAATATACTTGGAGAGCATGAGGGTCGAGGTGCCGATAGTCTACTCTAAGTACGGCGGCCTTAAAGCCAAGACCCCGCTCAAGCTCCTCTACGTGTCGAACGTCCCCGTGATCTTCTTCGGGGTCATAGGCGCCAACTTTCAGTGGCTCGCCCGCTTGACCCAGAACCCCTTCGTAATCGGCGTGAGCCAAGCGTTCATTGCGCCCTCGGGCCTCGTAGACGTGCTCCAGAGGCCCTTGCACGCGTTGGCTTATACCCTGCTCATTTGCTCAACGTGCGCCCTCCTGGCCCTCGCGTGGGTCGAGGCCTCGGGCATGTCCGCTAAGACCCAAGCAGAGAACATCGTGAAGTCGGGGCTTCAGATACCAGGCTTCAGAGGAGCCCCCTCGGTGATCGAGAAGTACTTGGCTAGGTACATCGAGACCCTGACGTGGGTCAGCGGCATAATCGTGGCGCTTATAGCGGCCCTAGGCGACATGTTCGGGGTCCTCGGAGGGGGCACGGGGATACTGCTGATGGTCGGTATCCTCTACCAGTACTACCAGTTGATAGCTCGGGAGAGGGCTTTAGAGATGTACCCCGCACTAAAGCAGTTATTGGGAGCCGAGTAGGTGGCGTCGAGTGGGCTGGTTCGAAGGGCCGTCGCAGTGGCTTAGGGGCGCTCTAGGATGCTTCGCAGAGCCGCCGCTGAGCGCGGTCTTCGTGTTCGTGCTAGCTATCGCCGCGTGTCTGATCGCGTTGAGCGTCCAGAGGATCATGATCGACGTGAAGGTCGTCAGGCAACAAGTGCAGGAGCTCAGCAAGTGGAGAAGGGAGCTGCTCAAGGCCATGAGGGCTAGGGACACGAAGGCCGTGGAGAAGCTCATGAGGAAGAAGCCCTACATGGACAAGCTACAGGCCATGTACACGTCCCAGACGCTGAAGCCCATGGTCGTGTACTTCGTCCCACTCCTCCTTCTCTACTGGCTCTTCTCGGGGGTCTTCACTGGAGAGTACGCCAACGTTGCATATCTGCCTATAGTAGGCTCGTCCGTGCCCTTCTGGGTCTGGTACCTCTTGTCGTATCTTGCCGTCTCCCCGATATTGCAGAGAGTTTTAAATTTGGACTTCCAATCCTCGGACTGAGGGGGTGGCGGTGGTAAGGCCAGGCCTCAGGGGGAAGCCGTACAAGCTCGTCAGGACTCCGGGCGGAGGGCTCGTGCGGAGGCCCGTCGAGTTCAAGAGGGGAGAGGCTAAGTGCGCTTGGTGCCATGAGGAGCTCCACGGGACCCCGGTCCCATCCAAGGCCGAGATGAGGAAGATCCCCAAGAGCAGCAGGAGGCCCGAGAGGCCCTACGGAGGATATCTATGCTCGAGGTGCCTCAAGTCAGGGCTCGTCAGGGCGGTCATTGAGGGGTCCTCTGCTACAAGCGGTGCCTCGTGACGCCCTCGAGATCGTAGGCTTTATAAAGGCAACTTCGCCTCAAATGGATTTATGGGGTTGGTCATAGCCATCAGCGGCAAGCCTGGCGCCGGCAAGACAACTTACGCCAAAGAGGTCGCGCGCCTCTTCAACTTGAGGCACGTGTCCTCCGGTTCTCTTTTCAGGCAACTGGCCAGCGAGAAGGGGATTAGCCTGGTAGAGCTCCATAAGCTCGCGGAGAGGGACTTCGAGATAGACAGGGCCATAGACAGCAGGGCTGTGGAGGAGGCCAAGAAGGGAGACGTGGTCGTCGAGGGCCACCTAGCCGGGTGGGTCTTGAAAGACCTCGCCGACCTCAGGATCTTCTTCACGGCCCCGCTGGACGTTAGAGCCATGAGGGTCGCGGCCCGAGACTGCGTGCCCTACGAGGAGGCGCTGGCAGAGCTCAAGCTGAGGGAGGAGAGCAACAAGCTGAGGGCGAGGCTCTTGTACGGCTTCGACTTGGACGACTTGTCCGGCTTCGACGTCATATTCGACACCAACAGGCTCAGCAAGGAGGTCATAATCGAAACGTTAAAAACCTTAGTCTCAAAGTTCATAGAGCACCGGGCTAAGGGTGGCGAACATGCCAGCCATAGAGATAGGCAGGATATGCGTCAAGAACGCCGGTAGGCTCGCCGGTAGGAAGTGCGTGATAGTCGACGTAATAGACGAGGACTTCGTCTTAGTGACGGGGCCCAAGGACGTCACCGGAGTAAAGAGGAAGAGGGCCAACATCAAGCACCTGGTGCCCACGCCAGAGAAGATAGACATACCCAAAGGGGCTAGCGACGAAGACGTCAAAGCCGCCCTCGAGAGGGCCGGCAAGCTGGAGTTCGTGAAGGAGAAGGTCGCTCCGATAGCCCCATAAGCCGCCCCCCAATCCTTATCTTTGGTGGAGCGAGCTTGGGCATACTGGTGAAGGCGGAGGAGGCGACGGACTACAGGTACGGATATCCCCCGGACCAAAGGCCCGTAGACCTCCACATGGATCTAGGGATAATAAACCTCGACAAGCCCCCGGGCCCTACGAGCCACGAAGTGACCTCGTGGGTCAAGAAGCTCCTAGGCGTTGAAAAGGCCGGCCACGGCGGGACCCTAGGGCTCCGTTAAGGGCGGGGAGACCCGAAGGTCACGGGGGTCTTGCCAATAGCGCTGGGCAGAGCGCGGAACGTCCTCCAATACATAATACACTCCGGCAAGACTTACGTCTGCGTGATGGCCCTCCACGAGGCCGTGCCTGAGAAGAGGGTCAAGGAGGTGTGCCGAGAGTTCGTAGGGCCGATTTACCAGAGGCCTCCTCTCAAGGCCTCCGTTGAGAGGAGGCTCAGGGTTAGGAGGATATACTCGATTGAGGTCCACGAGGTCGTTGGCAGGCTCGTGCTAATGACGGTCGACTGCGAGGCCGGGACCTACATAAGGAAGCTGTGCCACGACATAGGCGAGGTGCTGGGCGTGGGGGCCCACATGGCCGAGCTCCGAAGAATAAGGACGGGGCCCTTCGCCGAAGACGAGAACTTAGTAACGATGCACGAGCTACATGAAGCTGTCGTCGCGTGGAGGGAGTACGGTGACGAGAGCCTCTTGAGGAAGGCGATCCTTCCGGTCGAATACGCCGTCAAGGACATGCCGAAGATCTACATAAGGGACTCCGCCGTGGACGCCATATGCCATGGAGCACCCCTAGCGGCTCCAGGGGTGCTCCACCTCACGGACGACATAGCGAGGGGTGGGCACGTGGCCATAATGACATTAAAGGGCGAGCTCGTCGCCATGGCCAAGGCGTTAATGAGCTCCCACCAGATTCTCGAGGCCCATAAGGGCATAGTCGCTAAGCCCGTGAGGGTCATCATGAGGCCTGGCACCTACCCTAAGCAGTGGAAGTCCTCCAGGCTTGAGGAAAAGGATAATTAAAGAGGGCTCTGCTCCATTATACTTGGAGCCGGGATGCCCTAGTGGTAGGGGGCAGGCCTGGAGAGGCCTTCAGGCCCCGCTGAGCCTGTGGCCCTTTGGGCCGCGCGGGTTCGAATCCCGCTCCCGGCGCCACCTCAATTTTAGACAACGCGCTAACCGAGCTCTCGTTCGAAGCCAGCTCCGGCGCGACGCCAGACCGCGTGCGTGTAGTTCGTCGCTCTCGAGTCCAAACCGGATGCTTTAAAGGTATGTGTGGACGCCTCGAAATGGTCATGTGAGGCGATCAATCTGGGATGAGAGTACGATAAAATAAGGCTAAGGCCTTGTGAATTTAAAGGCCTCGTAAGGTGAAGGTCATGATCAATGCGGACGTGCTCGTCGTCGGTAGCGGTGCTGGAGGGAGCGTGGCGTCGCTTGAGCTCGTGAGGCGGAACTTCAAAGTGGTCTTGGCAGAGGCTGGCGAAGATTTAGATCTCGAGAGGGCCGGATGTAGCTATCGCCCCGCGATATCGTCCATAGAGATCCTCAGAAGCGAGGGCCTCGGCGGCACCACGCTGGTGTCCATGGGCAACATGCTGGTCACAAGAGACTTGGTCGAGAGGTTCAAGGGCCTCGGCGTGGACCTGACGGCCGAGGTTCAAGAGGTTTGCAGGCTCGCGTCGGTGTCTAGGATACCAGAAGACAAGCTGCCACCGTTCGCCAAGAAGTTCATCCACGTCGCTGAGAGGGTCGGGCTGAAGGCCGAGGTCATGCCGAAGTCTATCGACTTCAGCAAGTGCATCGGGTGCGGCAGGTGCGCTTACGGTTGCCCTACGAGGGCAAAGGCCTCGGCTCTAGACCTGGTCAAGGCCGCCGTCCAACAGGGGCTAAGGCTCTTAACGAGGTTTAGGGTCGACAAGCTACAGAGGCGCCAAGGAGAGGTGGTGGCGGAGGGGTTTGCGAACGGCGCTAGGCTCAAGGTGGAGTGCAAGGCCCTCGTCTTGGCGGCGGGCGCCCTCGAGACGCCAAAGCTCTTGGCCCAGCTCCACGACGACGAGGACGTGGGGAGGAACCTCTTCGTGGACCCGTTCGTGACGGTCGGCGGGCCCTACGACGGACCCTCTTCAAGCGAGGGCATTCCGATGGCCGCCTACATCGACTTCGGCGACTTCTTGTTGTCGCCTCACTACTCTGGGTTCCTACAACTTCAGCTAGCGATTAAGGGCGTCGACCTCAAGAACAGGGGCATCGCGTCGATAATGGTCAAGGTGGCAGATGAGGGCAAGGGGGTCGTGTGGCCCGACGAGGTCGTGGAGGCCCGGATGACCAGGAGGGACTTGAGGGCCTTGGAAAGGGGCGTCGAGAAGGCCAAGGAGTTGCTCCTAGAGCTCGGGGTCAGAGAGGGCGAAATCGCCATGACCCACGTGAGGGGGGCTCACCCTGGCGGGACCGCGGCGATAGGTTGCGTGGTCTCTCGAGACCTGACGATTAATGGCTGCGATGGCGTCTTCGTAGCCGATGCCAGCCTGATACCTCCTCCGCTCGGGAAGCCGCCCATATTGCTCATAGCGTCCCTCGCTATGAAGGTTGCGAAGAGGGTCTCTGAGTACCTACGCTGAGGCCCCTCATCCCTCGTACACAGCGCTAACAACGCCCTCTAACGCTGAGAGGGCTTGAGGGTTCTCCTTAAAGAAGTCCATCAACTTCACTATCCTGTTCACCGTCAGGTCGTGGAGCTCGTGCTCGATGCTGCAGGCATCGTCTTCGGCTATGTCCTCCGGTAGCTTTAGGAAGGTCATCAAGAACTTCTTGAGGGCCTCGTGCCTCTTATACACGGCCTCCGCCACTCTAGCCCCCTCATCTGTCAGGGTTATGGCCTCGTACTTCACGTACTTCACCAACCCCTTGCGGGCCAGCTTGTCGAGGTACTCGACTATGCTGGAGGGCTTTACGTTCAGCATCTCGGCTAGCGCCTTGACCCTTATCGCCTCATCCTTCCTCCACAACAGGTATAGCGCCTCCAAGTACTCCTCCTCTCTTCGATTGCTCCGGGCGCGCAATTCTCGTCAACTCCGCACGAGTCGCTCGCTCTTTCGTTAAATCTCGCTCGGCATAAAGATTTTTGGGCCTTAAGGAGCTGAAGAGCGGTGAGGGGAAGTGCTGCCGTCTTCGAGGAATGAGCTCTGGCGAGCTGTCTGACGCATTTCCGCCGAGCACCGCGTCGCGGCTCGCTCTTGAGTTTTGAAGGCGCCAGCCTTAACTCAACGATTTTCGCTAGCACATAGAAGCAGGTTGCCCGGGGGTCCCTCTATGACTCGCGATTTGCGCTCCCGTTCATTGTGCCGCGTAGAAACCTCTTCTGGGTATTACTGTTATTATTCGAGGTGATTATTATGACTGAGCGCAAGAAGAAGGTCGTTAGGATGGGCTTCGACGACGTGTGGTCCCTCATCTCGGCTTTGTTCTCGAAGCCCGTAGAGCTCTCCTCGCTAACTGGGAGGTCTAAGTTCGTCGCCCGGGTCGACGGCGACGTCGTCTTCGTTAAGCTGGGGTCCAGCGGTAGCGTGCGAGCAATAACTAGAAAGGTCTTAGAGAGATGCTGGAGGATCGCTGCCGACGTGGCCAGCAAGGGCGAGGACCCGTTTCAGCCGGCGTGGTACTACAAGACCACCAACGGCACCTACATAGCCAGGATATTCAAGTACCTAGTTGAGGGGGATTGACGATCACGCCTCCCTCCAACCAACTTTGAAGGAGGAGAACAGCAGTAGGGTCGTGGCGTAAACGATCAGCGACGCTATAGAGGCTGCGAGCGCTACCGGCTCGACCTCGACGAGGCCAGCCACGTGGTGGAGTATCATGGCCGCGGCCCCCGTCGGGATTAGCGCGCCGATCCACTGAAGCCCCCGCGGGAGCACGGTGGCCGGGTAGTATATAGGCGGCAGGAGGCTGAGCACCATGGACAGTATTGAGGCCATTGGCCACACGTGCCTTAGGCTCTTAAAGAGCGTGGAGGTCGTAAAGCCTATCATGGACGACGAGATCCAGACAGCGATCGTGCAGGCCACGAGGGCAAGCGCGAACTCGAGGGTCATGAGGCCCGCGAGCGAGGCTAGCGCTACGAAGAGGGCGAGCCCCGGGCTGGCGAACACGAGCATGGACAGCGAGAGCCCCATTACGTAGCTCACAGGCCTTAGCGGGGTCGCCACCAATAGGTCTTGGTACTTCACGTAAATCCTGAACCACGCCGCATCGCCTAGTATCGATATGCCGTTGCTCGTAGCCACCATTACGATCCCTCCTATCAAGGCCAACCTCGTCATCGCCACGTCCCCGTGTATTCGGAAGAAGAGCAGCAGGGCTAGGGGCATCAGTAGGTAGGAGACGACCCAGAGCGGGGCCCTCCTGAGGACCACGACCCCGTTGATCCAAGCCATCGTGAGCGATGCCACCACTTGCCTCTTAATCCCCCTCCTCAATCCTCTCACCCGTCAGCTTAATGAACAGGTCCTCGAGGCTCGTGGGCTTCACGGCGGACTCGTAGCCCCTAGTCATGGCCTTCCTCAACACCTCGTCGACCTCGCCCTCGTCGACGTAGAAGACTGTGACCCCCTTGAGCCTAAGGGCCTCGTAGCCCTCCACCTTTAGGTCCCCGTACACCTCGACCTTGAACTCGTGGCCGACGGCCCTCCGAGCCTCCTCCACGGTGCCGGAGAAGAGAACTCGGCCCTCGTGCACTATCACCACCTCGTCGGCCAAGCTCTCGGCCTCGTCCATGTAGTGCGTCGTCAAGATCATGGTCCCGCCAGCCCTCTTGGCCTCCTTGAGCGCCCTCCAGACGCTCCTCCTGGCGAGCGGGTCGAGCCCTATGGTGGGCTCGTCTAAGAAGAGGACCTCTGCCCTCGAGGCGAGGACCGCTGCGACCAAGACCCTCCTCTTCAGCCCGCTGGACAGCTCGCCTATCGTCCTCTTGGCGTGGGGCTCGAGCTCCAAGAGGGCCAAGTGCTCGCGCGCCAGCTCCTTGGCCTCGCTCCTGCCGTAGCCCCTGATGAGCAGGTAGGAGTACAGGAACTCGAAGGGCGTGAGGATGTCGAGAGGGAAGCCCTCTTGAGGCACCATGGCTATGAGCTCCCTCACGCCCCAGGGGTCCGCGACGACGTCGAGTCCCAGCACCTCGACGGTCCCTTGGGTCGGCAGGAGCTGCGTAGAGGCTATCCTCACCCAAGTGGTCTTGCCAGCGCCGTTCCTGCCCAAGAGCGCCACGAGCTTGCCCTTCTCGACGCTGAACGACACCTCCTTGAGCGCCACGACCCCGTTCTTGTACCTCTTCCAGACCCCCTTCGAGACGACGGCCCTCACAACTACTAGCCCCTTCAACACCTTGAGGGCAAAAATAAATACCAACCGCTCTACACAGCAACACCGACGAGCGGGGGTGGCCGAGTCAGGTCAAAGGCGCAGGGCTTAGGACCCTGTGGCGTAGGCCTGCGTGGGTTCAAATCCCACCCCCCGCACCAGTTCGATGTTCTTCACTCATCTAAGCCATTTCCTCCAAGGCTCTTCGAGGAGCTGGTGAGGGCTTGGAGCGGGTTCGCCCTGACAGGGGAGGAGGCCGATGAGGGCTCCAATGAACTCGAGAGGGGCCCAAAGCTCTTGAACCCCAAGAGCTATGTGAGTCTATTTAAGACCACATAGCTCAGAACCCGTCGCAACTCTAATTACCTCTGACATCGGCAAACTAGTGCAAGGGGCATTGGAAGTTGAAGCCCACGAGCGTCGATGAGACCACGAGAGAGAAGATGATTAGGATCTTGAGGGAGAGTCCTAAGCCCCTCACGGCTGAGGACTTAATCGTCGCGCTGAACTCGAAGGACCTCACGCCCAAGGACGTGTACGAGCACTTGAAGCACGTAGTCAAGACCTTGAGGGGCAAGGGAAGCGAGGTCTTGGTTATGGTGCCCCCGCGCTGTCGATCTTGCGGCTTCACCTTCGAGGACCTGGACAAGCCGAAGAAGCCCAGCAAGTGCCCCAAGTGCAAGAGCGAGAGGATATCTCCTCCGGCCTTCAAGATAGTCTCAAGGGACCAGACCTAGGAGCTCCAAGAGCTCTCTGAGGCTCTTCACGTGGGGCTGAGGGACAGCCCCTCTCCTGACGACGAGCAGGGCCTTCAGGCCAGCCTTGACCGGGTTCTCGTAGTCCCTCTCCGGGTCGTCCCCCACGTGGAGCACGGCGCTTGGGGGGACCTTCAACTTGCTCGCGACGAAGGAGTAGAAGCTAGGCGTCTTGGTCGTGAGGCCGAGGTCACACACGCAAGAGAACACGGCCTTGAAGCCTCGAAAGCCTAGCACGTCTAGGGCCACGTCTATGAACTCCCTGCTCAGGTTGCTCGAGATTACCAAGTCGTACTTGGCGCTAAGCCCCTCTAAAGCCTCCTTGGCGTCGTCGTAGACCTCCACTCTCCCTCGAATCGCCTCGAGCGCCTCGCGGAGGCTCGCCTTTAAGTCGAAGAGCTCGAACCAATAGCCCGGAATGTACCACCTTATGTCGTCCTTGCCTATCTCGTCGTACTTCGAGGAGACAATTTTCTTGGCCTCCTCGAGGTCCACAGCGTGCCTCTCGGCGAAGAATCGCGGTATGAGGTCGAGCCAGAAGTAGTCCAAGAACTTCTCGCTGACTAGGGTCCCAGTGACGTCGAAGGACACCACTTTTATGCCCCTGACCTCTAGCATGGCCTCGCCACTCGTCTTCCGCCCTTTTAGACCGAGCTCAGAGGTTCGTGAGTAGACCTCGAGGAGCTTATTCCTTTCTCAACTCTTTCTCTAAGAGCTCGAACTCGTAGCTCTTGGTCAGCGGGTATTCGCCCGTTAGGCAGGCCAAGCAAAGCTCGTTCTTGGGCAATCCTATCCCAGCCGCCAAGCCGTCTATGTCGTTGTATTGGAGGCTATCCGCCTCCACGTATTTGGTCAGCTCGTCCAATTTCATGATCCTAGCTATAAGCTCCCTCCTCGTTGGAAAGTCTATGCCCATGTAGCAGGCGCTTATTATCGGGGGGCAGCTGACCCTCACGTGGACCTCCCTCGCCCCTCCCCTCCTCAGGAGCCTCACTATCCTCTTCATGGTGGTCCCCCTCACTATTGAGTCGTCCACCAGCACCACCCTCCTGCCCTCCACCACGTCCCTCACCACGTTGAGCTTCAGGGCCACCATCTCGTCCCTGAGGGCCTGCCCCGGCATTATGAACGTCCTCCCCACGTACCTGTTCTTCATGAGCCCCTCAGCGAAGGGCATCCCCGACTCCAGGGAGTAGCCGAGGGCCGCCGTTCTGCCAGAGTCTGGCACCGGCACCACCACGTCCGCCTCCGCTGGGAACCTCTTCGCAAGCTCCCTCCCCAGCCCCTCCCTGGCCTTGTAGACCGAGATGCCGTCGAATACCGAGTCCGGCCTTGCGAAGTAGACGTACTCGAACATGCACCTGGCCCTGCGAGGTGAGGAGGCCACTTTGACCCTCTCCACGCTACCCTCGCAAACCCTCACAAGCTCGCCGGGGTCTACAGGTCCGTACTCGCAGTCGTCTAGGCCCGCCAGCACGTCGAGAGCGCACGTCTCCGAGGCTATGACCACTAGGTCGTTGACCCTTCCCACGCACAAGGGCTTGAAGCCCAGAGGGTCTCGATAGGCGTACAGCTCCCCCTCGTCGTTAACGAGGACGAGGGAGCAGGCTCCGTCTATCTCGGAGGCGGTTAGCCTGAGGGCCTCCACGTAGTCAGCGCCGCACTCCACCAAACTCTTGGCGAGCAACTTAGCTAGGACCTCCGTGTCCGTCCTCGTCGTGAAGACCACGCCCTTCTTGGCCAGCTCCTCCCTGAGCTCCAAGAAGTTGGTTATGGTGCCGTTGAAGGCTAGGGCGAAGGAGAACTTGGGGTTCTTGACAACGAAGGGCTGGGCCTCCTCTATCGTGACGCCGGGAGTCGTCGAGTACCTCACATGCCCTATGCCCATGCGGCCCTTGAAGCTCGACAAGACATCGCTCGTCAGCACGCTGACCACTAGCCCGAGCCCCTTGTAGACCCTTACGTCCCTGCCTTCCAGCATCGCCACGCCAGCGGCCTCTTGGCCTCTGTGCTGGAGGGAGTACAAGGCCTTGTACAGGTGCTCCACCACCCCCTCCATAGATATCGAGCTTATCCCCACAACGCCGCACTTCTCTCGCAACTTCGAGGACGTCACTTTCCGAAGACCACCGCACTCGTGATTTTCCTCTCAATAGGGATTAGGCCGCCAACATATATATCCTGTTATCCGTTCCCACCGTGGATGCGCGCAAGTGCTTCAAGCCGTTTCCTATCCTAGGTCATTGTAGGTCTCGCTAGGATGGGTTGTGCCTCTGCCCCGCATTTCAACGTGGTCACAGACCACTCCGCACGGGGGTCATGGGCACCCTTCGGGAGGTCAACGGCACGACCCCCCACATCTAGGAGGTATCTCCGGACTAGGTTCATGGCACCTATGACGTCTCGGTCGTGTATAAACCCGCACCTCGGGCACCTCATTAATCTGGGCTTCCACCCGCTCCTCTGGGCATTGCCCGTCATTGGAGCGAGTTTAGAGCCACACACGGGGCAAGTTGAGGACGTGTGAGATGGGTTAACTAGGACGTAGGGAACGCCGTGCTCAGCTAGTTTCTCGGCCAACACCTTGTGCACTCCCCGTATACTAGATTGTTTTAACCTGTGGACGTCGACACCGTTCAGCGTCTTAGTCTTCTCGATAATCCTATCTTGGAATCTCTTAGATAGCTTTTCAAGAACTACAATACCATCCCCTACTATGCCGAGGACTTTTCTGACTAGCTTGAGCTTTACGTCTCTCTTTATGTTTCTCTCGCGGAGCTTCTTTAACGCATACTTAAGCCTCCTGTTACCGTTAACTCCGTGTACTTTGCTCCACCTCTTCTGAATCTTAGCTCTTCTATATGCGCATCCAAGCACGATCTTCGAGAAATCGGTAACTATAGTGATAGCTCTACTCGCAGGGTACTCGTATATCGTAATGTTATTCTCGTTAATGTCTATGCCATAGACCTTGCTCATACCCCCTTCCTTCGCCTCGACGGTCTTCTCAAAGACCACGTATAAGTGTAGCTTATCCCCAGTTATCCTCCATCTACAACAGCTTCCAATGATCCAGCCATTGTTATAGTATCTCCAGAAGTGCTTGTGAAACTGAAGCGGTATGCTCACCCAGCCCTTCTGAGTAGCTATCCTTGCTCCGCTCAGTGTCAGCTTCCACAACTGGTTGTCACACCCAACGCTCCAGTTTTTAACGGTGGGCTTGTCTGTGTAGGCTAGCCCCTTTCTCTTGAGCTTAAAGAAGCTCTTAAGCCTCTGAGACGCATCGCGAATGGCTTCATGTATATAGTGCGATGGGATATCAGGATACCTCTCTCTAAACAACTTGTAGAGGGACTTCTTAGCTTTGGTCCACGAGGTAATGTTGTTTCTCCACATGTATTCAATAGCTTCAACAAGCACCTCTCCATACACTTTATAAATATACATTAGCGCATCAATTCTGCTTCTCGTTAAAGGTTGTGATTGAAGAACAATTGTTCTCTTAAGGGTCTTTAACCGTTTGCTCAACTGCCTCCACCACCTTCCTGTACTTGTGGCTACGCTTACCATAGATTCTCGAAGCAAACGAGGTAACGATCTCTATTAGGTCTTCAGCCAGCTCTTGATAATAGTCCTTGGGTTGCTCCTGAAATGTAACCTCTATCTTCACTCCGAACGCCTTGAACAGCTCTTCAAGATACTTGAACCCAAACCTCGTCAACCTATCCCTGTAGGCTATTAGCAGTATGTCGTATTCGTGATTCTTAGCCATTTCAATAAGCTTCTGTACTCCTCTTCTATCCTCCCTGAGGCCGCTGGCAACGTCCTCGACCGCCCCTACTAGCTTCCAATCGTTTTGCTCAGCATACTTCTTTAAGCTTCTATCTGGTTCTCCAACTCTTTTCTCTGGTTAGCACCGCTCACGCGGGCGTAGATAACGACCCGTGCTACTCTAGGAGCGGTTATCTCTTCAATGGGTTGCCCGAGAATCCTCTTTATCTCGCTCTCCGGTATCCTCCATCTGCCATTAACATTAACTGCTCTAACTCTCCCTTCCTTGATCCATCTACGAATAGTCCGGTTAGCTATCCCCAGTATCTCGCAAACCTCCTTAGTACTATAGTATCGCTCCAGCCGTCTTCACCAAAATAAAAAAAGACCTACACCGACCTATAAAAACCTTTACCTCGGAAACTGCTTCACGCCCTCTACTCCCACTCTATCGTAGCTGGGGGCTTGTTGGTTATGTCGTAGACGACCCTCGTGACCTCCGGTATCTCGTTCGTTATCCTAGTCGATATCCTCTCGAGGACGTCGTAGGGGATCTTTGCGAAGTTCGCCGTCATGGCCTCTCTGCTCTCCACTATCCTGACGGCGACCGTGAAGCCGTAGGCCCTGGCGTCGCCCTTTACCCCCGTGCTCTTCGTGTCCGTCAAGACCGCGAAGTACTGCCAGAGGCCCCTCGCCAGCCCGGCCCTCTCTATCTCCTCCCTGACGATCTTGTCCGCTCGCCTAACGATCTTCAGCTTCTCCTCCGTCACCTCCCCCATCACCCTGACGGCTAGCCCCGGGCCTGGGAATGGCTGGCGGTACACGATCTCGTCGGGCAACCCCAGCCTCTTGGCTATTTCCCTCACCTCGTCCTTGTAGAGGTCCCTGAGAGGCTCCACGACCTTCTTGAACTCCATCTTCGACGGCAGCCCGGCAACGTTGTGGTGCGTCTTTATCTTGTCAGAGAACCTCCTGAATCCAGACTCTATCCTATCCGGGTATATCGTGCCTTGGAGGAGGTACTCCGCGCCCACCTTCCTCGCGACCTCTTCGAAGACCCTCACGAACTCTTCTCCTATGACCTTCCTCTTCTGCTCGGGGTCCGTGACCCCCTTCAGCCTGTCGAGGAACCTCTTCTTGGCGTCCACGAATATGAAGTTCTTTATGACCTTGCTGAAGTACTCCCTTATCTGCTCCGGCTCCCCCTCCCTCATGAAGCCGTGGTCCACGAACACCGCGTAGAGCCTGTCCCCTATCGCCCTAGCCGCCAGAACGGCCGTAGTGCTCGAGTCTATGCCCCCGCTGAGCGCTATGATGGCCTTTCCGTCGCCCACCTCTCTCCTCACCTCCTCCACCGCCTTCTCTATGAAGTCCTCCATCACCCACTCGGGCACGCACTTGCACACCTTGAACACGAAGTTCTCGAGGACCTTCATACCCTTATCAGTGTGCACGACCTCTGGGTGCCACTGGACCCCGTAGATCGGCCTCTCCCTGTGCTTGAAGGCGGCTGCCGGGCATAGATCCGTACGGGCCAGCACGCGGAAGTCGCTGGAGAGGCCGGTGACGGTGTCAGAGTGGCTCATCCACACCTTCTCGACTCTGTCGAGGCCCTCAAATATGTCGTCGAAGTCCTCCACGTAGACGTAAGTGGTGCCGTACTCCCCACTCCCTAGTGCCTCGACCTTGCCGCCGAATGCGTGGGCCAAGAGCTGGTGGCCGAAGCATATCCCCAGAATCGGGACGCCTAGTTCTACGAGTCTGAGGTCGAGTTTAGGGGAGTCCTCCGAAAGGACGCTCAGAGGGCCGCCGGACAGTATCAGCCCCTTGACTTTGATGCTTGGTGGCAATGACATTATTTCCTCGTATGCCTCGTCTCCATGCACCACCTCGGAGTAGACCCTGCACTCCCTCACCCTTCTCGCTATCAGGTGTGCGTACTGGCCCCCGTAATCGACGACTACTATGCAGTCCATCCTTCCACCGGATTTTCATCTTAAAGGTCTCGAACCAGCACTTTAGGTTTGTCCAGCGCCTGCTTAAAGCGCTCGCTCGATGTATTAGTCGTTGAACAAATATTTGAAAAGTATCTTTATTTGTTAAACTTTGTTTAGAATGCTCCTGTAAAAATTGAACTTTTGTGTCGAGAGCCATTGTATCCCCTTCTTAGAGTGTTCAAGAGGGCAAAGCTTAAATGGCTCTTACCCCCTCACGATGGGCTGTTCGGGGGCGCGAGGATTGCCATACAAGAGGAGGCCCGATGGGGGTTACGAGCTTATCACGAGGAGCACATCAGACGTCTTGAAACAGCTAGACGAGGACGGCGTAAAGTTCGTGGCCTTGCAATTTACTGGGCTCAGCGGCAAGTTCCACCAGACCCTAGTGCCTAGGAGGGTCATCGATGAGGAGATAATCAACGAGGGCTTGGCAAGGCTAGACGGGTCGTCGATAAAGGGCTTCGCGGAAGTCCAGGACTCGGACTTGGTGCTGAGGCCGGACCCCAACACGTACGCGGTCATGCCTTGGCCGAGCGGGAGCTCGAGGACGGCTCGCCTCATATGCGACGTCTACTGGGGCTTCGGCCGCGGGAGGCTCGAGAGGGACCCTAGGTACATCGCGCAGAGGGCCGAAGAGCACTTGAAGGCCAACGGCTTCACGGTCTCCTACTGGGGCCCCGAGGTAGAGTTCTTCGTCTTCGAAAAGGTCACTTGGGACGTCCTCGACTCGTACAAGGGTCAAGCATACAGCATATCGTCTAGGGAGGCCTCTTGGAACTCTGAGGTCCAAGCCGGGTACTCGATAAGATTTAAGGACGGCTACCTCGCGCCCCCGCCTCAGGACACTCTGCTGGAGCTGAGGAACGAGTGCGTGAGAGTATTGGAAGAGTGCTTCGGGATCTTGTGCGAAGCCCACCACCACGAGGTCGCGACGGCTGGGCAGTGCGAGGTAATCATGTACAGAGACGCCCTCACCAGCATGGCCGATAGCGTGATGACGTACAAGTTCGTGGTGAAGAACATCGCGAGGTCTATGAACCTAGTGGCTACGTTCATGCCGAAGCCCATATTCAGCGACAACGCCTCGGGGATGCACGTGCACGTGAGCCTCTGGAGGAACGATGAGAACGCGTTCTACGACCCCAACGACGACTACGTCGAGCTGAGCCAGGTCGGTAGGTACTTCATAGGCGGGCTTATGGAGCACGCCAGGTCCCTAGCGGCAATAACCAACCCGACGACCAACTCGTACAAAAGGCTCGTGCCCGGCTACGAGGCCCCCGTGTACGTGGCCTGGAGCAAGGCCAACAGGTCCGCCTGCATAAGGGTTCCGGCGTACCACAAGGGGAGCCCGAGGGCGGCTAAGAGCAAGAGGGTCGAGTACAGGCCCCCGGACCCATCGGCTAACCCCTACCTGTGCTTCGCGGCCATACTGGCCGCGGGATTGGATGGCATAAGGAAGAAGATAGACCCCGGAGACCCCGTGGACGAGAACATCTACTTGTTAACGCCTCAGAGGAGGAGGGCTTTGGGCATCAAGGAGTTGCCAGCCAGCCTCAAAGAAGCCGTCGAGGAGCTTCAATCGGACATGGATTACTTGAAGCCCATATTCACTAGCGAGGTCCTCGAGAAGTACGTAGAGACGATAATGGATGGGTACGTCCAGGTAGCGATAAGGCCACACCCCTACGAGTTCTTCCTATACTTCGACGTCTGACACCGGTGGTCGGGTCCTTGCCCACGAGCATTACAACCGAAAGCCAACTGAAAGCCTAGCCCTTCAGGGCGGGGAGGAGGTCAGTCTGCTGAGCAGGACCTTCAACATCTTCCTCCCATCGCAGAAGACGCCGTCCCTCTCGACCTTAAGGACCCTGTACTTCTCCCCCTCCTTCACGTAGGGGCTTTGGCATGTGCCCCACATGGCGCAACCGGCTTTTTCGCACTTCCTCCTCTTGAATGTTATTATGGCGTCCTCGACGGCCATCTTGGCGTCGAGCAAGGCCTCCACTTCGGCCTCGAAGACCTTGGCCACCACGACCCACCCCTCCCTGAGGGGGCACTTGTGCTTCTTCTTCAAGACCTCGACCACCTTGTAGATAGTGCCCGGCTCGAGCTTCATCACGCAAACCTCACTCAGTTTACAGTTGGCGCAGGCCTCAGACGCCCCTCTAAAGATGAATTTGAAGCCCGGCTTTGCTTGGAGCTCGCCGACTAACGTCACTATGGGCTCCACGCCCACCACGTTGCCCGTCCCAAAAATCGCGAAAACGCTTACTCTATTACTCCAGTCACCTTCGCTAGCCTCTCAGCGGCTTCCCACGTCAAGCCAGTGTCTCCTAATATCGTGTACCTGGGCCTGATCTTGTGCGCCTCCACCAGCGCCCTTACGATGTACTCGTCCTCCACGCCGAGCTCTTTGGCACTAGTCGGAGCGCCTATGACCTTGAGCGCCTCCTTAATCCGCCTCCAGTTAATGCTGTGAAGGTAGGCCATCATTATGGTCCCTACTCCGCACTGCTCGCCGTGGAGAGCGGGTTTGGAGGCTATCATGTCTAAGGCGTGCGAGAACATGTGCTCTGAGCCGGAGCAGGGCCTCGACGATCCCGCTATGCACATAGCCACTCCGCAAGACACTAGGGCCTCGATGACAACCCTGACCCCCTCTTCCTTATGCGCTCCTACGAACCTCGCGTTCTTCATCACCAACCTCGCGGACATCTCTGCCAGAGATGCGGCGTACTCACCGTAGTACTCGTTCTTCAACATGTGAGCGAGTCTCCAGTCCCTAACGGCCGTGAGCTTGGCCAGTACGTCCCCGCAACCGCTGGCCAAGAGCCTGTGCGGGGCGTTCATGATAACGTTCACGTCAGCTATTATCGCTATGGGCGACTTAGCTTTTATTGAGTAGGGAGTCTTGAGGATTTTGAGGGACACCATTGGCGAGGCTATGCCGTCGTGAGAAGCGGCAGTGGGAACGCTGATGAATGGGACTTCTAGCTTGAAGGCCGCGTACTTGCCCAGGTCTATTGTCGTGCCGCCGCCCATCGACACCACGAAGTCTGGCTTCGAGTCAAATACATGCTTCAACAGATCTTCTCCCTCTCCCTCGTCCCTGACGTTGTCAACGACGTCAAATCCGCACGCCGTGAGGGAGTCCAGCACGTCCTTTGCGGCGAGGTTGCGCCCCGTCTTGCCGAGGAGGACGTAAGCCCTGCCCGAGAGGCCGAGGGACTTGGCCACGTCGCCAACATTCTTAATGACGCCCTTGCCTATCAATATCTTCCTCGGAAGTTCGATGTCGTGAGGGTCTAACAAGGCCTATACGCTCCTCTAAGGTGATTGTTTAGGTTTTGAGTAATTTAAGTTATTGCCTCTCTTGACAGGCTGTAGCCCCTCGCTATTAAGCTGTGAGGCGCGAGTCCTTGGATCTGACCTCCTCCTCGCCCTGAAGTGCGAGGGCCCCCGATGGGGCGGGGAGGTT
>CAZPGS010000012.1:0-17074 GCA_964586135.1 uncultured Nitrososphaerota archaeon
TAGCTCTAAGAGCTCTCGCCTCCTCTTATCATTGAGTTTATGACCCCACTCGTCGAGGATCTCTATATTGTTGAATCCCATCTCTACGGCTTTCAGTAAAAAGCTCTTTAGTGGTCTGAGGATGCCGGCCAGAGAAGACAGGTAAATCTTCACGTCCCTCACCGAGGGGGCTCCCTCTCGAATAGAGGCCTGCCCTTTGAAGTTGGCGGGGCGAGCCAGTCTATCACGGCTCTTACGTCGGATTCAAGTATCTCGACTTTGATGGGCCCTAAGGGCGACTCCCCCTCTGGCAAGCAGAACGTTATACGGTTCATGAAGGCTGCCTGCTTGTGAAGGTAAAACACGACCTTATCCTCGCTCGACCACCTCATGATCATGGACCTCGCAGCATCCAAAATTCTCTGCTCCCTCAACTTCAAATGCAACCTCTGAAGGGCCTCTGCTCTTTCAGCCTCCGCTATGAGGACCCTTTCCCGCCCCCTCTCTTCCACTCTTATGCTGGAGGGAGTGAAGAAGTTGAGGATCGCCTTCCTCACCTTCTCCTCGTCCTCTGTCGGCCTTATCTCAGCTTCGACCGTAATCTTCACCTTTATACCCCCTCACCAACCTCAACAGCAATTCCTTTGCCCTTTCCCTGAAGCTCTCCAGAGTGCCGTCATTGACTATCATGTAATCTGCCAAGGCTATTACGTCCCCCAAGCCCAGCGAAAGCTCCTTTAAGTCGCGCTCCCTCAACTCCTCAAAGCTCCTTGGATCCCCCTCCCTCGCTCTCCTCCTTAACCTCTCGTACCTATCCGTGGGGGAGCTGTGTACTGCTAAGACCGTCACTTCGCCGACCGTCTTGAACTCTTCGATCTCTTCCAAGCTCCTCACGCCCTCAATTACTGCTACATCCCAGTCCTCCTTCATCATCGCCTTTAAGACCCTTTTGGCGACGGCCTTAGGGCCCTCCTTCTCCCTGACCTCAAACATCGCCTTCTTCACGTCACCCCAAGACAGAGCCCCTTTCTCTTTCAGAACCTCCTCGCGCACGATATCGCCCATCGAGTAGACCTTTAAGCCCAAGTCTCTAGCTACCTCCGCGGCGATGGTTTTGCCCGCTCCCGGCATACCTGTTAAGCATATCAGCCTACGCAAAGCACCCTCACCCCTCCACCCTCTCGAGCCCGTGCTCCTTCGTCCTTATGCGGACATCGGATAAGCCCTCTTCTAACGCTACTCGTGCCAGCGCTAGGAGCTCTTGTCTGGTAGGCGGCTTCAGCCCTTTGAGAGAGGGGTCGAGGAGATCGGCCTCGGGCCTAAATTGTTGAATTACAAACCTCGTGACTCCGCGGATCTTCTTTGCTACCTCCCTCACGTAGTTCACGTTATTAGTAATGTTCGGGACTGCGAGAAACCTAGCCTCGACCTCTATGCCGGATTTTAGGAGCAAGTAAAGGGACCTCTCGACGCTCCTGACCACGTCCCCTCCTCGGCCTGGCAAGCCCACGACCTCCTCGTAGATCTTAGGCTCCAATGGCGCCTTTACGTCAATGGCCACTCTATCGACGAGCTTTTCTCGGAGGAGCCCATCTAATACATGAGGCATCGAACCATTAGTGTCTACACCGACAATCAAGCCCGCTCTCTTCAGCTCCTGGCAGAGGAGTGCAAGCCCCTCGGGCTGTAAAGCGCACTCGCCACCACTTATCACAACGCCCTCGATCAACGGCCTGCTCCTCATGATCAGCCTAAGGACCTCTTCGACCTCCAAGCACTTACCATAACGTGGATCTACTAGCTTCCCGTTCTGACAATATGGACACCTAAAATTGCACCCTGAGAAGAACACCACGCTACACAATCTCGAAGGCCAGTCGATCGTTGAGAGGTCGACAATGCCACCAATCCTAATGTTGATCTTCTTTAAGCCATCCAAGTAGGGCACCACAGCCTTTTATAAGTCCTTGGGAAAAACATTTTTCTTCTTTGCGCAAAGTGAGTTTGGAGGGTAGGTAATGCCACTGCTAATTCCCGGACCATCTTCTCCGCTACTCACGCAACGGTTAGCGGAAGTTTGCGGCTATCGAGTAGCGAAGGTCAGCCATAAGGTCTTTCCTGATGGCGAGTCGTACATAAGGGTAGAGGATGACCTTAAAGAGGAAGCAGCCATCGTCGTTCAGTCATGTTCTCCTCCTCAAGATAAAAGAGTGATGGAGCTCCTGCAATTGATTGACGCGTCGTGGAGAGCCGGGGCCTCGAAAGTTATCGCTGTAGTTCCATATTTCGCCTATTCGAGACAAGACAAGGTCTTTCTACCCCATGAAGCATTGAGCTCTAAAATAATCGCAAAGGCAATAGAGGCTGTAGGTGCTAGCTTTTTTGTGACCGTTAACGTCCATAGCGAGCTCGTACTAGGCTACTTTGACAAGATAAAGGCCTTGAGCGTTGACGCCTTTCCCGAAATAGCCGATTACCTGGCGTCGCTCAACTTGAGGGACCCCTTAGTGCTATCACCGGACAGGAAGCGATACCCAGATGCGCAGAGGGTCGCTGGGCTGATTAACGGCGAGGCCGCCTTTCTCGAGAAGAAGAGAGACCTCAAATCCGGCGAGGTAACGACTGAGGAGAAGACGCTAGCCGTCAAGGGCAGGGACGTAGTAATAGTTGATGACATCATAAGCACCGGGGGTACAATAGTCAACGCCGCGAGGATAATCCTCAAGGGCAATCCGAGGAGAATAACAGCGGCATGCGTGCACGGCCTCTACGCCGCTAATGCCCTCAAGAAGCTGGCGGCCGCCGGAGTTGAGGAGGTAGTAAGCACGGACACCATAGAGAGCCAGACTTCGAAGGTCACTGTGGCAAAGGCGATAGCTGGCGCCATAAAACGCCTGTTGGAGGGCTAAGCTTGTCCTCGAACCTGATTCGCTGCTTCATAGCCATAGACGTGGATAACCCTGAGATAGTGAATAAAATAGTTAGCATACAGAAGGAGCTCGAAACCGGAGGCTCGAGGATAAAGCCCGTAGAGCCCGAGAACCTCCACTTGACGCTGTTCTTCTTAGGGGAACAACCGCCTAAAGTGGTCGAGAGAGTCCAAGTGGTCATGTCAAGTATACCATTCAAGCCCTTCACCATAAAGCTTCAAGGGCTCGGGGCCTTCCCTTCGCAGGAGAGGCCGCGCGTGATATGGGTTGGCGTGACGCAGGGGTTCGAAGAAGTTCAGGTGATATATAGGACCTTGAGGCCGAAGCTTCAGGCGATACCCTTACGACTTGAATCTGAAAAGGAATTCGTCCCGCACATAACGATAGCAAGGGTGAAGTTCTCCGGCTACGCATTAAGGAAGGTAATTGCGAGCTTGAAGGACGTGGAACTGGGTACTCAAGAGGTCAAAGCAATAAGGCTCAAGAAGAGCACACTAACCCCGAGGGGCCCAATATACGAGACCCTTTATGAGGTGAAAGGGTGACTTAAAGGCCTATGCACGACGACAGGCTGGAAAAGCTGCTCTCCGATGTATTAGAAGAGCTCGCGCCCAAAGACCACGAGCGCAGAACGGTAAACAGAATAGTTCGCTCGTTCATAACGAAGATATCCGATATTTGTAAAGAGGTGGGCGTGGACGCGAGGGCTGAGGTTCAAGGCTCTGTGGCTAAGGACACTTGGATCAGCGGTGACAGGGACATAGACATATTCATAGTCTTCCCGAAGACGACCCCCTTGGCGGAGGTCAAGACCCTAGGGCTCGAGATAGCGAAGAGAGTGGCTGGAGACAATTACATGGAGTACTACGCCGAGCACCCTTACATAAGGGCCTTTGTGGAGGGCTACGCCGTCGACATAGTGCCATGTAGCGAATTCGACCCAAAAAGCGGAAGGCCCCTGACCGCCGTCGACAGGACCCCTTTGCACACTCGATTTATAAACGAGAGGTTTGACGATCGATTGAGGGCCGAGGTCCGACTGCTAAAGGGCTTCTTGAAGGGGATAGGCGCCTATGGCGCCGAGATAAAGGTGTCCGGCTTTTCGGGTTACCTTTGCGAGCTCTTAATATTGCGATACGACTCCTTTTTAGGAGTCTTGAAAAACGCTAGGCATTGGAGGCCCTTCTCGACCTTTATAGACGTAGCCAAGCACTACGAAAACCCTCAACAAGCGCTCAAGGTCTTCAATAGCCCCCTGGTCGTCGTGGATCCAGTCGACAGGAACAGGAACGTGGCTGCGGCCCTATCCCTCGAAAAGCTCTCCCTCTTCATGCTTGCCTCTATGCTCTTTCTCCTGAAGCCGAGCAAGGTCTTCTTTGAGCCCGAGGAGCGCCTGCTGACCGAGGCGACGAAGGAGGACCTGAGGGACTACGTAGAGAAGAGCAGGACGACTCTCCTCGCCATAGCCACGACTCTAAAGCCATCCCCGCCAGACATATTGTGGGGGCAGATAAGGCGTTCATGCAACGGCATCGTAAAGTTGCTGGAGCAGGAAGGGTTTAAGGTCTTGAGGTGGTCAGCTTGGTCGGACGATGAGAGGGAAGTGGTGCTCCTGGTCGAGCTCGAGAGCAGGGTGATAACTCCCACGATTAAGCACATGGGCCCGCCGATCACGTCCGTCGACGACGCTATCAGGTTCGTTCAGAAGCACGCCTCCTCGCCCTCGACCGTGGCGGGGCCCTGCATCGAGGGCGATAAATTATTTGTGCTAACGATAAAGAGGGCGAGCGACGCCGTCTCGTTCATCAAGGACAGCGTCCACAAAGCCGAGCTGAGCAAAGACTTCGCTGAGGCACTGAAGAAGGGCTTTCGCGTGCTTTTGAACGAAGAGGTGCTCGATGCTTGTGAAGGAAAGAAGAGTGAGTATAGGCGCTTCTTAAAGTCTTTCTTAAGGGGCTTTCCGCATTGGCTACAGGCACTGCTCTCATAACCATCAACAGCGGCCCTACAGATCAGCGCCTCTCTTACTTGTTGTGTTTTCCGAAACCCAGCGAAGAGGAGCTTAGGAGGAGGCTTCGACAGCTCAGCTCTCTCGGAGTGGCAGGGATTTTGCTCGGCGGTCCTCAAAAGGTTGACGGGCTTAAAGTCTTAGGCAAGGGGTGCGACAGCCTCGTGGTCAAGGCCTTGATGGGCCATGCACAAGTCGCCCTCAAAATCAGGAGGGTCGATTCGCATGTCAAAACATTAATCGTCGAGGGTGAGAACCAAAGGCTGGCAAACAGCGTCGGGGTGGGAGCCAAGGTCTACCGCTTTAATGAGGACTTTATAGTGATGGACTTAGTGGAGGGCCGACGCATAGACGAATTCGTCAGGCTCGCTGGTGGGAGTGAGCTCAAGAGAGTGGTTGTTGACTTGTTGAGGCAGTGCCGGAGGCTCGACGTCCTCGGCCTAGATCACGGAGAGCTCTCGAGAGCTCACAGGCACGTGATCGTGAAGCCATGCCTCGAGCCCGTGATAATGGACTTCGGTAGCTCGAGCAGGAGCAGGAGGCCAGCCAACGTGTCCTCGCTCTTCAGCTATCTCTTTTTATCCAAGACGGACCTTTCAGCTCTCGTGCGGAAGAAGCTAGGGGCGCTCTTCGACGACGAGGAGGCCATTAAGGCCTTGCGAGAGTACAAGAGAAACCCGTCTGAAAACTCCTTCAAGAATGTGCTAAGCTTCGTTACGCCAAGCGAAATAGAGATAAGTAGCCTTACTAAACTCCAACCTTAAAAGGGGCCGTAGTCTAGCCTGGACTAGGATGCCAGCCTGGGGAGAAGTCCCCAACTTCACGGAGCGCTGGTGATCGGGGGTTCAAATCCCCCCGGCCCCACTACTCTGCTTCAAAAGCTTCTGCGCCTGGTCTATGATTTTCTGCGCCATTCTCGGCCCTATCTTTGGTAGCTTTATCAGGTCTGCTAGTTTAGCCTCTGCGACGTCTTTGAGCCCCTTGTATCCTCGTTGGTACAGGGTCCTGGCCCTAACTCTCCCTACGCCCTCGAGCTGTAGCAACTCCAATAACTCCTCCTTTGCCCCCCACTTTATCCTAGGGACCAAAGCGCTAAGCCTCTGAGCGTGGGCTGTGAAGCCCACAACCTTAGCTATTTCGCTAGCCGCGTGGCATATCCACTCTGCCACTTGAGTTAACGCGTATATGTCTCCTGGCCCTACGTCATACCTCAGCACTATGTCATTCTCGGGGACCTCGTTTATCCAGTCATATAGAAGGAGAGAGGTCTTGACCTCGGACATCACGGTGATTAAGTCCCCCTCGTCATCTGACAATACCTCATCACTCTCTAGGACAAAGGAGGCAAGTTTTTCCCTCTCTCCCCTCTTGAGGTGAAGCTTAGGCACCTCAGGGACCTTGCATATCAAGTGCAAGTACTTGAGCGTTGCTTCCCTCCTCAGTCTCCTCAAGTACCTCAACAGCATTACCGCCGATAGAGGATCTATGTAGAGCTCCGACACCCTGCGGCCGAGCTTAGTCGCCCTCAGTACATCTCCCTCAACGACGATAAAGCCCTCCACCTCTAGGAACTTCAGGATGCCCTTAACACTGAGCATGGCACCTAGAGAGCTGAACTGGTGGGCGTAGAAGGTCTTCGATATGAAGTCGCGGACGTCGTCTAACGTCGCATCATCTATCGAAGCTATCGTTGCCAGCACGTGCTTCCTAAGCGATGCCTCATTCGTTAACTGCGAGGTTATATTTTCGGGCTTTGACCTTATGTAGTGAGTAAAGACGTCATAAGCCTCTATCTCAGTTCTCGCGAGGGCTACGGCCTCTCCATACTCGTCGTATTGCGGCCTCCCAGCCCTACCGGCCATTTGGTGAAACTCCAAGACCGGGATTCTGTAGAACCCGCGATCTACTTCATATCTCCTGTAGTCTTGAATTATGACCCTTCGAGCCGGCAAGTTAACTCCTGCGGCTAAAGTGGGCGTTGAGCACACGACTTTTATCTTGAAGCCCCGAAAACCCTCTTCAATTATTTTCCTCTGCCTCGCTGAGAGGCCTGCGTGGTGGAAAGCCGCCCCTCTTCTAATCAAATTCACTAGCTCCTCGTTTACTATTGGGGCCTCCTCGCCTTTCTCCATCTCCTCGCAGAGGTCCCTGACCCCCTTAGGGTCCACGTAAGGCTCCAAATATCTCGACACTTTGTTGGCATACCTTACAGCGTTTTGACGCGTGTTGGCGAATATGAGGCATTGACCTCCACTTTTCACGACTTCTAAAGCCATGTCTATTATCGAGTCGCCCGTTATCCTCTCAAATACGTGCTCTTTGCCGTTATCAAAGGTGATCCTATTGCCCACGCAAACGCCCATTTTTAGGGGCACAGGTCGCCAATCGCTTTCAACGAGCTCTGCGCCAAGCCACTTGGCTATCTCCTCAGCGTTGTTTATCGTGGCGCTCAGGGCCACCACCTGTAGGTCCTCCAAGCGTCCCCTTAGTCTAGCTAGGACTGCCTCCAACGTCGGCCCTCTCTCCGGGTCGTTTATCAAGTGCACCTCGTCTGAAACTACGACC
This sequence comes from uncultured Nitrososphaerota archaeon, assembly GCA_964586135.1. Taxonomy (GTDB): domain Archaea; phylum Thermoproteota; class Methanomethylicia; order Nezhaarchaeales; family WYZ-LMO8; genus WYZ-LMO8. Next base: position 7,483 of record CAZPGS010000012.1, read on the forward strand.
TTAACCTCATCGAGCCATGAAGCCTTATGCCTTATCAGGCTATCGAGCTTCTCATTGGTACAGACTATGACGTCGTAATTGCTCAACCACTTATCGTCGCTGTCGTAGTCGCCTGTTGTGACGGCAGCCCTCAACAACCCTCTTTCTTCATAGTCCTTGAATTCTAGCCACTTCTCATAAGCGAGAGCTCTTAGAGGTGTCAAGTACAGGGCTTTGACTCTTTCTTCCACCACCCTCTTAGTTATCGCAAGCTCAGCGATGAGGGTCTTCCCTGAAGCCGTTGGAGCGGAAACGACTAAGCTCTTGCCCTTTAAGAGGCCAGCTCTAATGGCCTTCTCTTGAGGAGGATAAAGCTTTCTAATGCCCCTCCCGATTAGCACTTGTTTTATCCCGTCGGGCACGTCTAAGGCGCTTACTTCGATCTCCCTTCACCTGCAGAGGGCTTCAGACCTTCTTATAGTAGCCGTCGCGGGGCTGGAAGAGCAGTCCCTCACTTGAGAGTTGTTTGAGGGTCCTCTCGGCAAAAGCCTTGTCTATGCCCTCCTTTTCTGCCTTCTCTAATATTAGATCTTTGCTGACGGGCCCTCCCTGAAGCTCTTTCTGAAGCTCCTCTACTATCTCGACTATCCTCGCCATCTTCTGTTGCACGCTCCTCGGCTTCCCCGTCATTATCACGTCTATGTCAGGCCTTCCAGCTGCATCGCATCCTACGGTCTTTAAGTAATGATTCATAAGCCTGATCACTGCTTCAGCGTCTTCTGCCGTGACCTCGCTCCTAAGGGCCATGCGAGCCCTCGCCTCAGCGGCCCTCACGAGGGTCTCCAGTTGTCTCACACTGATTGGTACCGGGCTATCCTCAGTCGCCTTTTCCCTTAGGCTGAGGAAGTACTCTTTTATCCTCTCTATGGCCTCGTCGGTCAGCCTTGGCTTTACGTTCTTCCTGGCGTAGGCTATGTATTTTCTGAAGAAATCTGGAGAGAAGGGGGCTAAGGGCTCGCCCTTCATGGCCCTCAAGCTCAAAACATGTTCAGCTAAAGCAGCGTCTATATCTTTCTTCGGCCTATCCGTTGTCACGAATATGAAGTCGAAGCGTGACAGTATCGTAACGGGTAAGTTGATGTTTTCCGATACAGGTCTATTAGACATGTACCTACCGAACCTCGGGTTAGCCGCCGCCAAGATTGAGGTCCTCGCGCTGAGCGTGGCCACGATCCCCGCTTTAGCTATGCTCACAGTCTGTTGCTCCATGGCTTCGTGCATGGCAACCCTGTCTTCATCTCGCATCTTGTCTATTTCGTCTATTGCTGCGATACCGTTATCCGCAAGGACTAGAGCGCCAGCTTCGAGGAAGAAGTCCCCCGTGTTCTTGTCCCTGACAACTGTCGCGGTGAGCCCAGCAGCCGTCGAGCCCTTACCGGAGGTATATATACCGCGTGGCGCGAGCTTGGCCACGTATTGCAGGAGCTGGCTCTTGGCAGTCCCAGGGTCCCCGACTATGAGGACGTGGAGGTCCCCCCTTATCTTAACCCCATCCGGCATGACCTTGGGGATCCCTCCAAAAAGCATGTAGGCTATTGCCTCTTTCACGTCCTCCATCCCGTAGATGGAGGGGGCTATCGACTTCACGATCTTCTCGACTATGTTCGGGTCCTTGGCGACCTCCCTTATCTTCTCCTCGTCCTCCGGCGTTATCTCGACGTCCTCGACGCCTTTGGTCGAAACCTCTACGTTGTTAGCCTCCAGGTATGTCGTGAAGGTGGTCAACCTGCCGAGCCTCGGCGAGTGCTCCTGCTTTACCGATAAGATTCCGTTTATCAAGACTCTATCGCCGGGCCTTACTCTGTCGACCAAGTCGTCGGCTACGAGGACCTCCATCGAGCGTGGCAGTTGGCCAGAGGGCACGTCTTCAGGCCTTTCTTGGACGACGAGAGTTTGAACGTCTATAAACGTCGAGTTTTCAGGGCTGAACTCGAGACCTCTCTTCCCACATCGAGGGCATATGGTTGGGTGGCTGAAAGACCTAGAGTCTTGCGGGACCTTTATTATCTCCCCGCACTCGGCGTTTTTGCATATGAACGTGCCCTCGACGAGCCTCTGCTTTACGGTGCTCGCTCTAACGACGACGCCTTCTATGGATATCATCTTGTTTACGTGCTCAGCCCTTATCTTCCTTATCGGGACTAGATCGCCAGCCCCTCTGAAGCGCGCGTGGAATCTGCCGACCTTTTCAGCGAAGGCCCTGCTCTCTGTCTTCACGGCGTCGTAAAGCGCTAAGGATGCGTATTCTATGTACTCTCTAGGCCTGTCCACGACCCCTTTAGCCAAGCTGTCGTCGTACAGCAACAGGTCGTCGAAGTCTATTACGAGGGACTTGAGGCCTGAGACTATCATTCGACGTATTCTCTCTCTGTACTTCAAGCTACCCCTGCTATCTGCATACGACTTGAAGAACTCCGCGAATTGCCCTATGGGGTCTTGAAGCTTCGCTTCAACCATTTTCTCCACCCCTAATGCTCCGACGCCACCTCGAGATGAGGCTACACACCTCGTTGAACAGCACCCTCTCTTCCGGGGTTAGGCAGTCAAGGACCTCTCTTGGCGGTTGAGCGCCCGTCAAAGCCAAGTTGACGATTTTCTGGGTTCTGGAGTTAATGACGTCAATCAACCTCGCCTCGGTCAACCTCTTCTCGTTTAAGGCCTCTGGGCTGGCCTTCACCTTCTCGACCAAGGACTTGAGGTAATTCCTCGCCTTAACATAGAATGTTGGTTCGAGCGGAATGAGTTGAGGCGTTCTACTTTCCTTCCACGCTATCTTCGATATCGCCGTCAAATCGATCTTCTTCTCGTCTACTATCTCGACGTACCCTCCCTCTTCCAGCACCTTGGCAATCCACCTCTCTACTTCCACTTCTTGATCTTGAGGAAAAGGCCCTAAGACCTCCTCTCCAACCCTTATCTCCGGAACCCTCTTCAAGACTTTGACCTTCACCTTCTCAACGTCGTAGAGGAGCTCCCCGCACGAAGAGGTAGCCATCACTCTCAACCCTTATCCTAGCTCGCACTACAAAAAGCTTCCCTCGAGGCGTAAAGCCTTAGCCCCTCCTTCGTAGCGGCTAAACCCTATAAGAGGGCGCCGAGAAGAATACTCTGAGAGCTATATGGCCTTCAAGGAAGAGTTGCCAGCTCTCTGGGTCGAGAAGTACAGGCCCAAGAAGCTCGATGAAATCGTAAACCAAAAGGAGATAATCGAGAGACTGAAGAAGTTCGTGGAAGACAAGAACATCCCCCACATGTTGTTCGTGGGCCCTCCTGGAACTGGTAAAACCACGGCGGCCCTCTGTCTAGTCTACGAGCTCTATGGCGAAAACTGGCGACAGAACGTCTTGGAGCTCAATGCCTCTGACGAGAGGGGCATACAAACGATAAGGGAGAGGGTCAAGGACTACGCCAGAACCGTGGCCTTGGGAGACGTCCCCTTCAAGGTCATCATACTAGATGAGTGTGACGCCATGACCTCGGAGGCTCAGTGGAGCTTGAGGCGCATAATGGAGATGTTCTGGAGGACCACGAGGTTCATATTGATAGCGAACTATGGGTCGAGGATAATAGAGCCGATACAGTCGCGTTGCGCTATATTCAGGTTCTCGATGTTGTCGAAAGAGGACGTAGCAGAGCGATTGAAGTCCATAGCCTCCCAAGAGGGCGTTAAGCTAACCCAGGAGGGCGTAGATGCCCTCTGGTACGTGGCCGGTGGCGATCTGAGGAGGGCTATAAACCTCCTTCAAGCGGCCGCCGCGTACGGAGGGCCCGTTGATGATGTGACGGTCTACAAGGTGGCAGGCAGGGCTAGGCCGACGGAAGTCCACGAAATGCTCAAACTAGCTTTAAAGGGCGACATCTTGGCAGCGAGGCAGAAGGTTTATGACTTAGTGATAAACTATGGCCTAACAGGTTCGGACATAATAAGGCAGGTCCACGCAGAGGTCTTCAGGCTTGACGTGCCTGAGCCTTTGAAGATGGAGATAGAAGACTTGGTGGCCGAGACCGATTACAGGCTCGTTGAAGGGGCCAATGAGGACATACAAATCACGGCCTTCCTAGCCCAGCTGGCTAAGCTGGGCAAGAAAATGGCTGGTTAGCCATGTCAACTCCCCCTTACGTCCCCTGGACTGAGAAGCACAAGCCCCGCTCGATATCCGAGATAAAGGAGGTAGTGGGCGAGGCCGATTATATAGACAGCTTCACCTCGTGGTTAAAGAACTGGAAGCCAGGCGAAAAAGCGGCCTTGCTTTACGGCCCTCCCGGCGTCGGCAAAACCCTGCTCGTGGAAGTCGTAGCTAAGGAGTTCGGCTACGAGCTCTTTCAACTGAACGCTAGCGACACGCGGACTGAAGGAGCGCTGAGGAGGCTTGTCGGTCAGTCGTCCAAGACCGTCAGCCTCTATGGCTCGAGGGGCAAGCTCATCTTCTTAGATGAAATCGACGGCCTCTATGGCGTAGGCGAGGCGGATGCCGTCAAAGCGATAGTCGAGCTCATCAAGGAATCGCGAGTCCCCATAGTCATGGCGGCGAACGATCCTTGGGATCCAAAACTGAGACCCCTTCGGGAGGTGTCTGTGATGATTGAGTTCAAGCGCCTAAGGTCGTCATTCATAGTGAAGCACTTGAAGAAGATATGCATGAAAGAGGGAATAGTGGCTGACGAGAAGGCCCTTAAGATAATAGCCGAGCTCGCCGAAGGCGACATGAGGTCTGCCGTCAACGACCTTCAGGCGGTGGCCCAAGGCAGAAAGAAGCTGACGATAAATGACGTCTCGTGGTTAAGGGCTAGGAACAGGCAGTATCAAGCGTTCGACGTCTTGAGGATGCTCTTCGCTGCAAAACGATGCGACGACGCCAGAAACGTAGTAAACTCGTCGTTGCTCGACTACGAGACTCTCATGCTCTGGATAGACGAGAACTTACCGAGGCAATATACGGACCCAGAAGAGCTTGCTAAAGCGTACTATTACTTAGCGAGGTCTGACATCTTCTTGGGTAGAATGAATAGGGGGCAGAGATGGGAGTTGCTGAAGTACGTCATAGACTTCATGACGGCGGGGGTTGCGATGGCGAAGATACATCCATATAGATTTACTAAGTACGGCTTCCCTCAGAAGATATTATTGCTGGCCAAGGCCAAAAGCATGAGAGCCATGAGGGAGTCCATATGTGAAAAAATAGCCTCTAAGTGCCACTTGTCTAAGAGAAAGGCTAGCACAGAGATCATGCCCTTCTTGCACGTGATATTTGAAGCGCCGGGCCTTGCCAAGCGTGACATCTCGCGGTGGTTGGACCTCAACGAATCCATGGCGGAGTTTTTGAAAAAGCACGACTAATAGAGCTCCGCTTCGAGAGAAACCTTCCTTGGATCCCTCGGGACCCCCTTCAATACCGATAAGAGCCCCCTCAACACTTGGACGAACACCTTCGACGTGAACTGATTTAGTGGCACGTGTTCTCCGTTGACCACGAGCCTCACGCCCTCTCTCCTTTCAACGCACTTTATGGGGCTCTCCTCGCCTCTTGCTATGGCCTCGGCGAGATCCCTACAGCTATTGAAACCGCACTTGCCGCAATCCTCTAGTGCTAATAGCTTCATGACGTCTTCCACTACCACTTTCTGGATAGCTTTAGTTGCCCCATAAATATCTGCGACCTTGCTTGTCCAAGAGGTGGCTAGGCGTCGGGCCTCGTCGCTTAAGGGCACTATGGCAATGCTCTTGGAGTCTACTTCGTTTACGTCGGCTTCGGAGGTAGCAGCTATTACGTGAGGGATGGACTTACGCCCTTCGACTAGTACTAAGTGCCACTTGCTAGAGAAGAGGCCTCCGATGTCGTCTAAGTTTAGCTTCGACCTCACCGCTATGAATGTCGAGGTCTTCAGCACATTTGCTACTAAGAAAACCTTAAGGCTCTTGGCGGCTTCATGCTCCTCATGAAAGACTAGTGCTACGTTGTAACCCTCGTCCGCCAACTTCGCACCTAGCTCGCACATGAGCTTTAGCCTTGCCTCTCTCTTAGAGCCGACCACGCCTATTAACGTCCTCAAATCTAGCCCCTCACATGGGCTACTACGTGGCGAGCCTCTGGGAGTATCAACTTTCTGAGAGCGAGCTCCACGGCGTGAGGAGAGCCGGGTATGGAGAATATGACGGTCTTCTTATAGACCCCAGCAGTTGCCCTCGTTAACATGGCTGCACTACCGATCTCGCCATAGCTCAAAAGCCTGAGTAGCTCTCCAAAGCCTGGAATCTTCTTCTCGAAAAGCTCGTCGACGACCTCGACGGTCACGTCCTTATCGCTCAAGCCAGTGCCGCCAGTCGTTATTATCACATCAGGCCTCACGTCATTAATGACCCTCTCTATCTCTTGTTTGATGGCAAAGGGGTCATTAGGGACTATAGATCTGCCTTTGAATATGTAGCCCTCGGCCTCGGCCATGCTTCTAATCCTCTCGCTATCCTCCTCCCTGACGTCCTCTCCCCTTTTCAACAAGCCGTAGAGAGCGTCACTCGTTACCACAACATAGAGCGAAACTTCTTTGGGGGCCTTTTCTCTATGCCCTTTAACTACCTCGCTCATCCCGACTCCCGCTTAATTTTACTCTTCACTCTTATGCTTACAATTTCGGTATACGGGTACTGACCGCTCTCATCTTTCTCGTACTTTTTCACCATGTCCCATACGTTGAGCAGTGCTATGGCCGTAGCTAGTAGGGCTTCCATTTCCACTCCGGTCTTTCCCATAGTCTTCACTAAAGTACGAACCCTTACCCCCTCTTCCTCAACAGCCATCTCGACCGAGACGTTGGTTAATGGGATTGGGTGGCAAAGTGGTAAGAGCTCGGCCGTCTTCTTCGCTGCCAGTATTGCAGCGATGTTGGTCGTCGAGAAGACGTCGCCTTTTTCTACGCCACCCTCTCTTATCCTCTTCAAGGTCTCAGGCCTTAACTTTATGAAGCCCTCCGCCTCCGCCTCTCTATACACGTCTGCTTTATCAGTCACGTCAACCATGAAAGCCCTCATTTCGAACCACCGACAAAGCTAATAGAATTAAACATATTCTTCAAAGCTTTAACGCGCGGATCCTCGTGATTGATTTTAAAGATCCTCACCCTGCCAAAGACCTTTTCAGTGATGATGCCCATGCTCTTTAACTCCTCGAGGTGGTGCAAAGCCGTCTTGTAATTGACTTCTGCCTCTCTGGCTATAGCCGTTATGTTGAGTTCCTCTTTGTCCAGTAAGACCCTCAATATCCTTATCCTGGCTTTAGAACCCAGCAGGTTTTCTACGCTCAACACTTTTTCCTCCGATCTCTTCAACCAAAAGCTTTGAGACCTCTCTTTCAAGCAGATAAGCTGGTATGGTTGGCAGGCCTATTAGCGTAGTCCTCCCTCTTTCGAGGGTCGCGGTCTTTGTTGTTATGAAGCCCATTTTCTCTAAGTTTTTGACCATCTTCCACAATTGTGTATGTTTTTTAGCCTTAAGCCCCCAGAGCTCGCACTCGCCCCGATACTTATCTTCTAAGGATCCCATCTTCAAGTAGGCGACCCCTCTCTTTAGCTCTTTAGCTATTGAAAGCAGCACTATCTTCTCGTCAACTAGCAGGCCCTTTAAATCTTCAATTCTAATGGCCGGGTGCGTGAAGCTACTAGCCTCTCTCACATCGTCGGGCGTTACGTGACCCCTCCCCCTCGCGTCAGCTATCTTACCGGCCCTCCATAATAACTCTAGAGCCAACCTCGCGTCGCCATTTCCCCCGCGGTCAACGCCAACGTTATCGGCTATAACCTCCAATGCCTCGGGGAGCACGGCCCCCTCTCTAAAAGACAGCTTCACCCTATCTTGGAGTATAGCCATCAATTGTTGAGAGGTGTAAGGCTCGAACTCTACTACGTTCCTCGTCAGACTACTCTTGACGACGTCGTCTAGCTCATAGACGAAGTCCTTGCTCCTTGAAATGAACATCATGCCCAATTTAACCTTGCTCTCATCGTAACCTTCCAGCGCTCTTAGCAAGTTGTAAAGAGCCTCTTGTCCCGTTGCCTTAACGAAGTAGTGGACCTCGTCGAGCACTAAGATGGTTGACACTCGTTTCTCCTCGAGTAGCGAGACTATCATCTTTAAGAGCTCTTGAGGTGACAACCCCCTGCTAGGCAGGGACGGCGCCAGTACCTCCATCATCCTTTGAGCTATGAGGAAGAGGGTCCTCTCTCGATAACAGTTAACGTAGATGAACTTGAAGTCTTTGTTCCTTTTCTTAAGCTCCCCCTCCAAAATCCTCCCAAAGAGCTTAGAAGTGGCAGTTTTACCGGTCCCGACACTCCCTATTAGGAGGGCTTTTTGGTAAAAGCCTCTTTCCCCCTCGACTATGTACCTGAAGAAATTTATTAGAGTCTTCAACTGCGCTTCTCGGTGGGGCAAGTTCGGGGGGACATACTCAAACGATAGGGCCCCCTCGTCTTTAAACACGGATTTGCTCGCCACGAAGTTAAAGCCCTCAATGCTCATGGAATGGCACCACTTTGCTCCTGATACATCACCCGCCAACGCCGATATAAACTCACAAATCAGTTGCGCTAAGCACGATCTTCTATTTTAGTCTTCGCTGACCAGCGACAGCCCGACGACGTCCCAAACTACGTTGATTACAAGCCTCTTCTTGCCTCCTACAAGTTCGAGCTTCTCCATTATCACGCTCGACAGTCTCTCCTCGTCGATTCCAAGGTAATCGCCTCGTATCCTGCTCACGACGTTGACCTCTCTTGACCCTTTCAAGACCCTTTTGGCCGAAGCTATTATGTCTCTAAGTCTCGCTGGAGAAGTGTCATCGAACACTACAAATCTATGGGCCCTAGTAAGCCTGCGCGAGAGGAGCTCTATCAGTTGGCTACCCGGCAAGCTCGACCAGACCAGCACGACTCCTCTGCCATTAAACGCCCTGACGTAAGCGTTAAGATCGTGTGGAAATATCGCGTCGATGACCTCCCAAGCTGTCCAACGCTCCTTACCAGCCTCTGTAGTCAACATCAACCTCCACAAAGCGAAACCCACAAGTTTAAAGCGGGGCATCGTAAAAATTATTTCGAGATGATGAAAGGGTAGGTTTGTGAGAAGGCCGACGAGCTTCAACCCCGATGCTGATGGTCTTCTCAAACATGCCCAGAGAAGCGCGCTATGCTATGTGCTGACAACTAGCAAGTGCGATCTGAAATGCGATTGTTGCGGCGGTAGCTTTCCCGAGCATCTGGTCCCATCGAGCATAAAGTACACGATAAGAGACCCCAAGACTTTTTGAGTGGCGTCGAGGAGCTAGTCGTAGCCTTCTATGGAGGGGAACAGTTTGTCTCCAGGTGCTCATTCTCATTGTTCTATACTCACTCGTTGCACCTATGGACCTCCACCTCGCCCGCACCTCGCGAGCTATCGGCGCGGGCTCGCAGGCGGCCGTCGAGCCCAACGGCATGGGGCTCCCATCTACGGGGATTAACCCTGCGGGGCTTGGAGCATTGCTCCCATTACCCCGCAGGGCTTTGAATAGGAGGTCGATGC
>CAZPGS010000013.1:0-16848 GCA_964586135.1 uncultured Nitrososphaerota archaeon
ATAGAGCGCTTATGACTTGCTTCCCAGTCCAAAGCTTCTTGGGCTTTATTATAGCAGGTCTCGGCAGCTCCCTCACATCGGCCAAGAAGAGGAGTCGTTGCACCTCTTCCTCAGTTAGCAAAACGTCCTTTTGCGATAACAAGAAGGCACCGAGTATGTAGTCTTGGGTCCCGCCAATTATTGGACCTCCGTATCTCGGCGACAATATTTGTTGCTCGACCAACATCAGTGTCAGGGCCTCGGCCCTGGCCTCCTCGCTCTGAGGAATGTGAAGATTCATCTCGTCTCCATCAAAGTCCGCGTTGTATGGTGGGCATACGCATAAGTTTAACCTGAAGGTCTTGTAAGGCAGTACCTTAACTTTGTGGGCCATTATCGACATTCTATGAAGTGATGGTTGTCGGTTAAAGAGGGCAATGTCTCCGTTCCGTATGTGCCTCTCGACTATATAGCCAGGCGCTAGAGCCTCGGCCACAGCCTTTCTATCCTTCACGTACCGGAGGTCAATCCTCCTCCCATCAGGCCTTACGATGTAGTTCGCGCCCGGATACTCGTGGGGTCCCCTTATGACTAGCTCTTTCAGCTCGTCTATGTTCCATGGAGTCACCTTTTCAGGTATCGTCAAGATCTTTGCTACCTCGATTGGCACGCCAATTTCATTTATACTCAAGTTAGGGTCTGGTGATATCACCGTTCGGGCTGAGAAGTCGACTCTCTTGCCCGACAAGCTACTTCTAAACCTGCCCTCCTTGCCTTTGAGCCTTTGTGCTAGAGTCCTCAGCACTCTGCCAGATCTATGCCTAGCGGGTGGTATGCCTGAGACCTCGTTGTCGAAGTATGTCGTGACGTGATACTGTAGCAAATCCCACAGCTCCTCTATTATGGCCATCGGCGCGCCCATGTCTATCTGTTCTTTGAGTCTCTCGTTTATCCTTATGATGTCTACTATCTTGTGGGTCAAGTCGTCTTCAGATCTTAGACCGGACTCGAGGGTTATCGACGGCCTCACGGTTACGGGGGGCACGGGGAGGACCGTTAAGACCATCCATTCGGGTCTTGAGGTCTTGGGGTTAAAGCCCAGAATCTCACAGTCTTCATCGGGTATCTTCTCCAATCGCGCTCTTATGATGTCAGGGGTTATCTTCCTCTCGCCACTCTTCGTCTTCTCATAAAACGTGGTTGGCCTCTCGAGACGGACTTTGACCTGTTGCTCTCCGCAGTGCGGACACTCCATGGTCTTCGCAGCTTTCTTCAAGACCTTAGTCACGACCTTGTTTCTGGTTATCGCCCAAAGCCTCGGTCTCTCCTTCATTAACTTCTTGATTCTATCAATATCCTTCTGGGGGAGAAGTAGCCTTCTACACTTGCAACACGTGACTTGCAAAAGCTGATATATTATCTTGACGAAGCCCACGTGAATTATGGGTTTGGCAAGCTCTATGTGTCCAAAGTGGCCGGGGCACTGGCCGACTTTATTCCCGCATGTCTTGCACTTTTGGGTCGGATCTATGGTACCCAGCCTTAAGCTCATGGGCCCTGTGTCTATGGGCGTTCCGTCTTCCTCGTAAGTGTCTGGCGTTATTATGCTCCCTACGGAGATCTTCCTTATAACGTCTGGCGAGAGGAGGCCAAAGGAAACGGCTTTCAGCTTCTTCTGGGATATTAACATCACTAACTCACCTTTAGCCTCGGATATATGACCAAGCTCATAAGCTCTTGGAGCAAGAGCTTGAATGCATAGGACATCGTTACTTGGGCTATCTTAACTTTTTCCTCGCAGAGAGGACACTTGTACTTATCACTTATGGCGTTGTAATAGGCGATCAGTCCGCAGTTCTCACACACGTAAACAGTCGTCCTGTCAGACTCCTCTAGTAATCTGTCTTTCAACAAAGCCGCCGCGCCGTGAGCTACTAGGCAGTCCCTCTCCATCTCTCCAAACCTCAGGCCACCTTCCCTTGCCCTCCCCTCAGTCGGTTGGCGTGTAAGTATTTGAACTGGCCCCCTAGCTCTTGCGTGCATCTTGTCCGCCACCATGTGGTGTAGCTTCTGATAGTACACAACGCCTATGAGTATGGGGACTTTGTACATCTCGCCCGTTACACCGTCATACATCACTTCGCAACCCGTGGGGCTGTAGCCAAGCTCCTTCAGCTCTCTCTTCAGCTCTCCCTCTTTTGTGCCATAGAATGTAGAGCCATCAATGAATACCCCTTTGAGGGCCGCTACTTTTCCTGCCATGGATTCTAACAATTGCCCTATGGTCATTCTTGATGGAAATGCATGCGGATTAATTATCACATCAGGCACTATGCCTTCCTCAGTAAACGGAAGGTCCTCTTGTGGAAGCAAGAGGCCTATAACTCCTTTCTGTCCATGCCTTGAAGCAAATTTGTCACCGAGCTCCGGAACCCTTAGATCACGTATCCTGACCTTAACCAACTTGTTCCCTTCGCTCGACTCAGTGATTAAAACGGCATCAACTATTCCTATCTCTCCATGTCTCATGTCGACTGACGTCTCTCGCCTGACCCTTCCAGATATTTCGAACTCTGTGTACTCACCCATGAACCTTGGCGGACTTGTTCTGCCTATCAAGACATCCCCTCCACGTACTTGTGCTTCGACCTCGACTATTCCATCTTCTCCTAAGTACTTGTAGACCTCTCCAGCTCTGTAACCCCTAACGTTTGGTGGAGGCCTCTCAATCCTGTCCTCCTCTCCTCCTGGGTACTTCCTCTCCTCTGCTTCGTACGTCCTGAAGAAGGTGGATCTCGCTAGCCCCCTGTCAACGGCCCCTCGGCTAAACACGAGGGCGTCTTCGATATTGTAGCCTGTGAGCGTCAACAAGGCTACGACCATGTTTTGGCCCGAAGGCCTCTCGTTATACCCTACTACGTCCAGTAACCTTGTCTGGACTAGCGGCTTATGTGGGTAGTGTAATAGGTGGCCCCTCGAGTCCTTTCTTAGTAATATATTTGCGCAAGAGAGGCCTAAGGCTTGCTTAGCCATGGCGGCTTCGTAGGAATTTCTTGGAGATTGGTTGTGCTCAGCGTAGGGTATTATCCCAGCACAGGCGCCTAATATGGCCGCAGGCATTATCTCAAGGTGCGTGTGTTCAGGCGTTACGTCTTCGGGGTTTAGGGCTATGTAGGCATTCTCCTCCTCCATAGGGTCTAAATACTCAACGAGGCCCTTCTCTATGAAGTCGTTCCACGTCCACTCTCCGCGCCTCAGCTTCTCTACATGATCTGTGGTCACCGGTACCTTGCCCTCTTTGACTATTATAAGGGGCCTGACTATCCTCCCACCGTCGCAATTCACGCAGACCTCTTTGATTTGCCCGCTCTTTATGCACGCCACGTTGACCTCCGAGCTCAGCTTCCCCTTTCTCCTCTCCTCCCTTATGTAGTTGACTAGGAAGTAGGGGTCTTCGTGTACGCCGATGAGCCTGCCATTCAGAAAGACCTTTGCCCTCTTCCCCCTTTCATGTTCCGGCTTTGCCCTCTCCTCCCTTCTAGCTCTCTGAATGGGGACGACGCCAAGCTCGTAGAGCTTGGCCTCTATCTCGGCCTCGTCTACGCCGACCGTTATGCGAGCCATCAAGGACAAGTTCTTAACGAGTCCGCAGTTGGGCCCTTCTGGGGACTCATTTGGGCATATCCTGCCCCATTGCGTTGCGTGGAGGTCACGAGCCTCGAAGTGGGGTTGGCTTCGACTTAGCGGAGATACGACCCTCCTTAGGTGGCTCAACGTCGATAAATAGTTAGTCCTATCCAATAGCTGGCTGACTCCGACCTTCCCCCCAGTCCAATTACCGGTGGCTAGCGCGTGGCGTAGCCTCTCTGTTATCAGGTCGGCTCTCGCCAAGTTCTCTACGTAAATGGCCTTCCCGGCATCCCAAATTCTTTCGAGCTGATATTGCAGATCTTGGCAGAACCTCTTGAAAGCGGCTCTAAATAGACTGGCTAAGAGATCCCCAGCGAGCCTCAACCTCTTATTCGCGTAGTGGTCTTTGTCATCGGGCTTTCTCCTGCCCAGTACTAGCTCGATAAGCTTCTCCACCATTTGCCCCAAGAAGTAGGCCTTCTTAATCCTGTCCTCAGGCTTACTGCCTAAGTGGGGCAAGAAGTACTTGTCGAGGACGAGCTCAGCTCTCTCGATTCTCTTCTGCCTTGGCTGTCCGAACACAATTTTCCCACCTATGTAGTCTAGAGCGTCCTCGGTCGTGGTCACATCGCTTGCTGCCTCTAGCGAAGGCAGTAGCTCTACCTCTATTTCGGGGTCCCAAGTTATGGCCTCAACGATCTCTTTATCGCTCTCTAGGCCTAAAGCGCGCATCACTATAAAGAGTGGTATCTTGCCAGCGACTGAGGGTATCACGACATGGAGCGTTCCATCTTTTAACCTCTCAACTGAAGTGGGTATTCTGAGCCCTGCTGTCGCTGAGAGCACTTTAGCTACGTGGGTGACGTTTGAAGTGCCATCGAGGACGTCTACTAATACGTGATTGGTAGCGAGGTCCTCTTGAGCTATCAATACCCTCTCAGAGCCGTTAATGATGAAGTAGCCCCCAGGATCCTTTGGATCTTCACCGTTCATTATGAGCTCCTCTTTGCTCATCTTAGAGAGCGGGCATAGGACTGACCTGACCATTATCGGGAAGTAGCCGACGAAGACTTTGGCAGTCCCTTCTCGCACGCCATCGACGTACTTCGTCATAGTTATGTAGAGGGGCCCTGCGTAAGTGAGGTTCCTAAGCCTGGCCTCCATGGGCAAGATGTTCCGCTCCGAACCGTCGGCCTCTTTGACAATAGGCGGGCCTATCTGGACTTTGTCGAACCTTATCTTTACGCCCCTAGCTTCAATTCCTCTGAACTCGTACACTATTCTCTGCAGACCTTGCGTTACGAACTCGTTATAGGATGCTAAGTGGTGTCGCGTCAGGTCGTTCTCCTTTATGTAAGCCCTTATGAGGTCCCACCTATCTTCAACGGTTAAAATCTTGACCACCACCTTTTACGGGACTACAAACCTGTAGGCTATAACCTCGCTGGCTGTCGGGCTCTTTCTTATTATTTTGACTATGTCTCCCGGCTTTGCACCTATTAGCTTGGCGACGGGGTCAGAGGCTCTAATCCAAGGCAATTGCTCTGGCCGTATCTTGAGTTGCTCTAACAACTGCCTCCTCTCCTCCTTAGTCAGGAGGATGTGCCTCGGGACCAGCTCGTGATCTAAAATCGTGAACTTCTTCTTCAACATTTAACCTCCCAAAAACTGATGAGATGCACAGGGATAGCTCTACGCTAGCGAGAACGGAACACTACGAGAGGTAATAGATAAACTTTTGCCTCAGAAAGCACTTCAACTTCTCGACGATAAGCGACTTTGAGGGAGAAAGCCTAAAAATCACCCCTTAACTTTCACGCTTAGGGCCCGTAGCTCAGCATGGTAGAGCGGCGGGCTTTTAACCCGACGGTCGCGGGTTCAAATCCCGCCGGGCCCGCTATCTAATCTTCGAAGTATCTCAAGGTAGCGACTTTTAACATCAATGAATCTATTAGTAATCTTGAAGCCTCAAGCCTGATATAACCTCAAGAACCTCGGGAGTGCGACCTCCAAGCGACCTCGTTGAATCATAGTGAAGAGGCGGTTTTAAAGATCAATGTTGACTTACTTCGCAATCAACGACTACTTGCCAACGCCTCGGAGCTGTCTGCCTTACCGCCTCCGAGTACAAGACCTTGACGACCCTCCAGCTGCTCTCCTCTACCTTTAACTTGACGGCTTCTTCTGCTTTCTCGACCGGTTGGGGCTCTTCTTTAAATACGTAGACGTGGAGGACTCCGCGCCCCTTTAGAGCTTTGAGGGCAACGTCTACGAAGTCTAGTGACTTTTCGGGCAAGTTCATGATGACTCTGTCGAAGTTGTATGGCAAGTGCTTTTCGACTATCTCTCTAGCATCTCCAAGATGTGGTATGACCCTACCTTTCAGCTTGTTTAGCTCTATGTTCTTCTTGAGGCACTCGTAGGCTACGGGGTTTAATTCTATCGCATGTACTAGGGCCTTCCTCCTTAACGCTATCTGTATGGCGAAGGGCCCTACGCCTGAGAACATGTCGAGAACCGCTTCTCCGTCCTTGACCTGTTCCGCGACCCTCTTCCTTTCCGTTGCCAGCCTAGGGCTGAAGTAGACGTTCTTGACGTCTACGTAGAAGAGCGCCCCATATTCTCTGTGCGTGGTCACGCTCTTGCCCTCGCCGCCTATGAGCCTAAGCTCCCTTACCCTAAAATTACCGCTCACGGGGCCAGCCTTCATGTAGACGCTCTTGATGTTCTTGTGAAGGGCTAGTATGGCTTCAGCTATTAGCTTCTCGCGTCCTAGTAGCTCATCGGGGATCTCGACTATCGCTATATCACCTATCAAGTCCCAAGAGCGGGGGACGACAGCTAAGAGGTGAGGAGGTAACTCGTCACCGAGCCACTCGAGGATAGTTTTCGGCTTTTTGGGTATCTCTTCGAACTCCTCCTCCTTAATGACGGCTTTGTAGGCCTCTCTTAACCATTCCTCGACCTCTCTCGACAACGGTTTGGATAGCGGTATGGCAAGTTCATCACCCAAGTTTTTAATCTTCAGGCTATGGTCTAAGACGCCTATGGACGCTAGTAGCCTCCTGACGTCTTCGCCCCTCGTCCTTGCAATTACGACCGCTAAGGCCCTCGTCAACGCCTAGTCCCTATTTCCAGCCGTACTTCCCCCTTAGGGGGACGAAGGCGCATCCGCCGAGCTCCACTTCTTCGTACTCATTCTCCCCTACGCGCCTCACCAATGTCAATTGCTGGAAGAAGTACGGCGTCCCCACGGGTATCACGAGCCTACCGCCTACTTTGAGCTGCTCCTTCAGAGGTCTGGGCACCCCTGGCGATGCAGCTGTAACTATTATGGCATCGTAGGGAGCAGCGTCTGGGTAGCCTAGAGACCCGTCCCCCCATATCACCGTCACCCTATCGTGGTAGCCTAGTCTCCTCAAGTTCTCTTCGGCCCTCTTAGCCAAGCCCTCTATTATCTCAATTGTGTACACGTGACCCTTGACCTCGCAGTCCCTCGGCGCGACTATTTCCGCGTAGACTGCTGCCATGTAACCGCATCCTCCGCCAACCTCTAAGACCTTGTCCCCGGGCTTGAGCTCGGTTGCTTCGCACATCCAAGCCACCATGTGCAAAGCGGAAGTCGTCTGACCGTACCCTATAGGTAGGGGGCTATCAACATAAGCGGAGTCGCGATAGTCCTCTGGGATGAACTCTTCACGCGGGACTCTCAACAAAGCATCGGCCACTATCTTCCTCTTTATGACCCCTAGACCTATCAAGCTCTCTACGACCCTCTTCCTCTGCTCCTCGAAGCTCCTGGACATGCCCTCTTCCTCAACTTTTAACAGAAAAGCTAAGAGTAATTAGCGCTTCTGCTTGCGCGCTTTATAGCGCTCTGAGAAACCCCATGAGCTGGAGGACAGGTATTGAATGCGCGTTAGAGAGGTGTTTCACGCGTGGGGGCATAGTAACATCAGAGCAACGCACAGGACAACTCTCGAGATAACGCGAGAAGAGCACTTAACGCCTAGAGGGGACTGCATCATAGCTGTTAAATCCGAGAAGGGGGTTTCTGATTTAAGCCCTGAGGTTAAGCAAGCGGTAAGGTGTGACAGCGCAAAGATCACGCTAGTGCTGAGGCTCCTTGACATCGAGGAGGCGATTATCGGGCGCGGTAGCGAGAGGCTCCCCTTAGCTAATCCATTGAGCATTGTTTGCAGAAAGAGTGACTACATATGTCCTAGAACGCTCATGATAAGATGCGACAAGGCCGCCATCGATATAAGTAGAGAGATGGTTGAACACTTAAGAAAAGGTCTTCGACTTCAAGTGCTCTTAGAGGTCGAGGTCTAGCGCTTCCTGAAGAATAAGTCTAAAGAGACTTGTTTTGCGTGCTGTTCGTGGGCCTTTAGAACTCTATTGAGAGCGTTCATGACTCTGTCTCTTGAGAACTCCCTCTCGTCGCACAAAAACCTCAAAACAGCGTCAACGTTAGGTCTTCTCCAGTCAAGCCTATAGTCCTCCGTGACCTTGGGCTCCAGGAACATTTTCTTGATCTCGAGTGGGTCCACTGGGAACTCGGCCTCGGGCAAGGACTTCAAGGCCTTTTCCAAAGAGCCATGCGTCTTTATTAGTTTTAGGGCGGTCTTCGGACCAACGCCTTTAACTCCATCAGGGTTGTAGTCTGTGCCTATCAGGATCGCTACGTCTATCAGCTGCTCTCGAGTTATTTGAAGCTCTCGGAGTACTTTGTCGAGCTCTATGAGCTCGGGCTCTATTTCGATGTATTCGTCCTTGCGGGGTAGCTTCCTCTTACCACTTATAGTCAGATTGCGAACCAGCCTCTTGGCTCCAAAGAGGAGCGAGTCGTAGTCTTGGCTTGCGGCTGCATACGCGTCCCCCTTAATAGTCATGTAGGCCGCTTGCGCCTCTCCTTCTGAGGGGGCTTGGATCCACGGAACTCCGAGGGCGTCTAAGAGCCTCTTAGCCTCATTGGCCATCTCGTCAGTTAAGTGAGCTGTTTGTTGAGCATAGGTCCTCGCCGCTTTCAGGTCCCCTATCTGCAGAGCCTCCTCATACTTCTTAACGGCTTCCTCCTTGACCTTTCTCCTCCTCAAAACCTCCATTTCCTTTATCTCGGGAGGCCTCCCATCGAATACGTAGACGGGCTTTATCCCCATTTCCAAGAAGTTGACTGTTCTATATAAGAGGCCGCTTAAGTGGCTCGTTATTCTACCAGTCTTATCCTTCAAAGGCGTTCCATCTGGTTGCCTTATTATTGAGAGGAACTGGTAGAGAGCGTTGTAAGCGTCGATGGCTATGACCTTGCCCGAGAGGTTCTCGAAAGATGTCGGTGCTCGGGGGATCAAATCCTTTAAGTCTACCCCCATGGCTCACAATCACGTCTCCCTTAGCCTTAAAGACTTGACGCTCTTGCTGACGGAGGAGACGTTAATTAAACCTCTGAGTTCTAACCTCATGACTGCCTTGTAGAATTCTTTCGGCGAGACGTCTTTGTATATCGCTTTCACCATTTTGTAGATCTCCTTGTCTCTAGCAACCCCCTTCTTCTGCCTCAACATGTCAACCATTAAGTCATCGAGTGGAATGGGGTGCCATATCCTCAGAGCCCTCAGCCCTCACTCACCTCAGACGAAGCTCAACATGGGGCTTCTTCCTCTTTGCACATAATGCCTAAGCCTCTCTGCCCAGGCCCTATAGCTCTTCACCATATCCTCCGTGATCGATGGATGTACTTTCTTCAAGGCCTCTACGAAGTGCCTCATCTCTACTCTCTCTGCATTTATGTTCTCGCGGAGAGCTAGCATGCCAGCCTCGCGACATACTGCTTCGATGTCAGACCCACTGTAATCCTCAGTCATCTTAGCCAGTTGTTGCAGATCGACATCTTCGGCGAGAGGCATGTTCCTCGTGTGTACCTTGAAGATCTCCAGCCTAGCCTCATAGTCTGGTGGCGGCACGTAAATCAACCTGTCAAACCTGCCCGGCCTTAGGAGAGCTAGGTCAAGCATGTCAGGCCTATTAGTTGACGCCAAAACGACGACGTTCTCCAAGCTCTGGATTCCATCCATTTCTGTCAACAACTGGGTTATGACCCGCTCTGTGACGGCTGAGTCACCAAACCCCAAGCCCCTTATGGGTGCTATCGCGTCTATTTCGTCGAAGTACACTATGCAGGGCGCGGCCTGCCTCGCCTTCCTGAATATCTCCCTTATCGCCTTCTCGCTCTCCCCGACCCACTTACTGAAAATTTCGGGCCCCTTGATCGTTATGAAGTTTGCCTCGGACTCCGTCGCGACAGCCTTGGCCAGCAGCGTCTTCCCGCAACCCGGAGGGCCGTATAACAATATGCCCCTAGGAGGCTTTATCCCCATCCTCTTAAAGGCCTCCGGGTGCTTAATCGGCCACTCCACGGCCTCTCTGAGCTCCTGCTTCACCTGTTCTAGCCCGCCTATATCGCTCCACTTGACGTTGGGTATTTCAACGTAGACCTCCCTCAAGGCCGAGGGTGTTATCTCTCTGTAAGCCTCAAGGAAGTCCTGCATCGTGGCCTCCAGTTGTTCTAAAACCTCAAGTGGGATCCTCTCTTGGGACAGATCGATTTTCGGCAAGTATCTTCTTAGAGCCTTCATGGCCGCCTCTCTACAAAGCGCGGCCAAGTCGGCCCCCACGAATCCATGGGTTATTTCAGCTAGCCTGTTCAGGTCCACGTCCTTGGCCAGGGGCATGTTCCTCGTGTGTATCTGGAGTATCTCAAGCCTCCCCTGCTTGTCGGGGACCCCTATCTCTATCTCCCTGTCGAACCTGCCAGGCCTTCTGAGCGCTGGATCGAGGGCGTTGGGCCTGTTCGTGGCCGCTATGACGATGACGTTGCCTCTCGCCTCTAAACCGTCCATCAGCGCCAGCAGCTGGGCCACTACCCTCTTCTCCACCTCACCAGTCACTTCCTCCCTCTTCGGCGCTATGGCGTCTATCTCGTCTATGAATATTATCGATGGGGCGTTCTTCTTGGCCTCCTCGAATATCTCCCTGAGCCTCTGCTCGCTCTCCCCGTAGAACTTGCTCATTATCTCCGGGCCATTAATGGCGTAGAAGCGAGCATCCGTTTCGTTGGCGACCGCTTTGGCCAGCAACGTCTTGCCGCAGCCAGGGGGGCCGTAGAGGAGAACTCCCTTGGGGGGCTCAATGCCCAACCTCTTAAAGAGCTCGGGGTGCTTGAGCGGCAACTCGACCATTTCCCTGATCTTCTGAATCGCTTCGTGGAGTCCTCCGATGTCCTCGTACGTCACTCTCGTGGCTTGAGCTTCTTCAGCTGGCTTCTCGTGGATTATGAGATTCGTGGACTCTGTCACGACGACCACTCCTGAAGGCTTACTGGCGACGACGACGAACGGTATCGCCTGACCTAAAACGGGGATGAGGACGTGATCGCCCTCGACTAAGGGGTAGTCAATCAGCCTCCTCTTGACGAAGTTCATGAAGCTGTGGTCTATCGATATCGTAAATGACTCAGGAGCTAGCCTGATCATTTGAGCAGGAGAAACCTTAGCTTTTCTGACGATGACCTTGTCCCCTATGCCCACGCCAGCATTTCTCCTTATGAGCCCGTCCATTCTTATTATGCCTGCTCCTTGATCTTCTATGTAGGCTGGCCAAACTATGGCTGCTGTCTTTTTCTTGCCCTCGACCTCGACAATGTCGCCTACGTTTAAGTTTAACTTCCTCATAACTTCACTATCTATTCTGACCTTTCCCCTGCCCACGTCCCTTGCCTTGGCGTCTGCAACCCTCAAAACGACCTCATTCATCGTGTCCTTAGCTGACTTCTCATTTTCATCGGGCAAATCCTACACCTCAAGTACCTTGGTACATCACTTTACCTCATGAGTGACGTTAGTTAGGCAAAACTCGATCCAGCGAGTTAATGCTAAGCCTTCTTCTTAATTAAGCTTATCTCGGAATTAGCTAATCCTCGAAACCACTTCTACCTCTACCTCTCCCACGCCTTCGACACCCCGCAGAGCCTCTTCCAACAAGTATGTACCTCCTTCGGTCTCCTCGGGCATCACGACGGCGAGCCTCAGAGCTTTGAGGCCAAAGGCTATGGGCTCAACCTTGTAAGACTGAAGGGCGAAGCCCTCTCCTAGTCTTAATACTGCTGTTTGAATTTTTTGTTTTAGACTCTCTACATCTACTTCCACGTCCGCGGGAAGGACCCTCAGGATGACCATCACCTTAGCCACTACCATCGCCTTGCCCTACGGTCCTTGAAATCCACACTTGGGGCACTTATATGGCTTAGCGTGCTTCCTACAATACCAGCATCTCCAAAAAAGCGTTCCCCCGCAGTTTGGGCAGTAGAACTTAGCGCTCTTAGTACCGGGCACTATGGGCCTCTTGCACGAGGAGCAAAGTGGTAGCTGAACCTCAGACAAATTTCGACCTCACCTGCGTAGGGAGCGGAGCTCGTAGGAAGTATTTAAATGCTTTCGCGGGCGTCAAGAGGGCTAAGAGCAAAGAGCCCAGGAGGGACAAGTGAGGCCTCTTTAGCATTGAGGTCACGTGGTACTCGTAGTGGGCGTTTCTCTCTATCAACGATAGCAAGCCGCTCCTCGAAGCGAGGCTCAACGCCTCCCCCACGTCGCCGAGGACCAAGACCCTTCTCAACAGCCCTCCAAGCTCCTCCTCTAGGCCCAAAAGCGTCCTCCATAGCCTCTCGTATAAAGAGGCATCGACCTCTCCAGCGATAATGCCCGAAGCGACAAGCCCCGCTAAGTAGCCGCACAGAGCTCCATAGACTACTCCACCGCCAGTTAGAGGCTTGGTCTGGCCAGCCGCATCGCCGACGACAATGAAGCCCTCCTTCTGGGCCCTCCTAGGAGGGCCTATGACTATAATCCCTCCGTACCTGTTCTTCACTTCAGCCCCCTTCAAGAGCTTAGACACTATTGGATGCCTCCTAATTAGTCTCATCAGTAGAGAGCTGCAGTAGCCGACGATTGATGCCAAGCCTACGCGTAGCCAACCACCTCCTAATGGTATTACCCATGAGAAGAAGCCTGGGGCCCAGTCGTTGCCCAAAATCACTAGAACCTCGTCTAGGTCCACACAGCCCTTGACCTCAACTTGGAGGGCAGGCAGCTTGAGCCTAGGCCCCTCTAAGCCTATATCCTTGGCCAGTTTGGAGGTCGCGCCCTCGCCGTCAATAACGACTTTGCACGCGTAAGAACCGTCGCCTGTCTTGACCACGTACCCGTCTCCAACCTTCTCGACCCTCTTCACCCTCTTCTTCAACAGTACCTCAGCTCCGCGGCTAGCCGCACGATCAGCCATGGACTTGTCGAAGGCCTCTCGATTTAAGACGTACACGGGCTCTCCCAACTTCTTTAACTCGACGTAGAAGCCGTCAGCTACGACCAAGGCCTTCCAGACCTTGTTCTCGACGTACTCGCTCTTGCAGGGCATGCCTATGAGCCTCAACCCCTCGCCGCTGACCAAGCCCGCGCAGTGCCTCGGCCTCCCTATCTCCGCGTGCTCCTCAAGGACCACAACTTCGACCCCTCGAGAGGCAGCGCTCCACGAAGCGCTAAGGCCCGAGGGGCCCCCACCTACTACAACGACGTCGAGGACCCTCAACTGTCGGCACCACTAACTTCATGTGAGGGAGTGCTTTAATAGCTAGCAGATTATGACGCCGACGGACTTCAAGCAAGTGATAGTCGTGAGGACGGACTTAAAGATGGGTAGGGGCAAGACTTGCGTGCAAGTGGCGCACGCATCAGTCTCGAGCCTCGAAGAGGCTAGGAGGTCGAGGTCTGAGTGGGTCGAGGAGTGGTTTCGGCAGTGCCAGAAGAAAGTCGTCTTGGGGGTTCAAAGCTTAGAGGAGCTCTTAGACCTCGAGAGGAAGGCGAGAGATCTGAGGTTGCCGTGTTATTTAGTCTCTGACGCGGGCCTGACGGAGCTCGAGCCGGGCACCATAACGGCTCTGGGGATAGGGCCGGCCCCCTCCGCCCTCATAGACAGGGTGACGGGCCACTTGAAACTACTGTGATGGGCATGGTCCTAGAATCCAAATCCGAGCTAGACATGTCCCTAGGCATGGAGGTCTATGGGACGACTACTACTGGTACTGGCGGGGTAATTAGGAAGAGTTTGGAGGACTTCGTGGTCGAGGAGATCCCGCTTCAAGGAGGGACGTCGGGATCCCTAGCCCTTTTAGTAGTAGAGAAGAGAGGTATGGATACCCTGACGGCAGCCGTAGTGCTCTCTAAGAAGTTAAAGATTCCGCTCAAGCACATCGGCTTTGCGGGCTTAAAGGACACGAGGGCCGTCTCGAGACAGAGGTTCACGGTGAAGATTCCAGAGAACTTCGACCTCTCCTCGATATCGAGCGAGAAGCTGAAGGTCATTGAGGTGTACAGGGCGAAGAAGCATTTGAGGCCAGGCATGTTGCTCGGCAACAGCTTTACCATAAGGATTAGGGACCTCGACATTCCGGCGAGAGAGGCCGAGGCCCTCTTGAGGGAGACGCTGACGCAACTCAATGAATTAGGCGGGGCACCCAATTTCTACGGTTACCAGAGGTTCGGCGTTAATAGGCCCAACACGCACTGGGTCGGCAAGCTGTTGATTCAAGGGGATTACGAGAAAGCGGTCATCGAGATGTTGGCGACTCCCTATCCGAACGAGCCCGAGGATCACAGAGAAGCGAGGGCTTTCCTGGCCGAGACCACGGACTTCGAGCGCGCGCTGAAGAGATTCCCGAGGAGCCTGATCTTCGAGCGCCTAATGATAAGGTGGCTCGTAAAGAGGCCCAACGACTACCTGGGCTCCCTGAGGAGGCTCCCCAAGTACGTGTTGACGTTGCACGTGGACGCATACCTTTCCTACATATTCAACAAGGCGCTGAGCGAGAGGCTGCGCAAGCTGGGCTCCCTGAGTAGGGTCGTCGAGGGTGACGTAATAGCCAAGCGCGACGCCTACGGGAACCCCGTGAGGCCCACCTTCATAGCCAAGGGCCCGCTGAAGCTAGGGGAGGATCAAGTGATACTGGCCTTTGTCCCCGCTTGCGTCAAGGTAAAGCCTGAGGGGTACATGAACGAGCTGATTCTCTCCCTCTTCAAGAAAGAGGGGCTAGAACCCCCGTTCAAGAGCCTCGAAAACTTAGGCCTCCGGAGAAGGATGGGCCTACTCAGGCAACTGGCCTTCAAACCTCGAGACATGTCTCATTCGGTCAAAGACGATGCTTTGGAGATGAGGTTCGCTCTGCCCAAGTCTAGCTACGCCACGGCGTTGCTAAGAGAGGTCATGAAGCCCGAGGACCCCATAGCGGCAGGATTTTAAGCTTAAGCCTTTCTACTCGCTCCTATTTTGAAGTGATTTCTCGTGAAGGGCCTCTACATATCGCTTGACGGAGTAGACGGAGCTGGCTCCACTACTCACACGAAATTACTTGCGGGCTGGCTGGCGTCAAAGGGTTTGAGGGTCTTCGCGACTAAAGAGCCCACGAGCGGCAGGATAGGCTCGCTGATCCGGGACTACTTACTCGACGAAGAGGTCCACCCAGCTGTGGATGCCCTCTTGTTTGCGGCGGATCGCGTCGAGCACTCAGTACAGATCAGGAAGCTCTTGGATGAAGGCGTCGTGGTCCTGTCCGACAGATCTGTCATATCGTCCCTCGCCTACCAGCAGGCCCAAGGCTTGGAACTCAGCTGGCTTATTGAGATAAACAGGTACTCCTTAAAGCCCGACGTGCCCGTAATATTGGACGTGGACCCCACGATATCGCTCTCGAGGAAGCGCCCCCTTAGGGAGAAGTTCGAGAGGCAACGCTTCTTGGAATTGGCCAGGAAGCACCTCTTGGACATGGCCTTTAAAAATGGTTGGTTCGTGGTTGACTCCTCGAGGCCCATCGAGGAGGTCGCCTCAGATATAAGGGACTACGTTGCAAGGGAGCTCAGGAGGCGCGGGGTCAATATTTGATGAAGAGGAGCCCTAAGATTTGGGGGGAGATAAGGGACCCCGTCCACGGCTACGTGCTGATAAACGAGCTTGAGAGGGACGTTCTAGATACACGCCCGGTTCAGAGGCTTCATAGGATAAGGCAACTTGGAAATGCCTATCTAACTTATCCGGGAGCGGACCACAGCAGGTTCGGCCACTCATTGGGGACACTACACTTAGCCTCGATAGCGGGTAGCAAATTGCTCGACCTAGGATTTTTGACCGAAGACGTTCAAGAACTTAGGCTCGCGGCCCTCTTGCACGACGTGGGCCACGGGCCCTTTTCCCACCTCTTCGAAGAGGCCGTTCTAAGGCACAAGGCCCTCTCGCACGAAGACCTCACGGCAAGAATAATCAAGGACACCGAGATTAGAGACAAGATAGAGGGCTTCGGCTACAACCCCGACTCGGTGTCGCTCTTATCCGTTGGCAAGCTGAGGTCCCCGCTCAGCGCATTAATCTCGGGGCCCTTTGACATCGACAAGCTGGACTTCTTGTTGAGAGACTCGTACTACACTGGCGTGGAGTACGGCAAGGTGGACGCCCTCCGCTTGTTGATGTCCCTCAGGCTCGTGGAAGGCTCCCTCGCCCTAGAGCTCCCGGCTAGCCTCTACGCGCTCGAGTCCTTGCTGATATCGAGGTACGAGATGTTCAAGGCCGTTTACTTCCACAGGACCGTTAGGGCGGCCTGGGTCATGCTCAGGGAGGTCGTGGAGACGGCCTACCTATGCGAGGGCCTCTTTGACTTCAGCGGCGTAGAGGAATACTTGGCCATGGACGACGGCTACGTGGAGTCGTGCATGAGAGGTCTCTCTAAGAAAAGGGAGGGCCTCTCTAAGGATATGAGAATCGCTCGCGACCTCTACTCAATGCTCGAGAGGAGGCACCTCTTCAAGTCGGCTTGTGAAATAGTCCTGCACGTGACGGAGTCCTCCCTCAGGCTCGATGAGAAGCTCAGAGATGAGGTAGAGGAGACGATAGCGAGGAAGGCCAACGTAGATCGGTGGATGGTCGTCGTAGACACCCCCATGATACCCTCACTCCCCTACACCCCCACACAACCAGATCCCACTGACATCCCAGTCTGCGAAGAGAGGGAAGGCATCTTCGTGAAAAGGAAGCTGGTGGAGTTTTCAAGGCTCGTAGAGAGCCTCAGGGGCTACGTTGACATAGTTAGGGTGTACTCCCACCCGAGTGCGAGGAGGTCCGTCGCAGAGGTCAGCGAGAGAATAA
>CAZPGS010000014.1:0-15694 GCA_964586135.1 uncultured Nitrososphaerota archaeon
CGAGGAACGTGAGCGACAAGGTCAAGAGCTTTGAGGAGAAGCTAAGCCAATCGCCTTAGCAAGGCGAGAGCGACAACTACTATTGCTGCACTAGCTATCGCGAGCGGGAGGCTGGCATCGCAGATGAGTTGCGACGCTTTAATGGCCAGGGCGCTTGTGAATGGCAAGCCGCGTTGCCGGAGGGCCTCGGCCACGTAAGCGATGACCTCGGCCATCTTCTTGTAGGGCTCAAGCCAGTTCGGCAGACTTGAGATCCTCTCCTTCACTTGAATGGTGCTAAGCACCAACGGTGAAGGTCCTTTGAGCTCAAACCCCCATTGGCGGAAGAGCTCAACCACTTCGTCGGCGTTGCCAGCGGCTTCGCCAAAGACCCTTATCACTCGGTTCTCGTCGTACCAATCAAGGCAGTCGAGCCCTTTGAAGGCTTCAAAGAGCTTTTTCAGGTAGCTTAGGCCGCCGTACCTCTCGCACAAGGTCTTGAAAACTTGATAGGAGGCAGCGTAGCAGGGGCCGAGCTCTTGAGGCGGTACAGACGAGGGCGTCCACTTCTGGACGAAGCCTAATCGGTCGCCAAGCTTCTTCAGGTCAGCAGTGAGCAAATTTTCGTGCACCTCGACGGCGTCGCGATAGCCCATCTCTCGACCTAGGGCCAAGCTCAAGTACTCCGCCACCCCTTCGTGGATCCAAAGCTTCGAGGGCGGTACGCCAATGCGCCACAGGAAGTGATGAGCCAGCTCATGCATCGCTACGACGTTCATGAAGCCCTCAACCCCTCTTACGTATAGGAGGTTCAAGTGGATCGGTCCCAGCTCTCTGCCCAAGAGGGGCACGTAGCCCTCAATGCCTAAGTCCAAATCCTTTCTTGAGGGGACGAAGAACTCCACGCATACGCTTTGCGTTTCGCATGCGAAGATATCTTTGTACGCAACGTAAGTCCTATTCAGGGCGCTTAAGACCTTGTGGGCGAACTCGAGATAGCGAGGAGGGGTCTTGAAGACTATACGCCCCAGCGATATGTTCGCAACCTCGACCCCTCGCGGGATGGTGTACTCAATCACTAGCCTGTCATTCGACTCCACAACTGCGTTGACGACTACGGCCTTCTCCTCCCTCATGACCTTAACGTCGCTGATGTGCCCCGAGATCGACGAGACCCCCTCCTCAGACGCAATGACGTAGCCCGGCAAGTACGCGATCACGTTGGTCGTAGCGCCTTCGTGGACTATTCGAGGAGAGATGAACGTTGCCCTCGGCTCAATTATTAGCGCCCCATACTTCATGCGGTACCCTACGCTTACGTTGAACGTCGTCGAGGCCTCGTAGCGGAGCTCCATGACCGCGTAGAAGGGGTCTTCCCGCCCATCGCTGATAACGCTCCTGTACGTTACATTGAGTAACAAGCCCCCATAGACGGTGACGTTGAGCACCCGCCTCTGGCTTTTAGGGACGTAGAGCCAAGAGCTTCCGTTCTTATCATCCCATAGGTAAATTGTTACCTTCGTCTCTCCTTCGTCGTCAACCTCGAAGACGTACTTAAAGCCCTTTTCTGCACGTGCAACGCTTGAAGCGAGAGCAATCGCTATGGCAATAGTAGTCATGCTCGCGAGCAACAGCAGACGCAGGGCCCTATTTTTCAACTTCGTCACCGATCACGCTCGTCGAGAACTTGTACATGTACGTGGCGATGGGGCATGCGAGTATGCAGGTCCTGCAACCCAAGCACGAGTCCTTCACGTCGACCTCTTGCTCTATGACTATGGAGTTCGTGGGGCACCAGTTCTTACACGAACCGCAAGAGTTGCAGTGCTTGGCCCTCAGTAGGCTTTTGACGAAGACCTCTAGAGCCCTCTTCAACTCGTGGGCGTCCTCGGCTCGAATCGAGAACGAGCCGTTCTTGTTCAGCGAGGCGACCCCCTCGTCCATCCTCAGGGTCAGCAAGCCCAGCTTTTCGTTGATGACAACCCTTCCTCCGGTACATTTGAGCATGGTTGCCGCTCTGGTCAAGTCGATGGGTGCCTTCATCGAGCCCTGAGCCTCGTAGATGTCCTCGCATGGCCTGACGGTCAGCACCACCTCCACGTCTTTGAGGCCTGCAAGCCTCTCCTCTATTTTACTCACGTCCACCCCCATTCTTGAAGCGAACTTCTTGGCCTCCCTGGGTAGCCTCCTCCATCGCCATAGCCCGAGCTTAAACCACTCCGGCGGCAAGCCCCTCTCCTCGCACCAGCTCAAGGCGTTGCCCTCCCACTTGCTCCACAAGTCGGGGTGGAGCTCCCTAACCCTCTCGAACTCCGCGAGCTCGCAGGCGGGGCAGAGCCAGCAACCTATCCTGTCAAAGCCCTCCCTGTACAAGGGGTTGAACTCGACCCTGGCCCTCATCAAGTAGAGCCAGACGTGGAGTGCTGACCAGTTTCTTAACGGGCTGACGCTCACTAGGTTCGGTATCCATTTGCTCTTCTCTATCGCCGGGGCCCTCAAGCGAGCGAAGGACTCGTACTTCCTCTGACCGAGCACCGCATAGACCTCTCCCTGAAACCTCTCCTTTACGGTCCTGGCTATGGGGACCAGCTTGCACACCTTGCAACACCACCTGTAGTCCCTGGCGGGCGGCCCATAGACCGGCAGAGACCTCCAGAACGCGTCGCCAGCGCTGGCATAGATGAGCTCTAGGCCGAACTTATCAATCACTCTCCAGACGTGCTCCACGGTCGCGGGGGCCTCTATGCCGGTATCATTAAATAAGAGGGGCACGTCGCCCAAGCACCTCAACGTCAGTAGGAGCGTCGCCAGGCTGTCCTTGCCGCCGGAGTAGGACACGAAGACGTTGCGCGACTTAACGGCCTTGGTTATTAAGGCCTCGGCCCTCTTCTCCTCGCCCTCTAAGTGGCCCTCGTTGGCCTTGACAGCTAGCTCCCAATTGCTCTTGTTCCCCCTCGCATGAGGCCTCTGAGGTTCCCAGACCTTAACGACCTTCAACCTCTCGCCGTCCAGCGAGACGGCCACTCCTATAGCCATGGACTTAGAGTCTATTAGTACCACGTACTTGCCGCTGGCGGGGAGTGAGTCCCCCTTGACATCGCCCCTAGAGAGCTCGTCCCATAACCTGACCTCGCCTCTTAAGACCTCGACATGAGGGGCAGCCCCCTCGGCCACGAGCCTGGCAGCCCCCTCGTAAGATGGCCTGAACCTCCAGACGCCCTTGTCGGGGCTGTAGTAGAGGTTCCCCATTACCCACCCGTCAACCACGACCTCACTCGCCTGATCGACGTAGGGTATCTTGTTGAAGAGCACGACCTCGCTCGGGACGAGGACGTCATAGGCCCTAGTGCCGAACTCCCTCTCTATGGCCCCCCTCAATATCTTGAAGTCGTAGTCCAGCGCCGGCCTGAAGTCCTTCGGAGGCGAGCCGCGGGCCTTGACCCCCAGCTCGCCGCAGAGGCCGCACTTGGGCGCTATTAAGGGGACGTTGCAGTTAGGGCACCAATACACCCTCGCCGACGTCTTCCAGACTGTGGTCAACGAAGGGCCCTCTCTTTTGAGCTAAGGCTTATGGCTAGCTCGCCACCTATATACCTTATCCGCGTAAGAGCGGCGAGGACATGTCGCTCGATATGCTCAAGGCCCTCACGAGCGTGGCCCTCGGAAAGGGGAGGGTGGCTGAGAAAGGTAGGCGTCGAGGATGGCTGTAGAGCCCTCGAGGCCGCTAGAAATGTGCGGAGGGGCCGCGCGGTTTGTTGGGAGCACTACGATCACGGGCGGAGGGGTTTTAGCCTAGGAGGCCACAGTTATCGATGGAGTGCAGGAGGCTTGGCTAAAGCGATTGACTTAGGAGACCTCTCGAAGAGACCGACTGTCAAGCCCTCGCCCCTCTTCGAGAAGAGGGGCGATGTAGTCGTATGTCGCGTTTGCAACAGGCTCTGCAGGATACCAAAAGGGGGCTGGGGGTACTGTGGCACTAGGTTTAACAACAACGGGGCGCTCTTCGCCGCGACCTACGGCGACCTCTCGGCCATCGAGAGCAGGCCCATAGAGATAAAGCCATTCTTCCACTACTGGCCCGGCTCGACGTCCTTGACCTTCTCCACGTGGTCTTGCAACTTCGATTGTCCTTGGTGTCAAAATTATCACCTATCTAAGTCTAAGCCAGATCCAAGAGCGGCGCTCTACGTGGACCCGACCCGGCTAGTGGACATTGCCGTCAAAAACAGGGACCAAGGCCTCTGCGTAAGCTTCAACGAACCCACGATGCTCTTCGAGTACTGCCTAGACGTCTTCCCGCTGGCTAAGAGGGAGGGCCTCTACTGCTGCTTCGTCTCAAACGGCTTCATGACCTCGGAAGCCTTAGACATGCTCATCAGAGCAGGCCTCGACGGCCTCAAGGTGGACATAAAGGGCGACGAAGAGGTCTATGAGAGGTACGTAGGCGTCAAGGGGGCGGGCCTCGTGTGGGAGAACGTCCAGAGAGCGTTAAAGGCGGGCCTGCACGTCGAGGTGGTGTTTCTCATCGTAAACGGCGTCAACGATAGCGAGGACTGCATCAGAGAGGTCATCGAGAACCACTTGAAGTACGCCGGTCCAGAAGTGCCGCTACACTTCACCAGATACTTCCCGGCGTATAAGTTTAAGAACCCTCCGACGCCGATAGGGATCATAGAGGGGGCCTATCAGATGGCGAAGAAGATGGGCCTCCTCTACCCCTACGTGGGGAACATACCCGATCACCTTGGCAATCACACGTACTGCCCCACCTGCGGCAAGCCGGTCATAAAGAGGTTTCAATGGGGCGTGTACGAGGTCAAGCTAACGACGGACAAGAAGTGTCTGTACTGCAAAAGCCCGATACCGATAACGGGCACCGCGCAAGTTACTCAGAGAGGATTCAGGCCCTTCATTTAGGTGTACCTCCTTGTGGAGGCTCATGGGCATTTTGAAGGCCGAAGAGGTCAAGTGCCAGATTTGCGGCGCTAAGTCTAAGCTGATATCGAAGGCCCTCGCTGTATGCCCAAAGTGCGTAAAGACCAAGTTCGAGGAGGCGCACCCGTTCATAGAACGGGCCCACGAGACGGCTAGGTCGCGCTACGGCCTCCCCCCGAAGCCCC
Source organism: uncultured Nitrososphaerota archaeon (assembly GCA_964586135.1). Classification (GTDB taxonomy): domain Archaea; phylum Thermoproteota; class Methanomethylicia; order Nezhaarchaeales; family WYZ-LMO8; genus WYZ-LMO8. Next base: position 5,100 of record CAZPGS010000014.1, read on the forward strand.
CTAAGAGCCCCCACGGCCTCAGGTGCATGATATGCGCCAACGAGTGCTCAATGGGCGAGGGGGAGGTGGGTTTCTGCGGTCTGAGGAGGAACGAGAACGGGAAGCTCATCTCCTTGGTCTCGGCCGACGAGGCCTTAATGTACGGTTACTACGACCCTCACGTCACGAACTGTTGCGCCTCGTGGTTCTGCCCGGCCGGGACTGGAGCTGGCTACCCCAAGTACGCCATGCGCCCTGGGCCGGAAGTGGGCTACGCGAATTACGCCGTGTTCTTCTACGGATGCAACTTCGACTGCCTGTTCTGTCAGAACGCTTCGCACAAGCTCCTCTCCAGAGCCCCTAAGGTCTCCGTCGAGGGTTTCGTGAGGCACGTGCTGAACGACGAAGACTACACATGCATATGCTTCTTCGGCGGATCGCCCGAGCCCCAACTGCCCTTCGCGATAAAGGCCTCGAAGAGGTTACTGGAGGAGAAGCCGGAGAAGAGGATAATCCGAATATGCTTTGAGTGGAACGGCTGTGGGAACAGGGGGCTCGTCAGGGAAGCGGCGAGATTGGCCTTGGAGAGCGGGGGGAACATAAAGTTTGACCTGAAGTGCTTCAGCGAGGAGCTGAGTTACGCCCTGAGCGGTGTGTCCAACAGGGCCGCCTACGAGAACTTCGAGATGATAGCGAGGGACTTCTATGGCGAGAGGCCAGAATTGCCGGTGTTGACGGCCACAACCCTCTTGGTGCCAGGGTACGTCGACGTCGATGAGGTCGAGAGGATTGCGGAGTTCATCGCCAGCTTAAACTCCGAAATACCCTACTCACTACTGGTCTTCCACCCCGACCACTTCATGAGCGACATGCCCATAACTCCTAGGGGGCAGGTCGAGGAATGCCTGAAGGCGGCTCGTCGCCACTTGAAGAGGGTCCACGTCGGCAACTTGCACTTGCTCGGGTGGTCCCAGTTATAGGAACGCCACCTGGTAGCCCTTCTCCATGCCAAGTTCCTTGGTGTACTCCAACAGCTTGTCGAGAGTCACGCGGTCCAACCCCTCAAAGGCAGCATCACTGGCGGCCTCTTGGACTATGTTCTTGGCGTCTCTAGGGGTTATCCAGTACTCGTCTAAGACCCTGATGTTCCTCGACGGTATGCTCGCCTCGTAGACGAGCTTCCTGCGCTTTATGTTGTTCCACAACTCCTCGAAGGCCTCGGGCCTAAGGCCGCTGTTGTCCCATATTTGCGGGTCTACGGAGACCTTGGACAGGTAGAAGTCGAAGAGCCTCTTCACCTCCTCCTTGCTCCTAGGAGGAGGCACGTATATTACCTTCCTGACCCTGTCCATAAGCGCCGGGTCTATCACTGAGGGCAAGTTCGTGGCGAAGATGACCGCTAAGTTCTTGTTGACGTGGAAGCCCTCGCCGATCTCAGTCAGTAGCTGATTGAGCATTCCCTGGACGTCCCTCCCAGCGTCCGACGTCACCTCGGTCCTGGCCCTAGCTATGGCATCGACTTCGTCTATGAAGAGTATGCAAGGGGCGACTTCTCGAGCGAGCTTGAAGAGCTCCCTCACGTTCTTAGCCGACTCGCCGAGCCACTTGGAGACGAGCTCGTAGGCCTCTACTTTGATGAAAGAGGTCTTCTGCCCGTACCTGCTCAATGAGCCAGCAATTGCCTTGGCCATGTACGTCTTCCCAGTCCCGGGAGGCCCAAAGAGCAGGACCGTGCCGGCCTCCTCGAGGAGCCTGTGGTCCTTGATTATGCTCTCCCTCCTACGCCTGATCTCGAGGCTCAAGACCCACTCGACGGCCTTTCTCAGCTCCTTAAGCTCCCTCTCCAGCCCGACGACATCCTCGTAGAAGACGTGCACGTCTCTCTCGACCTTCAAGCTCCACAAGCTCTTCTCCGTGAACTTCTTCTCGATGACGTTGAGCACGATTCCCCTATTGGGGGAGAGCACGACTAAGGAGCCGGGCTGGACCTTGTCCCTGAGGTGGGGCGGGATCGTGACCTCGTAGAGCTGGCCGGCCTCGAGCCTCACGTAGGCGTTCGAGCCTATCACATCTTGGACCAGCCCCACAGGTCTCGTGCCCTGTCTGAGCTCCTCGATGGCCGCCTGGTACTTCTTAAGCTCCAGTTGCAAGTACTCTATTTGCCTCTCCTTGCGCATCAGCTCCTTCTCGAGCTCTAGTATCCTGCTGTAATCGTACATCCCCGCTATCCTCTACGCTAAGTATGAGAGGCCACACTAAATAGCTTGCGTGGCGTTATAACTCTAAATCTTAATAAGAAGCTCAGCCCTCCGCGTGCTCCAGTATCACAATCCTCATCTGCTCAAGGTCGCGAGAGGCCCTGAGCCCGCCTATGAATTTGCGCACCCTCTCGGCCTCTCCGTGGACGACCATTATCTCCAAGCACTTACTGCCCTCGATGTGAGAGTGGAAGTACGCGTTTATGACGTCGCCGTACTCGTGCTGAACCTTGTAGACTTCTGCCTTCTCGGACTCCTTGCCGTAGACCGCGGCCACAACGGCGAGCACCTTGCCCTTAATAGCGTCTAGGCTGTATAGCTCGGACGAGAGGAGCCTCAAGGCGTATCTTATGGCCTCGGACCTGCTCATGAAGCCCGATCTCTTCACGATATCGTCTAAGTTCCTCTCAAGGCCCTCCGGTATCGAGAACGTCACTATTGGCAAGGGAGAGCACCATATAATAATTTTCGCGTAGTGCTTTTAAGTATTTTTAATAAAATTTGATGAAGAAAATTAATATATTTGTTTTGCCCTCTATGTGAACGAAAGTAGCGGGGGTCGACGACGTGGAGAGGAAGCTCCTCATAGCCGTCACGGTCATTGTGATCGCGACCCTCGCGGCGGCCGTCATTTCCACGTGGGGCTCAAGGTCTGAGGGCTCAAGCAAGCCGATAGTGGTGGTGACCATAAGCCCCCTCTACCTAATCGCGAAAGAGGTTCTAGGAGACAAAGCTGAGATCTACGTCCTAGCGCCAGCAGGAGTGGATCCGCACCACTACTCTCCTACTCCTGAGGACGTAGCACGTGTGAGGTCTTGCGACCTATTCATCTGCGTTGGACGAGAGGAGTTCTTGGGCCAGCTACCAGAACAACGCGGACGGCGCGAGATATCGTGGAGCGACTGGGTCAGAGAGCCTCATATTAGGATTAAGAATGACAACCCGCACTACCTATGGCTCTATCCCCCCAACGCTGGAATCGTGGCTCATGAGATAGCAAGGGTCATGTCTGAAGTGGACAGCGCCAACAAGGACTATTACGTAGATAATGCGCGAAGGTTCGAGCAGAGGCTCGAAGACCTTGAGCAGAGGCTCTCAACCGTGAGGGCGAGCATAGCAGGGAAGCGCGCCTTGCTCATAGCAGACCACTTCGAGCCTTTCGTCGAGTGGATCGGGTTGAGCATCACCTACGTGGTCATCAGAGGAGAGGGGGCCCTGCCAGGCCCTCAGGACATAATCATTGCGATAGAGAAGGCAAGGGACTCCGACCTCATTATAGTCTCAGCGACTCAACGCGAAGGGGATGAGGGCCGCATTGGAAGGCAGGTATCAGAGCAGGCCGAGGCTCCAATAGCATATCTGTACGGCGTCCCGATGCGAGCAGAAGACGACTACTTCGACTTCATAGAGCACAACGTAGAAGCCCTAATAGAACGGCTGGGAGGATCGAGATGAGGCCCGTCATATACGTGGAGGCCCTTTCAGTGGCTTATGATGACAAGCTGGCCTTAGAGGACGTCGGCTTAGAGCTCAAGGAACCAGCCTTCCTGTCGGTCATAGGCCCAAACGGCTCGGGCAAGACCACGTTGCTCAAGGCCCTCTTGGGCATGGTGAAGCCGCTCTCGGGGGTCATAGAGGTCTTGGGCTACAGGGTACCGGGCAAAGAGTACGAGGTGAGGAGGCGAACTGGCTACGTGCCCCAGAGGGAGAGGATAGATCCAACGAAGCCGGTCCTAGTCAAGGACGTCGTGCTCATGGGGAGGGTGGCGAAGAGGGGGTGGGGGAGGGGGTTGACGAGGGAGGACTACGAGGCGGCGAAGGCGGCTTTAGAGGTCGTCGGAATGGAGGAGTTCTGGGACGAGCCGTTCTCGCATCTGTCGGGGGGCCAGCAGCAGCGAGTGCTGATCGCGAGGGCCTTGGCCGTGCGGCCACAGCTCTTGTTGCTCGACGAACCGCTGTCCGGCGTGGACGCCGCGGCGCAGGACGTCATACTGAAGGTTTTGAAGGAGGAGGCGCGGAGGGGGGTTGCCGTCGTCATGGTGGCCCACGACCTGAACCCCTTGCTCGATATTTCGGACTACGTCATGTTGCTGAACAGGTCAGTCGTGGCTTTCGGGCGCGCCGAGGACGTCCTCAACGAGCACTTATTGGCGAGGACCTTCATGAAGAGGGTGAGCGTGGTCAAGGCCGGCGAGAAGTCGATAGTCTTCGGGGTTGATCACCATGCTTGACGTGCTCCTCCACCCAGCCATGGTTAGGCCGTTCATAGCGGTGATAATAGCGTCGATAGTCTCGAGCGTTGTGGGAGTCTTTACGGTCTTGAGGGGCTTCTCGACTCTGAGCGCCGCCGTAACCCACTCCTCGTTCGCCGGCGCGTCGATAGCGGCCGTTTGCAACGTCAACCCCTTGGTGGGGGCGCTGGCTGCGAGCTTGGGCTTCTCGGGGTTGACGGCCTACGCTAGCCAGGGCAACGAGAAGAGGGTAGACGCCTTCATGGGCATGATATTTGGCTTCTCGACAGCGATAGCCGTCCTCTTCTTATCTCTTGCTCGCACGTACACCGCCACCGCGTGGTCTTTCATAGTGGGGGACGTCCTAGGGGTCTCTTTGACCGACCTGTACACGCTGGCGGCCGTTGCCGTTGTGGCCCTCTGCATCGTGGCGTTGTTCTACAAGGAGTTCAAGTTCGTAACCTTCGACCCCGAGGCGGCCGAGGCCATGGGCTTAAGGGCCTCGCTCTACCACTACCTCATAGTCTTCTTAATAGCCTTGTTCTCGGTAGTGGTCGTCAAGGTCGTGGGCATAATTCTAGCAGTAGTCCTGCTCGTCGCCCCAGCAGCGGCCGCCTACGAGTTCTCGCATAGCATAGAGCGGATGTTATCGCTATCGCTCTTAGCATCGCTAGCCTCAGGGATCGCGGGCTTCCTGCTATCGCTTTACTTCAACGTAGCCACGAGCGCGATGATAGGGATATGCGCCTCAGCCGCCTACCTAGCGGCACTCTTGGCGTCGCCGAAGAGGAGGAGGTGCGTGAAGTGCAAGGAGGTCGCCACGTCTAGGAGGGTCGCGAGAGAAGTCTAAAGCTCCTCGAGGGCTTTACGAAGTCCGCGCTCCACGTCTACTCTCACGCCTTCCTTCACGAACCCCTCTCGTACGTCTGTCAGATCATCTGGCCAGCCCTAGTCTTCTTCGCTATGTGGTTCCTGATGGTCGCCTCGCTCCTGCGAGCTCTTCAGACATTTGTGGCACGCTCATCACACTTGCTCTTCTACGTACCTCCCTCTACTGATCGATAGTGTCTTGCCTGGGTAGACCACTATCCCCTTGTCAGTTATGTCGAATGGGTGGCGATTCATGGAGTGCGCCGTGCCCCTCATCTTGTAGATCAGCAAGCTCCTGTACAACCTCCCATTGACCTCGTCGAGGTCGAGCCTGATTATGCCATCGGCCACGTGCTCAACGCCCGGGCCTCCGAAGCCGCGCTCCGTCACGCTCACCTGAGATACGAGTATCGAAGTGCACCCGAGGCCAGACAGCACGCGCTTCAATAACATCACCGTGCTCCTGGCGATAACCGGCTTGGTCATGTATAGAGTGGTGACGGAGTCTACGACGACTCTCTCGGCCCCCAAGTCCTTTACGGCCTTCCTGAGGACCTCTATTAGGGCTTGGACGTCATCTATCGTCCTAACGACGTACTTCTCATGCTTAGCCGCCTCGCCTATGCCCGCCGTGAAGGCATCCACTATTGCGAAGAGGCCCTCGTTCTCGAACTTCCTGACGTCCCAGCCGAACTGCGCCATGTTTATCCTGATCTGGACGGGATGTTCCTCGAGAGCGACTAATATGCCCGGTTGCTTCTTGAGCAAGCCGTGGTAGAGGAACTGCTGTCCGAAGATGGACTTGCCAGTGCCAGGCCCTCCCGAGAGTAGCGCCACGTTCCTCCTAGGTATGCCTCCCTTCAACAACTCATCGAGGCCTGGTATTCCTGACTCCACTCTCTCGAGAGGCACGCTCGTTATCTTGCACCTCGTTTTAGCCCCTAGATATTAACTTTTGACATGCTCGCCCTGCGGCTGGACTTTAAGAGCTCGCTCCAGAACTTGGGCGAGAGCAATACTAGAGCTGGGAAGAGCTCGAGCCTCCCGACCCACATCGATATGATCAAAACGATCTTGGAGGCCGGGCTAAGGCTCAGGGTCGACATGTAGAAGGGGCCCACTGTAGCCATTGCTGAGAGCACGCCGGATAGGCATCCGAAGAAGTCCCCCTCGAATAAGACCATCACTATCGTGGCCAAGAAGGCGAAGAGCATGTACGTAAAGAAGAAGGATGCCAACCTTAAGGCCTCGGCCTCTCTCAAGACTCTCTTGCCTAGCCTTAACCCCTTGAAGGCCTCTGCTGGCAAGAAGGCCCTCTCTACTTCGTGCCTGGCCAACCCCGTCAAAGCCACCAACCTCCAGACCTTTATTCCCCCTGCCGTAGAGTTTGAGCACCCCCCAATTATCATCAGAAAGAGGAAGATAGCCTTGCTTAGCGGGCTAAAGACATCCGACGCTAAGCCTTTGGTCGTGAACCCCGTCGTGGTACCGACTGAGACCACGTGGAAGAAGCCTATGCGGAGCGCGTCGCCGATTTTCAGTCCTGATCGAAACGCGAGGTCGAGAGACACTATTATTGACGAGACCATCAGCACGAGAATTAAGACTTTCAGCTCAAGGTCCCTCACGAAATACTTCACGTCACCTCTAAAGAGTCTATAATGTAGTGAAAACCTAGTGGCCCCCAAGATCATGAAGACGATCAACAAGACCTCGACGGCTAAGTTGTTGAAGGCTCCTATGTTGTCTGACTTGGTAGAAAAGCCGCCCGTCGATAAGCAGGCGAGCGCGTGACATAAGGCATCGAAAGGGTCGAGACCCGCTAAAATCAACGATAGGGCGCACAAAGCCGTGTAGGAGACGTATATCAACCATGCGTCCTTGATAGTGCTTCTAATGGTTGGAGCAAACCTCTCCTCTCTGGCTTCTGCTAGGTACATTCTCCAAGCTATTATGCCCTCGTGAGTAAGAAGCAGAAGCGTGGTCAACAAAAGTATGCCGATGCCGCCCATCCACTCCCCTAAAGCCCTCCAGAACAAAATTGACCTCGGAACGTTCTCGAGGACCGGTATGATCGTCATCCCGGTCGTAGTCAAGCTGGAGAGAGCCTCAAAGTAAGCATCTACGAGGCACAAGTTCGATACCGCGATGTAGGGGATCGAGAAAATCGCCGCAGCTAAGAGCCACCCTATGCTGGCTATCACCATCGCCTCCGCCGTTGTTAGCTTGACCGGAGGCCCTATCCTCCTGTAGGCCACGACCCCTACGCACGAGGCGACTGCCATAGGTAGGGCGAAGCCGGGGATGGCGAAGAATTCGGCGTACAGCAAGGCAACGACGATTGGCAAGGCCATTACAAGGCCTAAAGCGATGGCTATGGTCGATAGCCCTGACGCCAAGTTCCTCGGATTTATCAACGCTCTATTCGCCTCAACTCTTAATGTTTATATCTTCCTTAAAACAGCTTTTTCCCAGCTATCGCCGGGGGCTCATAGCCTTTGCGGGTCTTAGTCGTGGGCGGCGACAGGGTCGGGAGTTTACTGTCAAAGAGGCTCATAGATGCGGGCCACAGCGTCGCAATAATTGAGCTCGATGAGGGCAGGTGCAGGGAGCTCTCTGAAGAACTCGATGCGACCGTGATCAAGGGCGATGCAACCAACATCGAAGTGCTCGAGAGCGCAGGCATCGGGGAGGTCGATGCCTTGGCCGCCGTCACGAGACACGACGAGGTCAACATCTTAGTTGGGCTGATAGCTAAGGAGTACGGCGTCCCGAGAATAATTGTGAGGGTGAGCGATAAGAGGCTGGCGCGAATGGCCGAGAGGCTCGGGCTGACGAAGGCCGTGACGCCTGAGGACATAACGGCGGAGCACATAGCGTCCCTCCTTTTAAGAGAGCCCATCTTATCAGAGCTCTCGAAGGCCACGACCCCCAGCGCGACCTTCTCGTTGCTTGAGTTCGTAATCACGTCGAGCTCTTTAGTGGTTGATAGGAAGCTGAGCGAGATACCAGCTAGCGGCGACTGGCTCGTGGTCGCGATCCTGAAGGGCGATCAATTGAAGCCTCCAGACCCGAACTTAGAGCTTGAAGAGGGCGATAAAGTTCTAGTGCTAGCACGGGCCGAAGTAGTGGAGGACGTTAAGAGGGTATTCATGGGATGAGCTTGCATGGTGGATCAGGCCTTGACCGTTGACCTAGCGGTGCCGAGCCAAGTTGTGGACCTGCTGACAGTCTTGGCGATATTCGCGTGCGCTTATCTAATATACAGATTCGCGGTAGCTAGGCTCATAGACAGAATAGCGAAGGCGTCGGGGGTTGAGTCGGGCGTCGCGTCTTTTTGGAAATACGTGGCCCTCGCAATAGTGATGTTGATGGCCGGAGCCCTCTCCGCGCCCCTCATCGGCGAACGCGCGACTGTGGCGTACTTCGCCATTGGATTGGTATTGGGCACCATATCCTCGATGTTAGTTTTAGGGTTAAAGGACGTCTTGGTCAACGCCTTCTCTGGCTATGCCCTCATGGTTTACAAGCCGTTTAGAAGGGGCGACATGGTCGTAATAGACGATGAGCTTGGCTACGTGAGGGACATAACCGCAGTCTACACGGAGATAGTGAGGGAGGACGGAGTATACTACGTGCCGAACTCAGAGCTCATGAAGAAGTCATTCCTCATGAAACCCCTCGACGCCCTATCTAAGCTGACTATAGACCTCAAGGTCAAGGGCGATGTAGACGTGGACGTCGTAGAGCAACTGATCAAAGACGCTGTTAAGCAGTGCAAGGAAGTCGCGACGACGCCCGAGCCCGAGGTCTACTTGAGGGAGATAGGCGAAGGTAGCTTGACGATACGAATAGCCGCCAGGCTTGCAAATCCGCGTAAGACGCTTCAAGTAAGGTCCCAGATATTGAAGGCGATTAAGTACTCATTTGAAAAGGCGGGGATAAAGCTCCTCTAGGGAATTCGACACCACTTCTTACAGGGCCTCCGACGAATAGCCATAAGATGTCGCCAAGTCTTCGAGCGGTCTCGACCTCTCCAAAGTGCGGACCGATAAAGCTAACAACCTCGAAAACCAACTAAGGATCAGAGGCTGGGCGGAGCTTCGAGATATGAAGTTGCTCATCGAAAAGGTCAGGAAGAGAGACGGCAGGCTCGAGCCCTTCGACCCCCAGAAGATAGCGAACGCGATATACAAGGCTTTGAAGGAGACCAAGGAGGGGGGTTACGAGCTAGCCAAGAAACTGGCAAGCGAGGTCGTGGCCCACCTGAATCAGAAGTTCGCGGGTCAGATCCCTTCGGTCGAAGAGATCCAAGACGTCGTGGAGGAGACGTTGATAAGGCACGGCTTGGCCGACACGGCCAAAGCCTACATACTCTACAGGAGGTGGAGGACCAACATAAGGGAGACCAAGAGGCTCTTGGGCGTAGAGGACGACTTGAAGCTCACGATAAACGCCGTCAGGGTCTTGGCTAGGAGGTACTTGCTTAGAGATGAGCAGGGGAGGGTGATCGAGGCCCCAGGGCAAATGTTCTCGAGAGTGGCGAGGGCGATAGCTAGGGCGGACGCCCTCTACGGGCTAGACCCTGAGAAGTCGGAAAGGCGGTTCTTCCAAGTGATGAGGAACCTCGAGTTCCTGCCCAACAGCCCGACGCTAATGAACGCCGGGACCGAGATAGGCCAGCTGGCAGCCTGCTTCGTGTTACCAGTCGAGGACTCAATAGAGGGCATATTCGACGCCCTCAAGTACATGGCGATAATTCACAAGTCTGGGGGCGGGACTGGCTTCTCGTTCTCCAGGTTGAGGCCGAAGGGGGACATAGTCAAATCCACGATGGGCGTGGCCTCTGGCCCCGTCTCCTTCATGAGGATATTCGACGTGGCCACGGAGGTCATAAAGCAGGGCGGCAAGAGGAGGGGGGCCAACATGGGCGTGCTGAGAGTCGACCACCCAGACATCAGGGAGTTCGTGATGGCGAAGAGCGACGGCGTGAGCTTCAGGAACTTCAACCTCTCGGTCGCCGTCACCGACAAGTTCATGCAGGCGGTGAAGGCTGGGGGCTCGATAGACCTCATAAACCCTAGGACCAAGGAGGCCGTCAAGACCGTTGACGCCAGAGACCTCTTCGAGCTTATGGTCGACATGGCGTGGAGGTCCGGAGACCCAGGCTTGCTCTTCATAGACGAGATCAACAGGAATAACCCAACGCCCAAGCTGGGCGAGATTGAGGCCACGAACCCCTGCGGAGAGGTGCCCT
>CAZPGS010000015.1:0-15432 GCA_964586135.1 uncultured Nitrososphaerota archaeon
CCTTGCTCAAGTAGACTTGGAGGTCGGCTATCACCTTGACCCCCTTGCCGCCCGCCTGCCTGGCGGGCTTTATCGCCACGCTCTCGGCGTATTCATTCACATAAGCTATGGCGTCCTCGAGCGACTTGAAGGCCTTGAACCTAAGCCTCCCGGGGATCTTGTACTTCCACATGAGCCTCCTCATGAAGGCCTTCGACATCTCAATGAGGGCCATATGCCTCTTGGCTCCAACGCACGGTATCCCGACCTCCTCCAACGCGTCTGGTATGCCGTGGAAGAGCGGCTCTTCAGGCCCCACAAACACGAAGTCGACGTGGAAGTCCAGCGCTGCCCTGACCACGAAGTCCGGGTCGTCGATGTTCCCTATGGCCACGTCGCCTTCGGTTTGCTTGCAGAGCCTCGCTATTCCTGGGTTCTTCCTAGACATAGCGGCGTAAAGCTTCGGCTGGTGGTTACTCCTAGCGAAGGCGTCCGCTATCGCATGCTCCCTAGAGGCGTCGCCCACGAGCAAGACCTTGACCACGTACTTCACCTCGATCTTATACCTCAGCGCAAGGCATGTACTGCCCTGTAAAGCAACCCAAGCACAATTTATCTCTTGATATGCCTATGGCCTTGATTAGGCCCTCGAGTGACAGCCAGTGAAAGGAATCCGCCCCTACGACGGCTGCGACCTCTTCGTCCGTCAGGTGGCGAGCTATTAGCTCGTCCTCTGGCGGGACCTCGACGCCAAAGGGGCAGTGAGAGACTATCTTGGGGCTCCCGATCCTAACGTGGACCTCCTTGACTCCAAGCTTGTTCCTCATTATCGTGACCGTGTTCTTCGTGGTGTTCCCTCTGACGACGCTATCGTCGATTAGTATCAACCTCTTCCCCCTTATGGCGGTCTTAATGGGGTTCAGCTTGAGCTGGACGCCGACGAGCCTCTCAAACTGAGTGGGCTTTATGGCGCTCCTCACTTGGGGGCCAGTCCTGACGAAGCCCATGGCTATCGGTATCTTGGTCTTATTGGAGTAAGCCATGGCGAACGGTATGGCCGTCTCAGGGACCCCTATGACGACGTCGCCCTCTACCGGGTGCTCCTCGGCCAGCACCTCTCCTATCCTCATCCTCGCCTCGTAGACGCTTATGTCGTTCACGCAGGAGTCCGGCCTCGCTAAGTAGACGTATTCGAAGGAGCAATACGCGACGTCGCTTTGCCGCGCCCTCGCCTTCTCGATGCTGTACGGGGTGAAGAGGTACACCTCTCCTGGGAAGATGTCGGCCTTGTAGTCAGCGCCTATGACGTCTATCGCACAGCTCTCAGACGCCACGACCCCGTAATCGAAGCCGAAGCTGCCTATGACGAGCGGCTTCAAGCCGCTAGGAGACCTGGCCGCTATCATCTCGCCCCTCTCTGTAAGGGCCACGAAGCAGTAGCCGCCTTTAAGGTCTTCCAATAGCCTCACCGTCCCATCGAGTAGGCCGTGCTTTTCCACGTACTTAGACAGAAGTGTCGCTATCGCTAGGAGCTCGCTGTCTGACCTGGCGCTCTCTCTCGACGCCAGATCTCGCCAATTAACGGCCTTGCCGTCCATGCAGAAGGCGAGCTTTAACGGCTTATCCACCATCACCGGTTGTAGGGAGTCATCAGGCCTCACCTCAGTGTCTACGCAACCTATCGACATCCACCCCCTCATGGCCGTGAGCTTCTCTTCGGCGAAGACTCGATCGACCGTGCTCCTGCCCTTGTACTCCGAGAGGCCCCCCTCGTGACACGTCACTATGCCAGCAGACTCCTGCCCCCTGTGCTGCAGGGCTAGCAGGCTGTAGTAGGCGAACCTGGCCATCCGCCACAAGCTGTCAAAGGCATATATGCCGACTATCCCGGCCAACTGCTCTACCTCCCCAAGTGCTCCTCCAAGACCTCGAGCTTGATACTTTTGGTCATGAGGTACTTCCCCGTGAGGCGGGCCAAGCATAATTCGCTCTCGGGAAGGCCTATGCAGGATATCAGCCCATCTATTGCGTTGAAGCGTAGCAAGGCGGCCCCTACGTACCTCGTAAGCTCCTCTAAGCCCATCATCTTAGCTATCAACTCCCTCCTGCTGGTGAAGCCGACCCCCATGTAGCAGGCGCTTATTATCGGGGGGCAGCTGACCCTCACGTGACCCCCGCCCCTCCCCTCCTTAGTAGCCTCACTATCCTCCTCATGGTCGTGCCCTGACTATCGAGTCGTCCACTAGGGCTACTCTCTTATTTTTGACGACTTCCCTCACCACGTTGAGCTTCAGGGCCACCATCTCGTCCCTGAGGGCCTGCCCCGGCATTATGAACGTCCTCCCCACGTACCTGTTCTTCATGAGCCCCTCAGCGAAGGGCATCCCCGACTCCAGGGAGTAGCCGAGGGCCGCCGTCCTCCCGAATCGGGGACGACGTCGGCTTCTACCGGGAACCTCTCTGCGAGCTCCCTCCCTATCCTCTCCCTGGCTTTATAGACCGAGATGCCGTCTATGACGCCATCAGGCCTGGCGAAGTAGACGTACTCGAACATGCGCCTAGCTCTGCGAGGAGGAGAAGCTATCCTCACCTTGCTTACCCTTATTAGCTCGCCCGGGTTTACGGGCTCATGGGCGCACTCATTAAGCCCTGCTGGCGCGTTTAGGGCGCAGGACTCCGATGCCGCAAGGACCAAGTCGTCGACACTTCCGACGCAGAGCGGTCTAAACCCTAGAGGGTCTCGATAGGCGTACAGCTCCCCCTCGTCGTTAACGAGGACGAGGGAGCAGGCTCCGTCTATCTCGGAGGCGGTTAGCCTGAGGGCCTCCACGTAGTCAGCGCCGCACTCCACCAAACTCTTGGCGAGCAACTTAGCTAGGACCTCCGTGTCCGTCCTCGTCGTGAAGACCACGCCCTTCTTGGCCAGCTCCTCCCTGAGCTCCAAGAAGTTGGTTATGGTGCCGTTGAAGGCTAGGGCGAAGGAGAACTTGGGGTTCTTGACAACGAAGGGCTGGGCCTCCTCTATCGCAACGCGAGATGCCGTCGAGCACAGGACGTGGCCTATGCCAACATGACCTCGAAGGCTCGCCAGAGCGTCCTTGGTCATCACGTCCGCTACGAGCCCCAGCCCTTTATGCGTCCGCAACTCGCCCTCGCTCACGACGGCTATGCCAGCGGGCTCTTGCCCTCGATGCTGGATGGCGGACAGGGCCTTGTGTATGCGCTCCGCCACGCCGCCCTCCGTTATGGAGCTCACTCCTACTACCCCGCACCCCTCTCTCGTCTTGGATGACGCAGTCACCCTCTCGCTATCCTCCTATAGAACTCCTCGTACGCCTTCTTGACCTCCTCGAGCGAGGTCCCCTTCCTGTACAGGTCCTTGTCTAGCGCCTCGCCGGTCGAAGCGTCTCTGATGCGCATGCAGTCGGGGTCGAGCTCGTCTCCTATTAATATCCCGCCTTCTCCTCGGCCGAACTCTAACTTGAAGTCGAGGAGCGTCATCCCCCTGGCCTCGAAGAACTTCCTCAATACTTCATTAGCCTTGAGAAGTGTATCCACCATTTGCTCTACTTCACTTCTAGTCGCAAGCTTGAGAGCCACCATGTGCGATTCGTTTATCATTGGGTCCCCCCGAGCGTCGTCTTTGAGGAAGAACTCCACGACCGGGGGGTCAAAGACCGTGCCCTCGGACACAGGCAACCTCTTCACTATGCTCCCCGTCGCCACGTTCCTGCACACGACCTCAACGGGGATCATTTGGAGCCTCTTGACCACGAGCGACGACTCATCACACGTCTCGACGTAGTGGTTGTCGACGCCGCCCTGCTTCAAGACTTGGAAAAGCTTAGCCGATATGCCAGCGTTCAGCGCCCCCTTGCCCGATATCACGTCCCTCCTCTTGCCGTCGAGGGCCGTGACCTGGTCCTTAAACCTCAACAAGGCGAGAGAGGGGTCGTCGAGGGCGTACACGAGCTTGGTCTTTCCCTCAGCTATCAACCCCATCAACTTATACTTCACAAAGCCCCCAATCACCTCTCGTTAGCTAGGAGTTTTTAAGCTTTCGGACAAGCGCTTTACGGGCTTTTCTCGGAGGACCGCCCTCTTTGCGTATGGCCCGCCACGGCCATCGTGGCCGTTCACCTCGAGCACGAGCCCAGTTAATCGACGGCCCCCGGTCCACCGGCCTAAAAGATTTAGCCAAGCGCCACGCTCTTAATGAGTGGTGAAGCGATGAGCATCTTGCCCATAGACTCTGGCAGATATGGTAGCGAGGAGATGAGGAGGATCTTCACCGAAGAGGCAAGGCTTCAGAAGATGCTGGACGTCGAGGCCGCTTTGGCGAGGGCCAACGCGAAGTACGGCCTAATACCGTCTGAAGCTGCCGAGGTCATAGCCGAGAGGGCCAACGTGAACTACGTTAAACCGGAGAGGGTCAAGGAGATCGAGGCGAGGATAAGGCACGACATCATGGCCGTGGTCGAGGCGCTCGCAGAGGTCTGTGGAGAGTACGGCGGTTGCGTGCACGTCGGGGCTACGAGCTACGACATAGTCGATACCGCCACGGCCCTACAGCTCAAAGAGGCCATAGCGATAATAGAGGAGAGGCTCAAGGAGCTCTGCCAATTGCTCTGCGACTTAGCCATCAAGTACGGGGACGTGGTGATGATAGGGAGGACTCACGGTCAACACGCCCTCCCGATAACCCTCGGGTTCAAGTTCGCTGTATGGGCGTCTGAGTTCGCGAGGCACATAGAGAGGCTTAGAGAGGTCAAGAAAAGGATCTTGGTCGGGAAGATGTCCGGTGCCGTCGGAACCATGGCCGGGTTCATGGGCAAGGGTATGGAGGTTCAGGAGGAGGTCATGAGGTTCCTCGGGCTGAGGCCTGAGACCATATCCACGCAAGTAGTTCAGAGGGACAGGCTCGCCGAGCTAATATGTCTCTTTGCAATAATCGCCTCAAGCCTAGACAGGATAGCCACAGAGATAAGGAACCTCCAGAGGCCAGAGATAATGGAGCTAGCCGAGGGCTTCGAGCCGGGACAAGTTGGAAGCTCGACCATGCCTCACAAGCAGAACCCCATAGACTGCGAGAACGTGTCGAGCCTCGCGAAGCTCATGAGGAGCTTGGTCATACCAGCGCTGGAGAACATACCGCTATGGCACGAGAGGGACCTAACTAACTCGGCCAACGAGCGCTTCATAATACCCGAGTCCTGCATACTATTAGACGAGATGTTGAGGAGGACGATAAGGGTGCTGAGGAACCTCAGGGTCTACCCCGAGAACATGAAGAAGAACCTCGAGCTAACCAAGGGCAGGATCATGAGTGAAGCAGTCATGATATATTTGACGAGAAAGGGCATGAGTAGGCAAGAGGCCCATAGGCTGTTGAGGGAGCTCTCAATGAAGTCCATGGCTGAGGGCGTCCACTTATCGGACGTGCTCAAGAGGGACGAGAGAGTGAGGGCGTTCCTGACTGAGCAGGAGATAAATGAGTTGATGAGGCCTGAGAACTACTTAGGAGAGTCTCAGAAACTCATAGATAAGGCGGTGAGCGAGGCATTGGCCGTGCTGAAGCAAAAGCGACCCGAGACCTGAGGGTCAAGTAGTTAAGTTTTTAGCTCTTCTGGAGGAGAAATTAGTACCCGCCCTTTCACGTCCGCCGAGACCCTCGTTTGAGGGTATGAAGATGGTGGCGGATCGGTCGGGCTACAGGGGATGAGCGGTCCCGACCACGCTGGCCGGTGAAGACCTTCGCTGGACCGAAGGTGACTCAATAAGTTAACTCCATTTTCATTATTGGATAACAGGGTTAATTGTGGGAAGCTTTAGGGCCCAGCGCTCTCTATTATCGTAAAGTTTTATTGTTCATTTCAGTATTGCGCCCTCATACGCAGACCCTGCCATCCTCACGTACCTAGCTAAGTAGCCCTTGAGCGGTTTGCTAGGCAGAGCGGTCTTCTTAGCTCTCTCCTCCTCTGGTACTATGAACTCTACGTCTATCCTCCTCTTCTCTACGTCTATCGTTATGAAGTCACCGTCAACTACCTTAGCTATCGGACCGCCCTCGGCGGCCTCTGGGGACACGTGGCCCACGGCCAGACCCCTCGTAGCCCCTGAAAATCTCCCGTCCGTGACGAGCGCCACTTTCTCCCACAAGTCCATGCCGACTATTAGGGAAGTGGGCGTGAGCATCTCCCTCATCCCGGGCCCTCCCTTCGGCCCCTCGTACCTTATCACTACTACGTCGCCTCCCTCTATCCTCCTCTTCATTATCGCTTCCACGGCCTCCTCCTCAGAGTTAAACACTTTAGCGATGCCCTTGAACTTCCACATGGACTTGGGCACGGCCGCTATCTTGACTACCGAGCCTCGAGGGGCTAAGGAGCCCTTCAGCACCGCTAGGCCCCCTTCCCTCATCACCGGGTCGGATATGCTCCTAATAACCTCCCTGTCCTTGACTTTGAAGTCCCTTATCAGCTCGCCAACGGTCTTGCGAGTGACCGTGAGCGCGTCGAGGTGCAGGAAGTCCTTTATCTCGGACATCAAGGCCATGACCCCGCCAGCTAAGTGCAGGTCGTACACGGTGTGAGGCCCGTTAGGCGATATGGTGCAGAGCTGTGGCACCACTCTGCTCATTTTGTCAAACTCGTCTAGCTCGAGCTCCACGCCGGCCTCGCGAGCTATGGCTGGCAAGTGGAGGGCCGTGTTCGTAGAGCCCCCTAGCGCGACGTCCACAGCTATGGCGTTCAAGAAGGCCTTGTGGGTCATGACATCCCTCGACCTCAACCCCTCCCTCACCATCTCCACCACGAGCTCCCCGGACCTCCTGGCTATCCTGAGCCTCTCGGCCGAGACGGCCGGCGCGGTGCCGACCCCCGGAAGCCCCATCCCCATGGCCTCTACTAGGCAAGCCATCGTGTTGGCGGTGAACATCCCGCTACACGACCCCGGCCCCGGGCACACGCACTCCTCGATCCTCTTCAGCTCTTCCAGCGTGATGGCCCCCTTGGCGGCCTCGCCCACGGCTTCGAATATCTTCGTAAGCGTTATCTCTGCCCCTCCGTAGCTCCCGGGCATCATGGGACCGCCCGTGACCGCTATCGAGGGTATGTTCAGCCTAGCGGCGGCCATGAGCATGCCCGGGACTACCTTATCGCACGAGCACACCAAGACCATGCCGTCAAACCTATGGGCTTCGACGACCAGCTCTATGGAATCGGCTATGAGGTCCCTCGAAGGCAACGAGTACTTCATGCCCTCGTGGCCCATCGCTATGCCATCGCATATAGCTATGGTATTGACCTCGAATGGTTGGCCGCCCGCGCTCGCGACACCTTGCTTGACGGCTTCGGCCAAAGTCCTGAGGTGGGCATGCCCCGGGACTATCTCGGAGTAACTGTTGACTACGGCTATGAACGGCTTCTCGAGATCTCGGTTGCCCAGGCCGAGGGCCTTAAGGAGGCTTCTCTGAGGGGCGCGTAGCGGGAACTCCTTTATCGTCTCGCTCCTCAGCGACAAGCCACCTCAACTCTCGATCCCAGCTAGCTTCCTCATCTCCTTGCCGACTTTCTCAATTAAGTGGGCCTCGACCTCCTTCATAAGCTCTGAGAGGCGCTTTCTGCCGGAGGCGCACTCCTCGACCCACTCCTTGGCGAAGGAACCGTCCTTGACCCTTTCAGCGGCCTCCTTCATCTTCTCCTTGACGCTCTCGTCTATCACCTTCGGTCCGACCGTCAGGCCTCCATACTTGGCCGTGTCGCTCACGTTCCTTAGCATGTGCAGGAGGCCGCCGGAGTATATTAGATCCATTATCAGCTTGGCCTCGTTGCACACCTCGAAGTACGCGACCTCGGGTTGGTAGCCCTCTTCCACCAAGACTTCGAAGCCCTTCTTTATCAACTCCATGAGCCCTCCGACGAGCACGCACTGCTCCCCTACGAGGTCCGTCTCGGTCTCCTCCTTGAAGGTCGTCTCTATGACCCCCGCCCTGGCGCAACCGATCCCCTTGGCTATGGCCAGGGCCTTCTGGAGGGCCTTGCCGGAGTAGTCGTTGTGGACCGCTACCAGAGCCGGGACTCCCTTGCCTTGGAGGTACATCTCCCTGACCTTCGCCCCAGGGCTCTTGGGGGCGACCATGAAGACGTCCACTTCTCTAGGGGGCTTTATGATGCCGAAGTGGATGTTGAAGCCGTGGGCGAAGCAGAGGCTCTTGCCTTCTGAGATGTAGGGCTTTATCTTCTCCTCATATACCCTCGGTTGCTCGGTATCAGGAATTAGGAAGAGTATCACGTCCCCCCTCTTGACGGCCTCCGGTATTTCGTAAACTGCGAAGCCCTCGCTCGTTGCTAGTTTCCAAGACTGGCCCTCCCTCCTAAGCCCCACTATCACGTCGAACCCGCTATCCCTCAGGTTGAGCGCTTGAGCCCTCCCTTGGCTCCCGTAACCTATGACAGCGATCGTCGATCTCATCAATATGCTGTCATCTATTTCATGGTCTTTATATATGCGGGCCAAGTCCATCTACCTCGACAAGGCAACAGGGCCTGAGCTAGCGAGGTCTACGACCTCAGCTATAGCTTTTACCTCGTCTATGAAGTCGTTGACTACCTCCGGCTCTCCTACGATCTCCATGGTCAAGGTCAGCGCCCTCTCTTCCACTATGCGCGCGCCGTACTTCGACGCTAGAGCGTAGATCATCTCCCTCTCGCTCGGCTTTAATGTGCTCACCTTTATTAGTGCGAGCTCCTTGACGTAGAGACCCTTAAGGGGGCTCGCCCCCACCGATATGACTGTGGGCACCTTCTCTATCTGCTTGACCAACAGCTCTATGGTCTTCTCGTCTGTGCTTACGAGGAAGGTCATCTTTGACACGCCGGGCTGAGTCGTTGGGGCCACTGACATAGCGTCTATGTTCACCCCCCTCCTCCTAATTATTGAGCTGACCTTGTAGAGCACGCCCGGCTTGTCCTCGACTATCGTCACGAGCATCCTAGGCTCAGCTTCTTGGCTCACTGACCAACACCTCGTGAAGGGCTCTACCTGGAGGGACCATCGGAAACACCTTCTCCTCCGGCGAGATGGAGACGTCTATTACCGTGGTGACTTCGCTCTTCGCCGCCTGTTTGAGAGCTTCTTCGAGCTCGGCAAGAGAGCCCGGCCTAACGCCCTCAGCCCCGTACGCATGAGCCAGCTTAACGAAGTCCGGAACCCTCTTTAGGTCTACGGCCATGAACCTCCTCCTATACAACACGTGCTGCCACTGCCTGACCATCCCCAGAGCGCTGTTATTCAGTATGACCACCACCACCGGGATGCCCTCAGTGACCGAAGTGGCCAAGTCTTGCTCCGTCATCAAGAAGCTCCCATCTCCGTCGACGTCCACGACCACTTTGTCGGGGCATGCGACCTTAGCTCCGAGCGCTGCTGGAAAGCCGAAGCCCATCGTCCCTAGGCCTCCCGAGGTTATAAAAGACCTCGGGGCCCTAGCCAAGTAATGTAACGCGCACCACATCTGGTTTTGACCGACCCCTGTCGTGACTATCGACTTGCCGGGCTCGAGGAGCTTGTTGAGCAACTTTATCACCGCTGGCGGCTTTAGTTCAGGGCCTTGGAATTCTTCGGCCCCGCTCTCAAAGGCAGCTCTCAACTCTCTCACTCTGCTCAGCCACGCGTCTCGAGGCTTCATCCCCTTCAGCTTCTTGAGCTCCCTCAAAAGGAGCCCCAGGACTTCTTTCGCGTCACCAACTATCGGCAAATCGACCCGGACGTTCTTGTTTATCTCCGCCGGGTCTATGTCCACGTGGATCTTGCAAGCCCCCTTAGCGAATTCCTCGAACCTCCCAGTAGTCCTGTCAGCGAATCGGACCCCTATGGCGAGCAAGACGTCGCACTCGACGACCGCATAGTTAGCGCACGCCCTCCCGTGCATCCCTATCATCCCCAAGCAGAGCGGGTGGTCTTCCGGTATGGCTCCTTTGCCCATCAGGCTCGTCACGACGGACGCCGAGAGGGTTTCGGCTAGTGCTAGGAGTTCTTGGTGGGCCCCCGACCACGTCACCCCGCCACCTGCTAATATGAGGGGCTTCTCGGCCTCTGCCAGCACTTCAGCGGCCTTCTTGACCTTGTCGGTATCGACGCGTGGAGGGCTCGGATTGTAGCCGATTACGTCGAGCTCGTCTGAGAACTCCACCTCGACTTGCTCTCTCTGGACGTCCACCGGTACGTCTATTAGCACTGGCCCTGGACGCCTGGTCGTGGCTATCGTGAAGGCCGTCTTAAAGACCTTGGGTATGTCCTTAGCCGAAGTGAGCTGGAAGCAATACTTTGTTATCGGCGTGACTATCCCTATTATGTCGGCTTCTTGAAACGCGTCCCTACCTATCATCGGCCTCGCGACCTGCCCCGTAATCGCTATCACCGGCGAGCTGTCCAAGTGCGCCGTCGCTAGGCCGGTCACGAGGTTCGTGGCCCCTGGACCCGATGTGGCCATGCAGACCCCGGGCCTCCCGCTGGCCCTCGCATAGCCGTCGGCCATGTGGGCCACACATTGCTCATGCCTTCCCAGTATGTGCCTTATGTCCGAGTCGTAGAGGGCGTCGTAAAGGGGCAGAATCGCCCCTCCCGGTATGCCGAAGACTACTTTGACCCCTTCCCTCTTCAGAGAGCGGACTATAGCCTCAGCTCCGCTGATCAACATCGAGCTCACCCGAGAAGCAGGAGAAGGCCTTATGCCTTGGAGGGGCCTCTGAGGGCGCTAAGTCCGAGAAGGTCAGTGTACTTGGAGAGACAGATCCCTCTTCATCTCCGGCACCTACGAAAAGGGCTTTCGTCTTTTAGATAAAGGTTTCGGTTTTAAACAATTTCACGGCTTAAGGATGGCAGTCTCTAGAGCGGTCCATGAGATTTGAGTTTTACGGCGGTGATTAAAGGCCATGGACTACGCTCAAGCTGTGGCCAGACTCTCTTTAGAGGTCCTTTGAAAATTAGCTTTAAGTTAAGGCATTCACCCTCATTCGTGAGTGAGGCAATGGCAAAGGTACAAGTAGCGAACGTCGTCGCCGACTTCGTGTTTTGGTCGCTGATATTCATCATCGTTGCACACGTTGTCACTCGAAGGCTTGGTTGCCTAGGCATAACCTTAGGCGCTGGCGGTGCCATATTCTCAGCACTCGCAACACTTACGGTCCTCTTGCCCGGAATGGAGCCCACGTTCTTCTCTTTAGTGCCATTCCCGACTCTGCTCAGCATTTCTTCGCTATCGCAACAAGCCCTGTTGTGCATGGTTGCAGCGATATGCTGTTTTGGAGCAAGTTACGTGATTGAGAGAATTGTTCACCAGAGGAAGTCCTAGAAACTCAGAGGAAGTGCGCGTTGATAGCTGATCACGTAAAGCGATGAATGGTAATACCCTACCAAAAGATATAAGCTTCTGCGAAGTAAAGCGCGTCCTCGGAGAAAAACTTTATAAATTCCCGCGATAGCCAGGCCTTCGACCAGAAGTCTTTAAGATGTCGCCTCACATCAAAGAGTTGCCTCGTTGATATGGACCGTTTTAAGCTCGACGTTCGTAATACCCAAAGGATTAAGATCGAGGTGTGGGATGTTTCCTTAGCTCGCACCACCTCACTTCATCACCTTGACTATCTGACGTAAAATTATCACTTTTAAGATGCCAGGCAATGATCTCGACAATCTTTCAATCTTCGTTATAACGCATCCTTTTATCGTCCTAGAGTCCATTGGATGCACGAGGTGAAGGTTGACTTGTCTAGGATTGAGAAGTTCGCTAAGAGGTGGGATAGGGAGGTCAAGGAACCAGTGACCTCGAGGATTAAGTCGTTCTTAATCCCCGACGTTCCCCTGAAGTACAAGATCGATATGGCCATGAACAAGCTCAAGGTGCAGCTAGATAAGCTCGACCAAGTCAGCGCCAGGCTTATGGAGAGGGATAAGAAGGTATTCGAGAAGGTCGTCGACGCCTTCATCAAGCACGAGATGGACAGGGCCACGCTGTACGCCAACGAGCTAGCGGAGCTGAGGAAGATGGGCAAGATAATACTGTTCAGCAAGCTTTCGCTGGAGAAGGTGCTCCTGAGGCTGGGTACGATAAAGGAGGTAGGCGAGCTCGTGGTCGCCATGGCCCCAGCAGTAGAGGTCGTGAGGAGGATAAAGAGCTGCTTGACCGGCGTGTTGCCAGACGTCGAGCAGGAGCTGGGCGAGCTGGGCGAGACACTCAACAGTCTCGTCCTCGAGGCTGGACAGGTGACCGGACAGACGCTCACGCTCGAGGCCACGGAGGAGGCGCAAAAGATACTGGAAGAGGCCATGGTCGTGGCCGAGCAGAAGATGAGGGAGAAGCTCCCAGAGATACCGACGACTGGGGCCGCGGAGCCCGCGAAGCAATCCATGCCCAAGTGAGGTGGTGACGCATGGTCGAGCTGACTGTTGCCGAGTTCGTCAAGTACGTAAGTAAGCACGTTAGGGATCCTTACGGCAGGCAAATAGGCAAGATAGCGGCCTTCATAAGCGACACGCTGGGCAAGGTGAAGACCGTTGTCCTCGAGCACGGCGACGGGGAGTACAACGGATACTCCACTGAGTGCGTAACCATAGAAGGCGACATGATAAAAATATTGTCAGAGCTGAAGGCCGAGGCCAACAAGGTGGCCAAAGAGCTCGAGCTCGCATGGAAGAAGAACCTAGCCCTCGAAGAGCTACGGGAGAGGAAGGAGGTGCCCCAAGAAGTCTACGAGCACTTCAGTCCGCAATACGAGGCCACGCTTAAGGAGTTGAAGAGCAGGGCCGCGGAGGTCGTCGAGAAGATCAAGGGGAGAATCGCCGAACTAGACTCTCAGGCGAGAGTCCTGCAACTGGCACTAGCTAGCGCAAAGGTGTCTCACAGGATAGGTGAGATTGACGACGTCTTCTTCAACTCGATCGTCAACATGATCCAGACGGGCATGAACAGGATAGCTGGTGAGAGGAAGGACTTAGAGGCTTCTATAGCCGAGCTTGAGAAACTCATTACTGCGCCCCCCGTACTCCCGAAGATTAGTAAAGAGGATACAGAGGCGCTCGTGGTGCGTATCAAAGAGTGACAGCGCAGGAAGCTCGACAATGAGGTGGAAGCGAGGTGCACCGCCTATGGCGTGGATGGAGAAGGCAGACCCTTAAGGAGAGGATATACGAGGCCCTAAAGGTGCTAAACGCCCAGCACCGTAGACTTCAGCAGTTAGTAACTAGACTTCAGGAGAGGGACAAAGAGCTATTCAACGCGTGTACTATGGCAAAGTCTTGGAACGACGAGCTTCACGCGATCCTCTACGCCAACGAGCTCGCGGAGCTCCGAAAGCTTATAAAGACCATTATGGCCAGCAGCTTGGCCATAGAGCAGGTCATACTGAGGCTTGAGACCATCGAACAGCTCGGGGACGCTATGGTCCATCTAGGCCCCGTTATGAAGATAATACAGGGCCTGAGGGGACAGCTGACCAACATAATACCGGAGGTCGCTACTGAGCTAGACAACGTTAACAAGATGCTTGGAAGCATACTGGTGGACGTGGGGGAGCCCAAGACCACTGAAGTCGTGGCTAGCGAAGAGGCCTTGAAGGTCCTACAAGAAGCTGAAGTCATAGCCGAGCAGAGGTTGAAGGAGAAGCTGCCCGAGCTTCCAATGGTAGCTCTCGAGAAGATACCCGTCTCTACTTCGACCGCTGCACCTCTTGGAGTAGATAGCCTTGAGGAAAAGTTGCTGGAGTACATCAAGAGGCAAGGCGGGGAAATAATAATAAGCAAGTGCGCGGCCGAGCTCAAAACCCCTCCCGATGACATTAGGAGGGCTCTTGAGAGGCTAGCGTCTGAGGGCAAGATAAGGCTCGCCTAGCCTCATCCAATAAGCCCCCCTCACTTTCTCAATTTAAGTAATAGATAGTAAGGGATTAGTGATGACCAGCGAGCTCGAGAGCGTAGCCTTCAAATATGCTCAAGAGGCCTTAAAGAACGAGAGGAAGGGCCTGAGAGAGAAGGCGATTGAAAACTACTCTAGGGCCGCCGAGGCCCTCCTCAAGCTCGTCAAGCTTTACCCGGATTATCCCTTAAACAAAGTCTACATGGAGAGGGCCATGATGTACCAGCAGAGGATAAGGCTGCTCCAAATTGACGTGCCGCTTGAAAGGACCTCTTTCTCAGACTACAGCACCGGGACTGAGGCCCTTGAGGTGCCCAGCGCCTCGCGGGAGGAGAGGCCAAACGTATCTTGGGACGACGTCATCGGCTTAGAGCACGTGAAGGAAGAGCTTAAGAAGGCGATAATCCTCCCGACCAAGGTAGACCCCGAGAAGTTGCCTCTAGGGTGGCCAACGGGGATCCTGCTCTTCGGCCCTCCTGGTTGCGGTAAGACGCTGGTCGTTGCGGCGGTGGCCACGGAGGTGGACGCTCACCTATTCTACGTGGACCCCGCGCTCATAATGTCCAAGTGGCTCGGCGAGAGCGAGAAGAACGTAGCTAAGGTGTTCGAAGAGGCTCGACGAAAGGCCTTGAGGAATAGGCCAGCCATAATATTCATAGACGAGGTCGAGGCCCTCACGACTATGTTCTCCACGGAGGTCGGCGGCGAAGCTAGGATGAGGAGCCAATTACTGAATGAGATGGACGGCCTCCGCTCCAAGGGCAAGAGGCTTTACCTATATGTCGTGGGCGCGACCAACAAGCCCTGGATGCTCGATCAAGCTTTCTTGAGGAGGTTTCAGAAGAGGATTTACGTCCCGCCGCCAGACTTCAAGGCCCGCGTAGAGCTCTTCAAGCACTACACGAGGGGCTTGGGGCTGGCCAACGATGTGGACTTCGAAGTATTGGCGCAACGGACTGAAGGCTACACAGCTCACGACATCGAGGAGGTGTGCAGAGATGTGCAGTTCAGGTTGATAGACGACCTAGACCCAAGCCCAAGAAGGTGGGAGCTAAGAAGGGCTTGCATGAAGGACTTCCTCGACGTTTTGAGCAAGAGAAGGCCCTCCGTTAGCAAAGAACACATCAAGAAGTACGTGGAGTGGAACGAGAGGTACGGGGCTACTTAAGGATACCGTTTCCCGCCTACGGCTTTTCTAGGCCTCCGTAGGTCGGTTCATCACGGCTTCTGGGCGTGCCCCCTCCCGCCCGCTCCTTCGCGCTAGCACCTCTTTTCATCTAGCACTTCTTTTCATAAGGGCGCTGCTCGGAGCGGGTGGTCTCGGAGGCGCCCCAGTCCTACCCCGGCTCTACCCCCAGTCCTCTACCGTTGATAGTGCAGTTCAGCCGGATTTATGAACTTTGCAGCCAAAACTCGGTATAGGGGTTAAACCCTAGAGAGCTATACCAAAGCCTACGGAAACATTGAAAGGCCTAGAAACCAGAAACTGCTGAGCACCCTCTTCTCCTCTCGCTTTTACCATCCTCGTCAATAGCTTTATA
>CAZPGS010000016.1:0-14906 GCA_964586135.1 uncultured Nitrososphaerota archaeon
GTCATAAACTCAATGATAAGAGGAGGCGAGA
This sequence comes from uncultured Nitrososphaerota archaeon, assembly GCA_964586135.1. GTDB lineage: Archaea > Thermoproteota > Methanomethylicia > Nezhaarchaeales > WYZ-LMO8 > WYZ-LMO8. The sequence continues at coordinate 32 of CAZPGS010000016.1, forward strand.
GCTCTTAGAGCTAAAGAGGAGCTATTCTCTGAACTACATTGTCCATGCGCCTTATGACGGCATAAATATATCAACGCCCCAGCGCTCTTTGAGAAAGGCGGCTTTAAAGCTCATAAAAGCGTCTATGCGAGACGCGCGATACCTCGATGCGAGGCTAATAGTATTGCACTCCGGCTTTAAGTCTCCTTTAGACTTCATAAAGCCTAAGACGACGTGGAGGATATTTCTGGACACCCTGAAGGAGATAGACGGGCTCGCCAACGACTTAGACATCTATGTAGGAGTTGAAAACATGCCCTCAGGAGGAATCGCGCTAATCGAATCTTGCGATGAGGCCTTAATGTTAATCGAAGAAGTGCAAGCCCTAGAGAGGATAAGGTTGACGTTGGACGTTGGTCACTCAAACACTGTCGGCGCTCACGAGGCTTGGAAGTACCTCTTAAAGGCTAGTGATCATCTACTTCACCTGCACATACACGACAATAATGGCAAGAAAGACGAGCACTTAGCGGTGGGCTCTGGTACGATCAATTGGGCCTCGATAATGCCTTTAATAAAAAAGCTCAAGCTCTTGGGCGGACTGTCGATAGAAGTCATGAACTTCAAGGACGCAAAAAAGAGCTTCGACGCCGTCGTCAGAATGATAAGCTAATCAGCCCACTTCAGCTCTATGTTCATGAAGTCTTCGGCGATCACGGTGTTCTCGAAAATCTTTTTGGCCTGAGAAAGCAACGGAGAAGGTTCTTCGTATCTCGGACTTATGTGAGTCAACACGAGTCTCTTGACGTTGGCTTCAAGAGCTATGTTGGCGGCTTGGCCAGCGGTCGAGTGGAGCTCGCTGATAGCCCTGTCTTGGAGCGTATCGTCAAACGTGGCTTCGTGAATCAACAAGTCTGCGTCCTTTGAGGCCTCCACCACCTCGTGCGTCGGAGCCGTATCCCCGCTATACACGATCTTTAGGCCTTTACGAGGGGGGCCCAAGACGTCCTCAGGCCTTATCTCACGCCCACCAATCACCACGGCCTTACCCTCTTGAAGGGCCTTCCAGAGAGGGCCTTTGGGTACTCCAAGCTCTTCGGCTTTTTTAGAGTCGAACTTCCCAGGTCTCGGCTCCTCTACCAAGGCGTATCCGTACGATTCTTCGGTGTGCTTTACCTTGAAAGCCAATATCTTAAAGCCCCTGCCCTGATACACCGTGCCCTCAGAGACCCTATGGACTATCACGTCGAAGGAGGGGCTAAAGTTGAAAAGCTCCTTCATGTACTCAATGAAGGACTGAAGCCTTGAGGGGCCATAAATTTCGAGGGGGTCCTGCCTGCCGGTCAATGACAACGACATCAAGACCCCGGCCAAGCCTAATACGTGGTCCGCATGCATGTGCGTTACAAAGATCTTAAGTTTCTTCCTCAGGCCTAAGCCGGCTTTCACCACTTGGCGCTGCGTTCCCTCGCCGCAGTCAAGAAGGAACTGCTCGCCATCCCTAATGACCATTATCGAAGGGAGGGACCTACGCTTAGTCGGTATGCTTGCTGAAGTCCCTAAAAATACCACTTTTATCAATATGTCACTTCCTTTTCACGTTTTTCTTAGAACCGTTATCCTCCTAGTTAAAGACTTGTGGACCCTCATCTCGTGCTGCTCTACTAAGGCCATGGAGCTCGGGACCTTTATGTCCGTGAGCCAAGCTGGATGCGCAAAACATAGGTATCCTCCCTTCTTGAGTAAGCCCTCGCTTTGGCACAGAAGACTGTTCACTAAATCTTCTAATAAGGCTCTTTTAAGCGACGTCGATCTGCCGTAAGGAGGATCAGTCGCTATACTGTCCACAGACCCTTCGGCGACCGGTAATGTGCGCACATCGCCTCTAATCACTCCAACAACATCACACTTCAATGATTTTAAATTCCTCAACGCCCCATGGCACATTTCGTCGTCGATGTCGAGGCCTATTACTTGACAACCCACCATACTGGCCTCGATGGAGAAGCCCCCAGTGCCGTTAAACGGGTCTAAGAAGATTGAGCCCTCTTTCGGCCTGGCGAGGTTTACGAGGGCCCTACAGATCCTCGGCTCGAGACTTCCCGGATGAAAGAAAGGGCGATAACGCGGCCTCCTGAGGTCGTAGGCCCCCCTATCAACCTCAAACACCTTGACCCCGAAGTAAAAAGACTTAGCCAATACCCCTCGAAGCACCACATCAGGGCTTCTTAGGTTGACTTTCGTGTTCTTAGCTCTTTCGAGGACCATAGCCCCAAGCCTCCTCTCAAGCTCTAAGGAGCTAGCGTTAATTGAAGGGGATTTTTTGGAGAGCCTTATGGCCATCGTCTTGCCTTCAAGGAAGCTGAAGTCCACGTCTTTTAAAGACCTTTCAATTTCGGCGAGGTCAGCTTTACACTTAAATAATAGCTTGACCCCCTCGAGGGTCATGGCGAGCCTCTCTTTCAATGAAGCACAAATCTCAATGTCGTCGACTTCGAAGACCATTATCGGTGGATCGACTTCACATATTTTAAAGCTGTGCCCCTTAGCTTCTAGAACAGCCTTCGCCTCTGCGGCTGGCAGAGTTTGATGTTCTTTTGACAAAATTAGCAAGAGCTTATGCACGCGAAAAACAAGCGCATAAAGCTCTATTAAGCTTATGAGGCCTCAAGAAAGCTTAAATTGACGTGACCCCATTTATGGCAAGGGGATTATTACGGTTAAGTGTCCTGAGTGCGGCGGGGACTTTCTCTACAACAAGCACTCACAACGATATATATGCGAGAACTGTGGCCTGACCATGACGAGGGAGGAGTATAGTTCTGTAACCAAGAAGAGGGCTGACAAGCCCGAAGAGAGAAACTCTTGGAGAAAGGAATACCTTAAGTGGTGGCTGAGCAAGAAGAGCTGACAGACAGAAGGAGAAGGAAGGCCCATGTTCTACGTCTATTTCGTCGGTACGGCTGGTTCTGGAAAGTCGACGTTAGTTGACGTGTTCTCGAGGTGGCTTAGGGAGCACGAGCAAGACGTCGTGACAGTTAACTTGGACCCGGGGGCTAAGTGGTTACCGTACGGACCCGACGTCGACGTTAGGGACTACATAAGCTTTGAGAAGGTCATGACCGAACTTTCCCTGGGACCTAATGGAGCGTTCATTGCGTGTGCCGACATGATTGCCAATTTTGCCGAGAAGCTAAAAGAAGAGGCCGAAAAGGGCAATCCGGGCTACATATTGGTAGACACACCAGGCCAGATGGAGCTCTTTGCCTTCAGAGAGGCCGGCAGGGCCATAATATCGACGTTGTGCTCCGAGAGGACCGCGGTCGTCTATTTAGTCGACGCGAGCTTCCTCAAGAGGCCAAGCAGCCTCGCTGCCTCTCTCTTGCTCTCGGCGTCCGTTCACTTCAGCCTCTTGAAGCCACAAATATGTGTATTGTCGAAGTCAGATATTTTAACTAAGAAGGACCGTGAAGTTGTTGTGAAGTGGTTTGATAACGTAGAGTACATATGCGAGGTGCTGAGCCAAGAAGAAAGCGCCATGCTCAGCGACTTCAGTCGAAGCATAATGCAAGTTCTGACCCAGCTTGAAAGCCTGACCAACATAATCCCTGTATCCTCAATAACCGGTGAAGGTGTGGACGAGCTGTTTGGTGAGTTGCAGAGGATATTTGCCGGAGGAGAAGAGGAGTTCGTCGACGTTGGTCCCTTTAGGGTCGACGAGACTTGGCAGTAAAGGGCGGTGTCATGTTTGAATAGAGCGCCTAGAAAGGGCTATGAAAGCGAAGGGGCTAGGGAAGAAGCGACGTTAAGGAGCGAGCTGGGCAGAGTCAGGGAAGAGCTTAACTCTTTGTACAAAGACCTTGAGGACAAGAGGGCGCAAAAGGAGAGGCTGTGGAGGGAGATGGCAAGTCTTAGGCAAGAAATTGAGAAGTTGAGAGGAGAGGCATCGACTAAAAGAGAGGAGATCCTAAAGAAGAGAGAGGAGTTGAGGGAGCTGAAGAGAGAGATCGAGGAGCTGAAGAGAGAGGCGAAGGTCCTAAGGTCTAAGCTCGGACGCAGGGAGCCCGAGGAGCTGAAGAAGACGTTAGACGAGCTAGAGTGGACGTACCAGACCTCATCTTTAAGCCTCGAGGAGGAGAAAAGGGCCATGAAGCTTATGGAGGAAGTCGGGCTCTTGGCTTTCATAGCTGAGAAGCTTAAGGAGAAAGAAAGCAAATTGCGTGAAAAGGAGGAAAGACGCCTTCACTTGATGGAAGAAGTGAAAAGACTTGCCGAGGAAGTAAAGAAGCTTAGGGAATTAATAGCAGAGATGAGAGGGAGGGTCAAAGCCTTAGCGCAGAGAAGAGAAGAGACCAGGAGGAGCGTCAAGGAGATAGTAGAGAAGATCGCAACATTAAAGAGGAAGAGGGATGAGCTCAAGGAGAGACTTAGGGACCTCCTGAGGAAAAAGAAAGAGGCAGAAGAAGAGGCCTTGGTGAGGAGGATCGAGGAGGAGGTCAAAAGACTTATCGAAAGAGAGGAAGAGCTCGAGAAAATTTATGAGAAAATGCTGGAAGACCTTAAAATGGGGAAGAGAATAAGGCTGTAAGTGTTCACCATGAGGGTCTCTCCTTTCGGAAAAAAGAGGTTATTAGTACTATATGTCGATAGAGATGGGGACATAAGCAACGTCACGGGGATAGAGGCCCCTATCATTGGTAGGGAGGCCAACCTCAAGGCCGCCATAGACTTCATACTAAAAGTCCCCGAAGAAGCAGACGCAAATGCGCTCTTCGCGGCAATAAAGCTCTACGACGAGCTCCTAAAGGAGGGCTTCGAGTGCGAGCTTGCCACGGTTGCTGGCGTTAGAGAGGGTGGCGTTAAAGCGGACATGAAGATAGCTGAAGAGGTCGATAAGATCCTCGAGAGGCACAACGCCGATGGGATAGTATTTGTGAGTGATGGAGCCTCTGACGAACGCGTCGTACCGATCCTCCAAGCCAGAGTCCCCATAGTCTCGATAAAGAGAGTCTTGGTGAAGCAAATGAGGCAGTTAGAAGATACATATTCTCTCTTTGTCAAGTATTGGAAGGACCTCGTCGAGAACCCTCGTTACTCTCTCTACCTCTTGGGTCTGCCAGGAACATTTTTAATTATTTTAGCGATATTGGTGACCATAGGCTATGCGCACTATGCTGGAATTGCTCTGCTGTTGATAATGGGGCTCACGATGATCGTCAAGGGGTTTAATTTAGACAAGCGATTATCCTACGGCTGGTCCACGGCGCCAGTTTTGTTCTTCGGCTCCTTCATCGCAGCGATGGTCTTAATCGTAGCGTTATACTTGGGGGCCTCTGCTGTTGTTTCGACAGTAAACAAAGAGCCTTTCTTAGCCAATGCGTTCAATATTGGGGTGCTTGCGGGGATCTTTCTTATAAACCCGAAGAGCTACGACCCTATAGCCTACGACATTACAACAATTGATTTGATAGTGATAGCAACAGTGATAGTGATAATTGCGAGGGGGCTACATAAGCATTTGTCGGGTGGACAAAAAATATGGCACGAAGCCGTATCAGCAACATTTTGCCTCCTACTAAGGCAACCGCTTATAGAGATGTCGTTACTTCTCTTAGATCCCCGGAGGTCGCCTATCGTCTTCGCTACGTGGACTGCCGCAACAGTGATCATCGCTGTGACGCTCACGGCATTCTTCATCGTCTACGAAAGATTAAAGCGATAACCAGCCCTTTATGAGATGAGGCCTGAGCGCGCGTGGGTGTGGTCTGATGGGCGGTCGGAGGAGAAGGAGAAAAGTTATCAGAAAGGTCGTGCGCAAGCCGCCAAAAGTATTTAGGTGTCCAAGTTGCGATACGATAAGCGTGACCGTAAGCATTGATGACGATGAGGTAGTGATTTTATGTTCTAACTGCGGCCTAGTGCTGAGAATGGGAAGAATGAAGAACTACGAACTGGTCCACTACTACAACGTTTTTATCGACAGGTACTATTCAGGCGAGTTAAGCGTTAAAGGTGAAGAGGTTGAAGGTAGAGAAGTATCTCAATGACGAGATAGAGGCTAAAGGGTCAATTCACCTGTCGCTACTCGACCCTGAGAAGTCGGACCTCGCAGAGGCCGCTAGGCTCGCCAAAATAATAGAGGAGGCCGGGAGCTCCGCCATAATGGTTGGCGGTAGCCTCAACGTTAATGAAAGAGCGATGGATGAGACCATAAAGGTCATCAAGGAGAACTGCAGTTTGCCCGTCATAGTCTTCCCCAGCAACATCAACACCATAAGCTGCTACGCTGATGCCATATGGTTCATGTCACTCCTAAACTCCATGAACCCGTACTTCATAATAGGCGCGCAGGTACAGAGCGCGGCCATAATTAAGAAGTATGGCCTCGAGGCCCTGCCCATGGCTTACATAGTGGTAGGCGATGGCGGGACCGCGAGCATAATAGGTCAGGCAAGGCCTCTACCTCCGCACAAGGCGGAGGTCATAGCCCTCTACGCACTCGCTGCGCAGTATTTAGGCATGAGGTTCGTGTACATAGAAGGAGGCTCTGGCGCTCCTAAGCCCGTACCGCCAAGCACCGTGAAGTTCGTAAGAGGTTACATCGACGTGAGGCTTATCGTGGGCGGAGGGATAAGGAGAAGAGACCAGGCCGAGGCCTTGGCCGAGGCGGGGGCCGATATAATCGTTACCGGGACGATCTTAGAAGAAGGCGACGCAGAGCGCGAGCTAAGGGACGTAGTAAGCGGAGTGCTCGCAGGAGGGAAAAAGAGGAAAGGGCTCTAAGGGGACTTCTTCTCTCTATACCTCGGGCAATAAGCCTTTATGACCCCAGGGTCTAAGCGCTTCCACTCGGATTCAGGTATGTACTCGCCTAACAGGTTCCACGCTATCTCCAGCGTCGTGTCAAGGTCCCTGTTCTCGTAGACGCCCTGGTTTATGAAGCGCCTTTCGAAGGCGTCTCCAAAGGCCAAGTAAGCCCTATCACGCTCAGTCAAAGCCTCCTCTCCTATCACCGCCACGAGGCTTCTCAGGTCTACGGCCTCGCTGTAGCAATAGTAGAGCTGATCGCTCAATTGCTGGTGGTCTTTCCTCGTGTACCTCGTGGCCTCCTTCATCAGCCTGCTAAGCGACGGAAGGGGGTTCATTGGTGGGTATATGCCCTTGCGATGCAACTCTCGGCTTAATATGAGTTGCCCCTCGGTTATGTATCCCGTTAGGTCGACGACTGGGTGAGTTATGTCGCCTCCAGGCATCGTGACCACGGGGATCAGCGTTATAGAGCCTTTTCTTCCATGAATCCTCCCACACCTCTCGTAGATCTGGGCTAGCGACGTATAAAGGTAGCCGGGATAGCCTCTCCTACCAGGTACCTCTGCCCTCGCCGCGCTTATCTCTCGAAGCGCTTCGCCGTAATTTAACATGTCCGTCATTATCACCAGCACGTGCATGTCATACTCGTAGGCCAAGTACTCCGCAGTCGTCAGTGCCACGTGAGGAGTTATTACTCGCTCAATGGCTGGGTTCTCAGCCAAGTTTAAGAACGTCACGAGCCTCTCGATAGCCCCCGTCCTAATGAACTCGTTCCTAAAGAACATAGCTTCTTCAGCTGTTATCCCGATGGCTGCGAAGACTATTGCGAACTCCTCTTCCTTGCCCGGGATGGTAGCTTGGCGCGCTATTTGCGCGGCTATTGTGTTGTGAGGTAAACCCGCTTCTGTGAACAGGGGGAGCTTCTGGCCTCTGCTGAGGGTGTTCATGCCGTCTATGACGCTGATCCCCGTTTGGATAAACTCCTTGGGGTACTCGCGAGCAGATGGATTTATCGGCGAGCCGTAGACGTCGCGCTCCTCTTCAGGTATTATTGGTGGGCCTCCGTCTATTGGTTGGCCCTTACCGTCGAATATCCTCCCTAGCATGTCCATGGAGACCGGTACCTTTAGCGTCTCTCCTAGAAATGTAACTGCCGTCTTATCGACGTCGAGTCCGCTCGTGCCCTCAAAAACCTGGACAACGGCGTAACCCTCGGCGCTTTCTAAGACGACCCCGGTCCTGACTCCCCCGGTCCCCGCCTCGACCTTGACGAGCTCGTTGTACGCGGCGTCGTCGACGCCCTTCACCATCAATAAGGGACCTGCTATCTCGCTCACGGTCCTGTACTTCTTGGCCTTAAGCGCTGACAAGGGGATCGACACGCGAGCCACCCTTATGCCACTAAAGCTTTTCGACTTTTTATTAAGGAGCCTACCTGCTCGTCTATTTTTCCCATGATTTCCTCTATGGACTCTTTGACTTTGTCGTAGGGTATCAGCTTCATCCTAGCTAAGTCCTCTTTAACAGGCAACCTCAATATCTCGCTCAACGTGACGCCGCTCGAAATAGCCTCCTTCACCTTTCTGTTGAAGTGTAGTATCGCCTTGAGCATTAGGTACGTTTTCTCCACCGGACAGTAAGTGTCTATTGGGTGATATGCGTGTTGCATTAAGAAGTCCTCTCTTATCATCCTCGCGACCTCGAGAGTTGCCCTGTCGGCTTCCGGCAACGCGTCTGGGCCGACGAGCCTCACTATCTCCAATAGCTCAGCCTCTCTTTGCAGAAGTGCCATAGCTTCTTTACGCAACTCTGGCCAGTCAAACACGACGTTCTTTCTGTACCATCCCTCTAGCGTTTCTAGGTAGAGCGAGTAGCTCGTCAGCCAGTTTATGGCGGGGAAGTGCCTCCTGTAGGCGAGAGCCGTGTCTAAGGCCCAGAAGACCTTGACTATCCTGAGAGTTGCCTGCACGACGGGCTCTGAGAAGTCCCCTCCTGGTGGCGACACTGCACCGATTATTGAGACCGAGCCAATCCTGTCCTCAGAGCCGAGGGTGACGACCCTGCCAGCCCTCTCGTAGAACTCCGCCAGCCTGGCGCCTAAATACGGTGGGTAGCCCTCCTCTCCTGGCATTTCTTCGAGCCTCCCCGATATCTCTCTAAGGGCTTCCGCCCACCTCGAAGTGGAGTCAGCCATTAAGGCGACGTCGTAGCCCATGTCCCTAAAGTACTCCGCTAACGTGACGCCAGTGTACACGCTAGCCTCTCTCGCAGCTACTGGCATGTTGCTGGTGTTCGCTATCATCACGGTCCTCTCCATGAGGGGCCTCCCAGTCTTGGGGTCCTTAAGCTCTGGGAAGCGCTCGAGCATCTCGGTCATTTCGTTGCCCCTCTCGCCGCAGCCTATGTAGACTATTACCTTGGCACCCGCCCATTGAGCTAGCTGGTGTTGTGTCACAGTCTTTCCCGTCCCAAAGCCTCCAGGTATCGCTGCCGTCCCCCCTTTGGCTATGGGGAACAAGGCATCTATGATCCTCTGGCCAGTCAACAACGGCTCTACGGGGTCGAGCTTCACCTTGTAGGGCCTTGGCTTGCGGACTGGCCACCTTTGCATCATCGTAAGCTCTCGTACTGAGCCGTCGGGCGTCCTGACCTTGGCTATGACGTCTTCGATCGTGTACTCGCCTTCAGGGGCTATGTCTTCTAAAACGCCTTCGACGTCTGGCGGGACCATCACCTTGTGGGTCACAAGAGGGGTCTCGGGCACTTCTCCCAACAAGTCTCCGCCTACGACCTTGCTCCCCGCCTTAGCCTTTGGTATGAAGGACCACTTCTTGCCTCTTGGCAAAGCCGGGGCCGATACCCCTCTCGCTATGAAATCTCCTGTGCTCTCCTTTATTATTTCGAGGGGTCTTTGAATTCCGTCGTAGATCTGCGTTAGAAGCCCTGGACCAAGCTCAACTGACAGGAGCTGCCCTGTGCCCACAACCTTCTCCCCTGGCCTTAACCCGCTCGTCTCCTCGTAGACTTGCACTGTAGCTAAGTCCTCTTGTAACCTGATGATCTCGCCTATCAGGTTAAGCTCTCCGACCTTGACGAGCTCGTACATCTGGCTACCTCTCATCCCCTTAGCGACGACGACGGGACCCGCCACTCTAACTATTTTCCCTATGCTTGGCATGTCCATCACCACGACTACCTTATCACAACCTCCACTCCAACAGTCCTCCTAATGAGCTCACTCATGTAGTCGCGCACACCCTCTCTAGCTCTCCCGGTGGGTATCACTGTTACGACTGGTCGCTTTAGCTTCAAGTACTTGGCGTAGAAGTTCGGGATCTCGAAGGCGTAGCCCTCTTCTACTAGGATTAAGGTGACGTCAGTCCTCTTTATCAAAGTCGAGAGCTTCGCGTCAGCGTCTTGTTTATCGCGTACCACTAAGCCCTCGTCGACCCCTGCTAATCTTAACCCTGTGACGAAATCTTGACTCCCTACGGCGACCACCTTCACTTGCGCTCACCCACGACGGAGTCCTAAGTAAGTCTCCTAATTACCTCTTCTTGACCCATTACAGTTTCACAGTACTCACATTTAACCTTTAGGGGCTCTCGGCTTATGACTCGGAACTTGCTCTGAACATGTTGTTCGTGGTTCGTGACGCAGGTGGGGTTGCTACACTTTATAATCCCGGAGATTTCGTCTGGAAGGGCTAGCCTCTCCTTCCTTACCACTTGGTAATCCTTTATGATGTTTAAGGTCGCTCGGGGGGCTATGAGCGCTATCTTGCTTACCTCTGATGGGCTCAGATACCTGCCTTCAAACTTTATGAGGTCTTTGGTGCCAAGTTTTTGGCTTGGCACATTCATCGCAATGGTTATTATGAAGCCTTCCTTACCCGTTACCCCCAGCATTTCGAGAATCTTAAGCGCGGTGCCAGCTCTCAGGTGATCTATGACTACTCCATCTTTTATCTTTTGGACGCGTAGTTCTCGATCGACCATCATCCCGAAGCCGCACCTTAAATACTTAAGCTGTAGTGCTCTAAATAATTTCCTGAGGGGTTAGTTTAGCGATGTCTCTGCGCGGAAGGGACTTGATATCAATTAAAGACGTCACGAAAGAGGAGATGTTGACAATATTCAGAGAGGCCACGTCTTTGGAGCCATGGACTAGGTCTAAGAGCGACTTGCTAAGAGGGAAAGTCATGGCCTTGCTGTTCTTTGAGCCAAGCACGAGAACGAGGCTGAGCTTCGAAACCGCCATGAAGAGGCTGGGCGGCGATGTAATAGGTTTTGAAGAGCCCTCCATAACCTCCATAGCTAAGGGAGAGAGCTTGATAGACACGGTTAAAGTTATTGAGAACTACGTCGACATGATGGTCGTGAGGCACCCTTTTGAAGGTGTTGCTAAGGCAATAGCCAACGCGGTCCAGATACCGGTGATAAACGCGGGCTCAGGGGCCCTGTCGCACCCGACGCAAGCCCTCACAGACCTCTATACGATATGGAGGGAGAGGGGGAGGATAGACGGCTTGACCGTGCTCTTTCTCGGGGACCTCAAGTACAGCCGAGCTGTGCGATCCCTGATACAGGGGTTGCTCAACTTTAAAGTGAACTTCATATTTGTCTCGCCCGAACTCCTGAAATTGAGAGAAGAAGTAAGGGAAGAGCTCAAAGAGCAAGGCGCCTCTTTCGTGGAAATGACCTCGTTATCTCAAGAGCTCATAAGAGAGGCCGACGTTATATACGTGACCAGAGTACAACGAGAGCGATTTGTAGACCCCATGGAGTATGAAAAGGTGAAGGGGTCCTACAAGCTGACAATAGAACACCTTCGGCACGCAAAGGATGACTTAATGGTCCTGCACCCCCTGCCGCGAGTCGATGAGCTCGACTGGGAAATAGACAAAACGCCTCATGCTAAGTACTTTAGGCAAGTGTTCTACGGCCTCTTGGTCAGGATGGCCCTTTTAAAGATGATTTTGACTTAACCGTCATTGAACCCTACGCCACTCCTCTTCGAGCCTTTCCCCCTCCTCATCGCTGACGTTAAAGATCTCGTATTTGCCAGTTTTCTCGGCTATTGCTTGAGCTAAGAGGTGATAGCAAACCGGCGCACTTCTTCTCGAGACCACGTTTATGTAGAAATCATCGCAAGAACAGTAGAGCCTTGGTATGACCCAGTAATCCCTCTTCTTGCCAACGACTATCCACATTACCCGTCCGCTGGGCATGAACACGTACTTCTTCACCCGCTTCCTGTTGACCGTCTCGATGGCCTTTTTTAAGCGCTTTAACGATACGTCGTCTATTGGGAGGCCCATCTCCTGGAGCAATTGCATTATTGACTGCACAAACTCTAATGGTAGCCCGCAATCAAATAAATATGACTCAGTCAAAGAGGTCAAAGCTCCATGGTTACGGTCAAGTTCCTACTTGATGCACCAGCATCAATGGTGGTGGCCGGGGGCAAGAGGATATTGACGGTCTCGGACCTCCACATAGGTCTAGAGTACGAGCTTCAAAAGCTCGGATTTAAAGTCCCGTCGCAGAGCGACGAAATAGCGAGAAGCTTGCTGAGCCTGTTGGAGTCCGCCAAGCCCGACGTCTTGATCGTGCTCGGTGATGTGAAGCATGAAATCAAGGGCCTTAGGAGGGAGATAAGAGCAGAGGTCGAGAAAGTCATCAAAAGCCTGTTGGATAAAGTTGAGAGGATGGTCATAGTGATGGGTAACCACGACGGCTCGCTGAAACGCCTAAAGATCGAGGGCGTCGAAATCTACGAGGCCTCCGGCTTTTCGATAGACGGCATTTCTTTCGTCCATGGCAATGCCTGGCCTAAGCCAGAGCTGCTCACGGGTGATGTTCTCATGATGGGGCACCTCCATCCTTCCGTGCCAGTACCTCATGGAGAGAAGAGGGTGTGGATCGTCTACTATCTCGGGAAGAGAGCGAGGGAGAGAGCGAAGAAGCTCCTTGGAGTCGAATTCAATATTAAGAAGTTGATAGTCCATCCAGCATACAACAGTTATCTGGGGCACAGCTCCTTGCGCAAGAGCTCCTTTCAGAGGTCGAGCCCTATCTTCAGAAGGCTCGTTAATCCGCGAAAGGGTTACGTCTACAGCTTAGATGGGACGTTTCTAGGCAGGTTTTCGCTCGTAAGCTCTAGTGAATAGCCCTCTCTCTGAAGTATGCTCCTAGCGACGACCACGCCTGATGCGGAGGCTTGGACGAGGCCCCTCGTTATGCCCGCGCCATCACCAATGGCATAGAGGTTCGAGACCTCAGTCTCAAGCTCTCTCGTCAGTTCTAGTCTCGAGGAGTAGAACTTGACCTCGACGCCGTATAGTAGCGTGTACCTCGAATAGACGCCAGGAGTCAGCTTGTCCATTGCCTGGAGCATCTCCAATATGTTGGCCAAGTACCTGTAGGGGAGGACGAAGCTCAAGTCTCCCGGAGTTGCTGACTTGAGCGTGGGCTCAACTATGTTCCTCTTGATCCTCTCAGGTGTTGACCTCCTGCCCTCTTCAAGGTCACCAAGCCTTTGAACTATTATGCCTCCGCTCAACAAGTTGGCTAAGCGGGCTATGTACTTCCCATAGGCTATGGGCTCCTTGAATGGCTCCGTGAAGGACGTGCTGACGAGGATTGCGAAGTTAGTGTTCTTGGTCTTCTTGTTCAAGAAGCTGTGGCCGTTGACCGTCACGACGTCCTCGTAGGACTCTATTATCACCTCGCCATAGGGGTTAAAGCAAAAGGTCCTCACCCGATCGTCGAAGCACTTCGAGTAGTAGACCAACTTGGGCTCGTACAAGTACTTCGTTAGCGGCTCCATGACCGGTGCTGGGACCTCGACCCTCACGCCTATGTCAACAGGGTTGTTGTACGCCTTGAGGTTGAGCTCTCTAGTTACCTTTTTGAGCCACTCGGCCCCGCTCCTTCCAGGTGCGAGGACGACGTACTTGGCGTGAATTTTGGTCCCATCAATCAGCTCAACGCCCGTTGCTACCGAACCATTCACTAAGACCCTCGTCGCCTGTCTCTCAGTGAGTATCCTCACTCGATTGGAGAGGTAATCTCTCATGGCCTTTATTACATCAGCGCACTTCTCAGTGCCAAGGTGTCTAATTCTCACTGGAATTAGCTTCAAGCCCGCCAGCTGGGCACGTCTCTGCAACTCCTCTATGACGTCAGCGTCGGTACCAAAGGTCGTGGCGGGGGCGCCGAAGGCCAAGTATACCTTATCGACGTAATCGATTAGCCGGGTAAGCTCCTCTCCCCCCACGTAGTTTTCCAGCCAGCCGCCTACGTCAGCCGAGAGAGTTAGCTTGCCATCGCTAAAAGCCCCTGCCCCGCCCCAACCGCACAGCATGGCACAAGGATTACAGCCAGCACAGCCGTGGCCCATTCGAGTGAAGCACGTGCGCTTCTCTATGTCGGGCCCCTTGTCAACCATTACTATCTTTAAGTTGCTTTTGTGAGCCAACTCAAGGGCAGCAAATATCCCTGCTGGCCCACAACCGACTATGACTACGTCAGCTTCTAGATCCTCCATTCGCTCCGCCGAGCCCTATAACGCTCTAAGGCCAAATTTATCCTTAACTCATCAAAATAAAGTGGTGAAGACGCTAGTCGAGAATTATAGAAGTCATTGTGTCTCTTACCCCGCTTATTTTATGTATCCTGGTTATGAGAAAGTCCGTCAACGACTTCGTATTCGCGACCTCGATTTTGGCTATTACGTCGTAGGGGCCCGTGACTGAGTGCGCCTCCTTTACCTCTGGCAAAGCTTTCAATTGCTTCACGACGTCGAGCACTTTGCCCGGCTCGACCTTCACATGTATGTAAGCCCTAACCACGTGTAATTCTTCTCCTTTGAAAGATAAGAGGGTTGCGCCACCTCGCTTCACATAGTCTTGAAATTAGGCCCAAGAGAGACGAGTAGGCGACGTATGGAGAAGCTCATGACAGAGAGAACACCACGTAGGTCCGCCATCTTTCGATTCGAAGCTCGATGACGTCGTGCTCAAGTCACTTTTGGTGGGGCCGCCAGGATTTGAACCTGGGTCACGAGGGCCCGAGCCTCGCAG
>CAZPGS010000017.1:0-14732 GCA_964586135.1 uncultured Nitrososphaerota archaeon
CTAAAACTGAGTAGAAGCCAGCAAGAAAGGGGTCCTCTTTTACGAGGTCCTCTGTTATCCCATCGCACGAGACGACCACGTACTCCTCCCCGACCTTGAACCAGCCAGCATCCTCGTACTTGCACTCTGAGCTGAAGAGCCTGGCAAGCGCTCCTATGTAGGACTTTCTGGTGAGGCCCTTATAGGACCTGAGGCGACTTATCAGATCGCTGAGCTCCAAGCTCACTACACCTCATGGTCGAGGAAACGACCGAACAACTTACTCCTCTTCGCTTTTTAACTTTTCCAAGATTTTAGGGGACGAACTCTCCCAGCTTCATCAGGGCTAGGACCAGCGACGTTGTGGGCATTAGCTTGAGCCTGCCCTTTAGCTTGAGGTCCAAGGCCTCTTCGGGCCTCATGTATACTGTCTCCAACGCCGCCTCCGTCTCCTTAGGGGGCTCGAGGGGCCTGCAGGGTATGTAGATGTACTTCTTGTCTGACGACGTGCGCGTATTGACGTCGATTGATGCTAAGTCCAAGACCTCATATCTGTGGAGGCCGAACCTCCCACCTGAGGGTGGCCAGTACTTCTCCAAGTAGTCGTCGGGTAACGCTACGTTGCTCGGCCCCTCCAGCACCAAGACCTTGGAGCCCAATGGCTCGATGGCGCAACCTATTTCCTCTTTACACTCTCTAGCGAGACCCGCCAGAGGTGGCTCGCCGCTCTTTAAGTGGCCTTCAGGGAAGGAGTAGTAGCCCCTCCGGGGCGTTTCGCCTCTTTTTATGAAGAGGAGCTTCCCGTCATTGAGTATTACGGCTGAGACCACTACTTCGATGTCGTCTGAGGCCTTGCCCTCGACAATTGAAAGCCACCTCCCTCGTCTGCGACTCCTCGAACTCTTAAAATTTTCCAGCCTCTGCTGAGGGCCGAGCCCCGCAAGGGCCGCATTTGGCTTAAATCTCGTCTTCCGCACTAGTTGAAGCTGAGCGCAGGCAGAGGGGCTGAGCTCTTGGTGCTAGTCTCTGCCCCGGGTAAGGTAACCCTGTTCGGCGAGCACGCCGTCGTCTACGGCGAGCCAGCGATAGCGGTGGCCATAGAGAAGAGGGTTAGGGTAGGGGCCGAGAAGAGGGACGACGGCCTCGTGAGGGTCGAGGCGAGAGACTTGGTGCTCGCTGGCTTCAAGGCCTTGTTCATGCCCAATGGCTCAGTGGCGCTTGAGGGGGAGTCCAGCAAGGTCCTGTCAGCTCTGAGCTACGTGAAGAGGGCCGTCGAGGTCGTCCGCGAGAGGTTCGGCGTCAATGTCGGCGCACACATGACCATCACTTCAGAGATGCCAGTGGGCGCGGGGCTGGGCACCTCGGCAGCCGTAGCGGTCTCAGTCGTTAAGGCGTACTCGCTGTTGGCGGGGCTGGACCTCAGCAAGGACGAGTGCGCAAAGCTGGGGTACCAAGTCGAGCTGAGTGTCCAAGGCAGGGCGAGCAGGATGGACTCCACGACGACCGCCATAGGCGGCGCGCTGTACATAGACCCCAGAGGGGAGAGGGTCTACGAGGGCCTGAAGGGGGTCGAGAGGCTGAGAGGTCTAGTGGTGGGCTACGTGAGTAGAGGGGCTAGCACAGCTGAAATGGTAGATAGAGTGAAGAAGCTGAGAGACTCCTACCCGGAGGTGTTGGACCAAGTGATAAGGGCCGTAGGAGAGATAACCAGGAGGGCCAGAAAGGCCATAGAATTAGGGAGCATCGAAGAGCTCGGGCACCTGATGAACATAAACCACGGGCTCTTAGAGGCCATGGGGGTGTCGACTAGCAAGCTGTCCCAAATGGTCTACGCCGCTAGGGCGGCGGGGGCCCTGGGGTCGAAGATAACGGGCGCTGGCGGCGGGGGGTGCATAGTGGCGCTGGCCCCTGAGCGAGAGGAAGAGGTCATAGCTGCATTAAAGGCCATAGACGCCACGGCCTTCAAGGCCTCGCCCACGAGTGATGGTGTGAGAGTTGAGGAGTAGGCTGGTCATAGGTCATAGAGGGGCGCCATCAGTCAAGGTCGAGAACAGCCTAGAGGGCGTCGTCGAGGCCCTGAGGCTCGGAGTTGACGGGGTCGAAGTCGACGTGAGGACTACGAAAGACAGGTCGCTCGTGGCCTTCCACGACCAATCACTATCAAGGATATTGGGGGTCAACAAGCTGGTAGGCGAAGTGGAGTTCGACGAGCTCAGAGGCCTAGGTCAAGCGAGGGGCTTCACTGTGCCGACCATAGAAGAGGTATTGAAGGCCGTAGCCGGCAAGGCCATGGTCGTCTTAGACGTGAAGGAGTTGAAAGCCGTCAGGGGCCTGATAGAGCTGTTAAAGGAGATGGAGGAGGGAGAGGTAGTGGTCTCCTCCTTTGACCATAGAGTCCCTCTAATGGTTAAGAGAGAGGTCCCCTTCGTTGAGGCCGGGATAATCTTATCTGCAAGGCCTCTGAGCCTCTCAAGACTCCTCCACGAGGAGGTCAGCTACCTGTTCTTGAGGAGGGACTACGTGGACCCCGAGCTGCTCGAAGAGGCCCGTGGCCTGGAAGTGTCCGTGTGTGCTTGGGTCGTAAACGACAAAGGAGAGGCCGAGCGCTTGTGGTCCATGGGCGTCCGCGGAATAGTTACCGACGTGCCACAACTCTTCGTAGAGAGGGGGCGAGACCGTGGACTCAGCGCTTAACGACTTAGTGCTCAAGGGCCTCTTGGTCTTCTTGGCCAGCTTCTCGTCCTCGTTCCTCGCAATGCCGAAGGTCGTCGACTTCTCCAAGAAGAGGGGCTTTGTTGGGAGGGACGTTCACAAAGACGGCCAGCCAATAGTCCCAGAGATGGGCGGTCTGGGGATACTCCTCGGGGTCCTCGTGGGCTTTTTGGCGTACTGCCTCATCTCCCTCGAGGTCGACGTCTGCCTCGTGGTCTTCACGAGTTGCACTTTGGCCGCAGGGGCCATAGGGGTGTTGGACTACCTGAGGACTTTGAGGGGGGCCTTGAAGGCCCTCCTAACGGTAATAGCGTGCGCGCCTATAGTCGTAGGGTGGCTCCTCTTCCCCTCAGAGGTAGTGATAGGGAGGCCCGAGCTACCCTTCGTGGGCAGGCTGAGGCTCACGATAGTCTACTGGGCCCTGTTGCCCCTAGCCATAGCCGTGCCGGCCAACGCCGTCAACATGATAGACACCTTCAACGGGGTCATGCCCATCACGTCGATTTTCAGCGTGCTCGCGCTCCTGATCCCATCCATCATCCTCGAGAGGTGGGGGGCCGTGTTCATGTGCTTGCTGTTGCTAGGGGCCCTTATGGGCTTCCTGCCATACAACCTCTACCCCTCCAGAGTCTTCGCGAGCGACGTGGGTAGCTTGGCCGTGGGGGCTGGCATAGGCGCCATCGCCGTCTTGGGGAGGCTGGAGGTAGTGGGGGTAGTCGCGCTCATGCCTCAGATAATGAACGCCTTCTACATACTGGCCTCCGTTGGGGGTCTGCTAGAGAGGAGGCAGATAGCCGAGAGGCCCACGGTGGTCTTAGGCGGCAACGTCATAGCGGCCAACAGGAGCGAGGGGGCGCCCATGACCTTGGCCAACCTCATACTCTCGAGAGGGCCTCTCCGTGAGCCGGACCTGGTCAAGGCCTACGCCTTGCTCTCGTTCTTCTCATTCATCCTAGCCTTGGCGACCGCGTGCTTCATGGTGATAAGATGAAGGCGCTAAAGTACACGATTGACATAGTCAGTGTAATGGTACTGGTCTGGGGCCTCATGCTCTTGTTGCTGATAATCGTGAACGCCGTCGTCGTGAACCTGAGGCTGCCCATAGAGGGCCTAGCGGGCTCGCTCCTGAACAACGCGCTTCAGCTAGCGATCGGCGGTGCGCTGTTCTCGGCTTGGCTCTTCGTGTGGTACAAAGCGACCGTCTACTGTCGGAAGAGGAGGCTTAAGCTTTGGGGCCGAGGCCCTCAATAACCTCCAATATCTTGGGCAACGGATCCTCCATCGAGCTCCAGAGCCTCTCGCTCAGCTCTTTCTGCTTGGCCCTGAGCTCCTCTATTTCGGACAGGGCCGAGGCCACTGCCTCTAAGATCTCCTCGCCTCCGACCCTCTTTAGGAGGCCAAATTCCATTAAGAAGCGCTCCACGCGCAGGGGCTCCTTGGGGTAGAAGGAGAAGGCCGGGACGCCGAGCAAGGCCGCCTCGCAGGTCATGGTCCCCCCAGACCCTATGAAGAGCGTCGTCTTCCTTAAGAGCGAGGGGCCGTGCACGGGCTTCGTGGCGACCTCGACGTTTTCCAAGCCCCTAAACCTCTCCTTCAAGTACCTCGCCTGCCAAGCGTACCTAGGCAACACAAATATGAGAGAGTCACAGGCCCTTTTAGCGAGCTTGGCGATGGAGTCCTCGACTATGGTCGGCCTGTCCATCATCAAGTAGGAGGCCTGGACCTCCTCAATCCTTACAGACACGAGGTGCTTGAACCTCTTGAGCCCTCGTATCGCCAGCTTCTCTCGCAAGGGCAAGTGCTTCAACCACATGACAGGATCCAACGCCTTGTACTGGACGATGTCTTCGGCGGCTATGCCGTATCTCACCCAGTCCTCTTTAGGTATGACCCAGGGCGTCACGAGCTTCGAGCTCAGCGGGACCGTCAGCTTCGCGACCGCTATCGAGTGCGGGGAGTCGTTGGCCAAGACGTGCGGAACGCCGAGGCCGAAGGCCACCCTCGCGGCGTCCGGCGAGGTGGACAAGGCAACGTCCGGCTTGAACTTCTCGATCAGCGGCGCTAGCCTCCTCATCCTGCTTATGCCGCTCACGAGCTTACCGTAGAGGTCGCCCCCGCCGTACTTGCCAACGACCCTTGCCTCGACCCCCAGCTTCTTGGCCAAGAAGTCCGTCTCCCTGTACCTACGAGTAGTCACCAAGATGCTCCAGCCCCTCTTCTTCGCCTCTTCGATCACCGGCAAGTAAAACATGAGCTGCTTTGGGGTCAGGTACTCCACCCAGAGCTTCACGGGCTTCAGGCCTCCAAGTTGCGAGAACCGGACCACAAGTAGTTGAAGGCGTCCCTCAACACCCTCACGACGGCGACGTTCTCGGAGTAGTAGGGCAACGATAGCAAGGGCCTCTCAGACGTGACGGTCATGTAGGGCATGAAGACCGCGCGCTTATCGTCGACGATCGTCCCTCTTATCGGGTAAGGCTCTCCACCGTAAACCCTGACCTCGACCCCCATGGATCTTGCCTCGTAGACCTCTCTTGAAGCCCTTTGGCTCAGCTCGTGTGCCAAGGCCTTGACCTGGACCCCGCGCTTTATGGCCTCTAACAGCTCCTCCTTAACCGTGTCGAGCCATGTGAAGAGATAGGTCAGGATGCACACCTCGCGCTCGGCCGTCGATATCACGAGCTTTGTATAGCTCTCCATCTCGCTCAAGCTAGCTAACTGCTTCAAGACCTCGGCAGAGCTGGGGCCCAACCTCTTGCTCCAGTAGATCGAGTCCAGGACCGTGGACAGCTCTCGGGCCCTCTCCTCGAGCCTGCGCAACTCCTCCTCCATGATCGACCTCACGTAGGCCACGTAGCCCCTCATGGCTATCCTCGGCTGTAGGGCCTCGAACTTCTTAGGCCTCCCGGCCACCTCGACGACCATGTTCTTGAGCCGTAAGCTCTCGAGCACGCTGTAGACCCTCGTGAGGGGGATCCCCGACGCCTTGCTTATCTCCTCCGCCGTCAAGGCCCCTCCTTCGACCAAGGCGCAGTACGCCCTAGACTCGTACTCGGTCAGCTTGAGCTCTCTCAACTTCTGCATGACGCTTGACATGGAAATCTTAATATATTCTTTTACAGAAAACTCAGTTAAAATTTACTGGTGGTTTAATGGCCATCCTAGACCTGACACCAAGCGAGGTCGTCGAGAAGGTCAAGTCCGGAGATGTTAGGGCGTGCGTCGTGGGGCTTGGAAGGATGGGCCTGCCTCTCGCATGCGTGCTCGCTGAGGTCGGCTTCGAGGTCACAGGGATCGACGTCGACGAAGGCGTCGTGGAGGTGGTCAACGCTGGCAGGAGGTTCGACGACGAGCCGGGCTTGTCCGGCGAGGTCGAGAGGTGGGTCAGGTCCGGTAGGCTCAGGGCTTCCACGAGCTTTAGCGAGGTCGAGGCCTGCGACGTGATATTCATTGTCGTCCCGACGAAGGCCTTCAACGCCAAGCCCGACTACGGCGCCTTATACAACGCCTCGATCAGCGTCGGCAGGAACATGAAGAGGGGGTCTCTCGTGATCTTGTGTAGCACGGTTGGCCCGCTGGTTACGGAGGGCCTCGTCAAGGACGCGCTCGAAGGGGCCTCGGGCTTGAGGGTCGAAGTCGACTTTGGACTAGCCTACAGCCCGATAAGGGCCTCGGCTGGCAGGGCCATCAAGGACTTGAAGAGCTATCCAAGGATAGTCGCGGGCCTCGGCGCCAAGAGCCTCGAGCTAGCCTCCGCGATAATAGGCCTGACCACAAGCGGTGGGGTGATAAAGGTCTCCTCGCCTAGGGTGGCCGAAGTGGTCAAGCTGGCCGAGAACGTGTACAGGGACGTGAACATAGCCCTGGCCAACGAGCTGGCCCTAATATGCGAGAAGCTCGGCATCGACTACGACGAGGTCGCGAGAGCCGCCAACACCCAACCGTTCTGCCACCTCCACGTGCCGGGGCTCGGCGTTGGAGGGCACTGCATACCCCACAACCCCTACTTCTTGATAGACTACGCCCTCTCGGTGGACGTGAGGCCTAGCCTTATCATCACCGCCAGGCTCGTCAACGACTCCATGCCAAAGCACGCGCTCAAGCTCATAATCGATGGCCTAAAGGAGTGTGGGAAGGAGGTGCGCGGGTCGGCTGTCGCGGTGCTGGGTGCGGCTTTTAAGGCCGACTCGGCCGACCCCCGCTACTCGCCCGTAGAGCCGCTGTGCGACGACCTCGAGGTCTTAGGGGCTGAGGTCAGGGTCTACGACCCGTTAGTCCCCATATCGCTCTTGAGGGACTTGGGCTACGACGCAGAGGAGGACCTAGAGGGGGCCGTGGAGGGGGCCGATTGCGTCGTCATAGCGATCCCGCACACCTTGTTCAAAGAAGAGCTCCCCAAGCTCCTCCGCGACGTGCACGACTACATGAAGAAGCCGGCGTTGATAGTGGACTGCTGGAGGATCTTAGACCCAAAGGAAGTCGCTTCGATCGGGTTCAAGTACAAGGCGGTGGGTAGGGGTCTTGGAGACGATTAAGGTCTCAGTGATAGGGGTAGGCTTCTGGGGGAGGAACCACGTCAGGGTCCTAAGCGGGCTTAAGGGCGTCGTCGTCGAGGCAGTCTACGACATGAACGTCGAGGCCGCGAAGTCAATAGCTGAGAAGTACGGCTACAAGGTAGCTGACAGCTTGAGAGGAGCGATCGAGAGGAGCGACGCGGTCGCCGTGTGCACCCCGACGTCGACACACTTCGAGATCGCGCTCAAAGCCCTAGAGATGGGGAGGCACGTCCTCGTAGAGAAGCCAATAACCGCTAAGAGCTCTGAGGCCCTCACGCTGATCAAGAAGGCCGAGGAGGAGGGCTTATTGCTTATGGTCGGGCACATCGAGAGGTACAACCCAGGGTTTAGGAGGCTTTACGACTTGGTCGGGAGCGGCGGGCTCGGTGATTTGATGTCCATTAGGGCCAAGAGGGTTTCGGACGGCGCCTCGAGGGTCTCAGATATCGGGGTCGCGCTCGACTTGGCGATCCACGACGTGGACCTTGCGATGCTCTTGGCTGGTTCACCTCCTTTGAGCGTATACTCGAGGGCCGGCTCGAAGGTCTCTCGTCATGAGGACTACATCTACATAATGATGGAGCTGGAGAAAGGCGTCCAAGGCTATATTGAGTCATCGTGGCTTACTAAGCGCAAGGTCAGGGTCATGGAGGTTACGGGGACCGAGGGGGTGGCGGAGCTCAACTACTTGAGCCAAGAGGTCTCCGTTAAGCTAAGCGACAAGGAGTTTAAGCTCTTTGACCAATGGGTCGAGCCCCTGAAGCTCGAGCTAGAGAACTTCGTCAACTCCGTGAGAGGCGTCGAGAGGCCAGCCGCGACGGGGGTCGACGGCTACAGGGCCCTCAAGTGCGTTGAAATGGCCTTGGAGGCCTCGAGGATGGGGAGGCCTGTTCGAGTTGAGTTCGAGGTTTAAGGTAGACCCCGAGGTCGTGGACCTCACGGACAGGTTGATCCGCTTAGCAATAGAGCTCGACGAGTACTGGAGGAGGAGCTCTCCTTCTCACGAGGTCGACGAAAAGGGGCTCGAAGAGATTTTGAGGCTCTTAGACGAAATGGAAAGACTGTTGACGAGGATGAAGGAGAAGCTGTCCGCTAAGCCATAGGCCTTACTTCTATGTGCATGTCGAACCGCTTGCTTATCCTGTCGAGCTTTTTGCGGCACCTCTTCATGACTAGGGACAGGTGGTGGCGAGGCACGTAGACGAAGGCCACGCCCTCCTCCGGCATCTCCAGCTCGAACTCTGGCGTGACCTTGCCAATGACGTGCTCGAGCGCCTTCGTTACCACGGAGCTCGGCGCTTTGAGGCCTCGCTTCACGGGGACCACGAACGTCCTCTCGCCGAAGACGTATAGCTCGTACTCGGGCTCGTTGGTCAAGAAGTCCTTGACGACGACGACTGGCCTGGCCAAGTCCTCCTCCTTGAGGCCGTGGGGTATCTTTATCGTGGTCTCGATTGAGTACGCCTTCTTCACGTTGCCCTCGCTTATGAATATCACGGTGTCGACTATGGATGGTATCATGCCGAGCTCGACCCTGCCGACGAACCTCTGAATGGCGTCTATCGGCGTCGTAGCGTGGACGACACCTACCATCCCCACGCCTGCCAGCCTCAAGTCCGCGTAGAGCTTGAAGTCCTCTGTGTCCCTCATCTCGTCGAATATAGTGTAGTCGGGCCTGCTGAGCAACAGGACGTCGTGCAACTCCTCTGAGGACCCAACGCTTTTAGAGTACTGCGTGATGTCCTGCGGCAATTGCAAGTCCCTCGGGGCCTCTATCGTCTTGACCACCTTATTCTTCCTCCTGCTGTAATACTCGGCCAGCGCTTGAGCAAAGGTGCTTTTGCCCATCCCAGGCGCTCCGGCTATGAGGATGCCCTCGGCGTGCGAGTCCAGCCTCTCGACGAGCTTCGGGGGCAAGTTGTAGTCTTCCAGCTTTAGCCTGACTATCGGCCTAACGGCCGTAAGCTCCAGCCCGTCTGAGAACGGGGGCCTCGTTATTACGATCCTGTAGTTGCCCAGTTGCACTATGGTCGAGGACTCCCTGTCGACTTCTACGAAGCCATCAGGCGAGCTCCTGGCCCTCTCCATGACCTCGGCGATGATCGTCTGCAGCTCCTCGCGAGTCATCGGGTGCTCCCTTATGGGCTCGAAGGCCCACTTGCCCGGCTGGCCCCTCTTGGCGTAGGGCACTACGCCCTCCTTCAAGTGGATCGACATGGTCTTGCTGTCAAAGAACTCTTCGAGCTTCATCCTGCCCTCCGGCTTCATGTATAGCACGCTTATTCCCATGGCCTCGGCCACTTTAGCCATGACGATGTCACACGTTATGAGCACTCCTTTCAAGTCGAGGGCCAGCTCCCTTATCATCTCGTTGAGGGCTTCAGTAGAGGGCTTCTTGCCGCCGTTGGCCTCGCCGACGAAGACTATCTTGACCGATCTCTCCTCGCAGGCCCTCCTGAGCCTCGAAAGCTCTTCTAGGCCCGCGAAGTCGTTGAACTTCGCCTTCCTCTCGAGCTCGCTTATTATTGCTCGATGTATTACGAGCCTGTCCCTCACTACCCCGCTCTCCACGAGCCTCCTAACCGCTCCTGACTCTATCGCCAACACGTCCGGCACGTAGGCTTCGCTATCCGTCATGATCTTAGGCTCGCACTCCTTTACGAAGTCAACCCTAGCTTACCTGTAGAGTATTTTATAAACGTTATTCTCGATATATAGTTGAAGACGCTCCCCATGTGGTGATGGAGTTGAAGTTGAAGAGCAAGCTGTACTACTACCCCGAGACCGGGTTCACGTCGAACTCCTACATAATCGAAGATGGGGTGAGGGTCTTAGTCGACCCCGGGCACCAGGACCACCTCCGAGACCTCGTCAAGCTCATGAGCGAGGACGGGTTCAAGCTGAGCGACGTGGACTGGATAATCGTCACCCACGCCCACGTAGACCACTGCGGCTCCGTCCACGAGATTCAGAAGAAGTACGACGTGAAGGTCGCGATGCACGAAAGAGAGAGGCAGTACATGCAGGCACAAATAGGGTTTGCCTCACGACTGCTAGGGCTCAGCTTCGTACCTTTCACGGTCGACAACTGGTTCAAGGGCGAGGAGAGCTCATTTCTCGAAGACCTCAACTTGAAAATTCTTCACACTCCCGGGCACACCCCGGGGAGCATATCGATATACTCCCTCGACCAGAAGTACCTCATGGTCGGCGATCTGGTCTTCGAGGGAGGGGTGGGGAGGACAGACTTGGGCGGCGACTCTGGCCTATTGATCAGGTCGATAGAGCGAGTATCTAGGCTTAGTGTGGAGATGCTATTGCCGGGCCACGGACCCATAATCGTGGGCGCAGAGAACGTGGCAAGGAACTTTGAGTTCGTAAAGGAGTTCGCTAAATACCTCATTTAGCGAAAGCGTTAAGCTTTGGTAAAGGAAAAACGCGCTAGAGGGTGCATAGCGGTGAGCCAACTGGGCCAGATAAACCTCGTGTACGTCCACAAGAGGAGCGGCGAGGTCAAGAGGTTGAGCGTTCAGGAGGAGATCTACGAATGGATAATCAGCACGAGGGGTAGGTGGGAGCCAGTCGTAGCGATCGAGAGGGCGCCCCTAAGGGCAAACAACGTGCACCAGATAAGCATAAGGGAGATAAGACTAGCGCCTAACGAGCTGGTGATCCCTTGTCCGGTGGCTTGGAACAGCTTAGGCCAGCTGCTGAGCGTGGGCTGCAGGGGCAGGCCCCAAAAAGTCGAGAAGGCGAGGGTCTTCAACTACGCTAACTTCCTAGCTTTTAAGAACGGCGAGGTCGTGGAAGGGGACCTGCTGGGCGTGCTGAACGTCTTCCCCCAAGCGACGATAGCTCCCATATTGAGGCTGTGGGCGGGCCGAGAGGTGCCGCCGCCTTACAGGAGCTAGGGCCCACGCTACATCCGGTTATATCAGGCCCATCTTCTTTACCATGTCCCTCACCGCCACTAGCGCTGGGCTGTCGCTCGGGAGGCTTAGCAACGATATCCCTTCGAGGTTGTAGCGGAAGACGTTCTCGTCGTAGGGGACAACGCCTAGGGGCTCCACCCCTATCTCCTTGGCGTATTTATACAACATGTCCTCTTGCTGAGGAGAGAACTTGTTTCCAACTAAGAACATCCTCTTGAACTGTATGTGGACTTCGCCCGCCAGCTTCTTTATCCTCGAGGTTGTTTGGAACCCCATCTTGCTGGGGTCCGTGACTATTATCAGGTAGTCGACGTCCCTATCGGTCCTCCTGCTCAGGTGCTCGAGCCCGGCCTCCATGTCCATTAGCGTGATTGCGTAGTTCTTCGAGAGGGTGTCTACGACCTCCGTTAGCACGTCGTTCACCATGCAGTAACAGCCCTCGCCCTCCGTCCTGCCCATGACCAGCAGGTCAAAGGTCGGGAGCTCTTTCAAGACCTTGAAGACGTTGTACTCCAGCAAGTCCTTCTTCGAGAGAGTGGGCGGGAGCCCGCCCTTGTCGATGGCCTTCTTGAGCTCGTTGGTCACGTCACCCACTGTCCTCTCGACCTTGACGCCGAGCACGTCGGGCAAGTTGGAGTCCGGGTCCGCGTCCACGAGCAGTATTGACCTCACGCCCGCGTCTATGAGGGTCCTCAGGATCAGGGCGGCTATCGTCGTCTTGCCAGTCCCGCCCTTGCCGGCGACGGCGATTACCAGCTTCTCGCTCCTACTCAACGACGAGCACCCGACTCGACGCCACGACTTAGAAGTTAAAAAGGGGCTTTCCAAAAGGGGTGAGATGATGTTGAAGTTAGGCAGACCCCATCTCCTTCTTGAGCACCTTCTCGACGTATGCCGGGATGTCGGAGGAGTCCCTCGGCCCCACTAGTATTTTCCAATCAGGCATTAGCTCCTCGAGCTCGCCGCTGAACTTGGCCGTCCTACCGGGTATGACGAGCACCTTCTTCTTTAGCTTCTGGTCTAAGCCGCTAGCCCTTATGGCCTCGGCGAACTTCTCGGCCGTGAGCCTCCTGCCAGCCACTGAAGACTCGACACTTATCCCCTCGCTGTCCGTGACCACCAAGTAGGCGTTTATCTTAGAGTTCTCGATGTCGCCCCTGACTAAGAAGTACGTAAGCGCGAAGTTGCCCGTTATGAATACTGGTGACGTATCCGTCGGCTTGCCTATCTCGTAGACCCCCGGCTTGACAGAGGGCGGTACCCTCGGGTCTGTGTAGATGTTCTGCCTCCACACCAAGACGGGCATCAAGGCCCAGAAGTCGAGGCCGTGCATCACCAGTAGGTCCGCGAACCTGGTCATCAATATCGATGCTATGTAGGACTCCTTGATCTTCTTCTCTAATTCGTCGCCCTCTTCCATCCAGACCACGGCCGGCACTGCCATCAGCGGGAAGCCAACCGCCTTGTCCTCCTTCTCTATCGCCGCCCTCCTCAACATCGCGAAGGTGCTTACGGTCTCGGCCAGCGAGTCGCCCTTCGCGAAAGTGCCTGGGTCCAAGATTAAGCCCTCGACCCCGGCGCTCATGAACGTCGAGGCCAAGCTCTTCAGCGTGTCGAGGTCTCTGGGGCTCGAGATGGCTACTGGGCACTTGTACTTGTCGGCCAGCTCCAGCATCTCCCTCCAGTTCTCCTTGGTAGCGGCATATATCAGCGGCCTCTTGTTGCCGACGACCGTCAGCGCCTCCTCCATCGCGTCAGGGCTGTAGCTACACAGGATCAGCGGGAGCGACGTCTTCTTCGCGATTAAGTCGGTTACCTTAGCGAACTTCTCCGGAAGGTCGGAGACGCACCTCAGAGCTACCAGGTTGAGCTTCAATTGCTGGCCTATCCTCTCGAACACGAAGGACTCGATAGCCCTAGCCCTGCTCACTAAGGAAGCCTCGTCCATCTCGTCCGTTACGTCGATAGCTATGGCCGCTGGGTTGTGCAACGTCAGCTCGTGCCTGAACATGACCCTCTTGCCCCCGACGACCACTTGGTTTGGAGGGGCCCCTATGACGACGTCCTTCACCGGTGGCCTCGCAACCTCGAGAGCTACCTTCAGCTTGTCCTTGTACTTGGGGTCCTCAAAGAGGGGCTTGCAGAGCTTTATGTCGGCCACGCCATCGGCAACTTTGGCCGCGAAGGCCATGCAGGTGCTCTCGCCACACACGCCGCAATTAGTCTGGGGCAGGATCTTGTAGACGTCTAGCGGCCTGAGTATCTTGGGCATGGCTCACACTCTCATCTTGACCCAGTCCTTGTAGTTTACTTCCTCTAACTTGACGTCGAGCTTAGGCTTTGACAATAGCTCGGCGAGGCCTTTGACTATCTTAGCGGCCAGCGGGTGCATCATCATGAAGAGGTCCGCCCCGGCCATGAGGCCGACTATGGCGGTCGTGGCCTCCCACAGAGGTCCCCTGTACTCCCTCGGCCCCCACTCGTCCACCTTCATCCACGCCTCTCTAGCCGCCCAAGCGTTGGTCGCGGCGCAAGATATCGGGGCTTGGAGGACCTCGTCCCCCATGAGGCCCGCGAGCCTGATCCTCTCCATCAAGCTGAACGAGTACTCGATGCCGTAGCCCAGCGCGCCAGTCGTGGGGTCGAGTATCAAGTGGTCCTTCGGAAGCCCTCCGTCTAACAACTTCCTAGAGAGCTCCTTCGCCTGGTTTATGTCCATGAAGGCGAGGGCTATCACGTTGTGGCCCGTCTTCTTCATTATCTTGGCGACTTCCTCCAAGTTCATGTCGATAGTCGCCGATGCGAAGACAAGCCTCTCTCCAACCGTCATCTCGCCTATGTACTGGAACAGCTGGAGGTCCTTCTGGGGGTTCCCAGAGCCACCGACTACTATCGGTATGTCCACGGCCTGGAGGACCCTCTCCACTGCCTTAGCGGCCTCTTGGACGGGGGTGTCCTTTATCGTGGGGTCCGTGCTGACTAAGTGTAGCGAAACGAAGTCGGCGCCGTAGACCTCTATGGCCTTCTTGGCCCACTCGGCCGGGTCGTTTAGCACGTCCTTATATGCGCTCTTGACGGGGCCAGCCAGCGGGACCACTGGCTGGTCGAAGACGTCAAGCGCCACCACGGGCCTGTTCTTCGGCAGAGACTCGAACCTATAGAAGGGCGGGCAGGTCTCCCCTCCTATCCTTATGACCTTCCCCCTCGTGCCGCCTTCAGCTCTAGTGGCGCCTATTTGGACCTCAGCTATGGAGCCCGGGTACTTGAACACCGGGGGCTCGAACTTTTCGACCTTCAACTCTATGACCTTTTTGAGGGCGACGGCGGCCTCCGGAGCGGCCCTAACCAGCGTCTGCATTATCACAGGGAGAAACTCTATAGCGAGCTCCTCAGCCTCTATCGTTACGTCCTCAAGCTCTAGCTCGCCCGCCTCGTCTAGGAGTTTGAGTAAGTTGAGGACCTCGTTCTTCTCGCTCATTTCTTCTCGACCCTCTTAGCGGCCTCGACCTTCTTGACTATCAGCTTCTTAACCGTTATCTTGGCCCCCTTGAGG
>CAZPGS010000018.1:0-5175 GCA_964586135.1 uncultured Nitrososphaerota archaeon
ACGACTTCCTCAGGAGCTTTGGTGAAGGGGCTTGATGCTCACGGTATTGAACTCGGGGTCCAAGTACGACGTCACGGGAGGCGTTAGGGAAGTGATCGACAGCGCGGTCGGCGTGATCGTCGTCGGCCGAGGAGGCGCCATTCCCAACCCGCCTTCTCACGATTTAGCCTTAAAGTTCTTGGAGAGGCCCGGCGAATTGAGCGTCGATGAGGCCTTGAAGTTGCTGAGTGGGCTCAAGGGGGTCTTCGTAGGAGACCCTTCGAGGCTCGAGGTGGTTAACAAATGCTGGAGGCTCGTTGAGCTCTCCGGCAAGCTCGTCGAGAGACTAGAGCTCGAGGGCTCTTGGTGCTCGTGCGTCGGCTTGACTAGGGACGGCGCGGGCAAGAGGGTCGCGTTCGAGAGAGTACCAGTGCCCGAGCTAGCCCTCTTTGGGAACCTCGTCGTAGGCGTCGAGCTCTTCGGCCTTAGGTGCAGGAGGGTCGAGTTTCGCGACGTGCCCCTCCTCAAGTTCAGGGAGGAGAGGCCTCCTCGCTCCATGATCGACATTCTGGCGAACATCGTCGAGGCGCAGGTGGGCGACGTAGTCGAGAACTTGGAGGGTGTCGTGGAGGAGCTAGGCGACGTCGTTGAGAGGGCGCTCAAGGAGGAAGGTGAGAAGTTGAGGGCACTAGTCAGCGAGGCCTTGAGGGATGGCGTGGCTTACGTGGAGCTCGACAAGCTGGCTGACGAGGTCTTCAATCAATTGTGCAAGAAGGTTGGGTTCTACGTCTTTGAGCTGAGGGAGGTGGCGAAGAGGAAGCTTATGATTTGATCTCCTCAGCTGATTAATATCGTGGCAAAGCACGCATCGATAGAACAGCGGTGATGGAGTGAGTCAAGGCAATGGGTTACGTAGACCCATACATGCTATTGACGTTGCTCTTCGCTTCAGCGGCCGCTCTAGCGTGAATCGCCAAGAGGCTCGGCCTCTCACGTCGCTGGCTACGTGATAGCTGGCGTCACTCGTTGGAGGCAAGGGGGCATAGCGGATCAGGCATCATCAAGTCGCCGTATATCGCCAAAGCCCTCGCGTGGCAACCGCCTAGGCATGTATCTACGTGGCTACAGGCCACGCAGGGACCCTTCAGGTTTTCTGGGTTCATCAACGACTTGACGAGCTCGTTGCTCGAGTACTCCGCCCAAGCCTCCCGAACCCCCTTCTTGACGTCCGTGACCTTTACGTCGGTGGTGTCGCAAAGCAACACGCTACCGTCGGGGGCTATGTCCATGCACGCACTCATCATGCAACCCGAAGCGTAGACCCTCCTCGAACTTATGAGCGACGAGGCGAATGGAGAGCACCAGAGCTCCACGTCGAGGCCCACCTCCTCCGCCTTCTGAGCCACCAGCGAAAAGGCCTCCTTCGTCATGCTCGGCGTGGGCAGGAGGCTCCTGTCCGCTCGGCCGACGGGTATTATTGGTATCAGGGCGGCGCTCGATGTGCCCAATTCGGCGCACAGCTCCACGTACCTCCCAGCCTCGCCATAGTTCATCGAGTTAATGGTCATGACTGGCTCCACTTGCACCCCGTGGTCCCTGAGCTTCCTGATCCTCTCCAGGACGAGGTCGAAGTAGGGCCCCCTTATCTTGGCGAAGGTCTCTTTAGAGGCACCGTCGATGCTCACTTGAACCTCGACCTCCCTTTTGGCCAAGAACTTCATGAACTCCTCTGTCAGTTTGAGGGCGTTGGTGGTGAAGCTCACGTGTAGCCCCCTCTCTCGGGCCTCGACTATCAGCTTCGGTAAGTCCTCCCTCAGCGTGGGCTCTCCGCCAGTTATCGAGAGGTGCCGGGCTCTGATCTCGGCGATTCCGTCGACGACCTTTAAGGCCTCATCAGTCGATAGCCCGGGCAAAGTGCTGAAGCGAGATGCGTAGCAGTGCCTGCAGCTCAAATTACACCTGCCGGTCACGATCCACACGACCAGCGCGCAGAAATTCACAAGCACCACCGACGCCGAGCAGGGAGGCGGGCTGCCACTAATTGAGCATAGCGCTATAGCAGGGAGGGGTCGTATAACCCTTATTGTTGAAGGCGACGGGTCCTCGTTGAGGCGCCTGCACAACTGTTGAGCTCGAACCACGAAGTCATTAAGTCAGTGGCGAGCTTGAGCTCTGCAGGACTCGGCTATGAGCTTCGAGGCGAGCTCTACTGCTTCTCGAACCACCTCCTCGCTGACGCCCTTGACGCCGCAGGCCACTATCAATATCCTCTTGGTCTCTTGAGTGACCATCGTTTGCACGGAGTCCCTGTGGGGGAAGACGTGCATGACCACGCCCCTCGAGTCGACCAACACCACGTCCCTGTCGCTGAGGGCCTCGGGGGCGCCGCCTATCGGGTGGAAGAGCCCTCCAGCGCGAGCCCTCCTGAGCTTTAGAGGCAACGCGGCTTTGTCTAAGTCGTATATCCCTATGGGCACCATGGTCCTCATCGAAGCCACGTTCCCCAAGTCCACCACGTTGTTTATTAGAGGTATGGACCCGCTCCTCAGGGCCCTCCTTATGAGGGCCTCTGAGGAGGGCCTGGTCTTGGTAGGGTCTATCCCCAAGCGCCAGTAGAAGTCCCTATAAGCCCTTATCACCGGATGATCCTTGAGGCCCTCCAAGGTCAGACTGGACCTGACTTCCTCCACGGCCTCCTCCACGGCTTTCACTACGTACTCGCTAGAGCGAGAGTCATAGACCTCGACCCCCTCGAGGGAGGCCCACTTCAAGAATATCCCCAGCGACTTCACGTCCTCCTCTATCTCTATCATGATTCCCTTGAGAGCAATTGTCAGGGGCAAAATTTAAATCCTTACCCTTAGCCAATCCTTGCCGGCGGAGGTCAGCCGCCGATGTGGGAGCCGGACGCCGAGTAGACCTCGAGGAGCTTTCAGGGAGGCCTCGGCAGTGGAGCGAAGTCCTCAGCGAAAAGGTCCTGTTCTTCACGCCAGGGCCCACCTACGTGCACCCTAGGATCTTGAGGGCCCTTAGCAGGCCGATCGAGCCCCACTCGTACAGGGGCTTCATGGAGAAGTACAAGGTCGTGCTGAAGAAGCTCAAGGCCCTCTTCAAGGCCGATGGAGAGGCCTTCTTGTTGGCGGGCTCGGGGACCCTGGCCCAAGAGGTCATGGTGCTGAACGCCGTCAGGCCCGGGGACAGAGTGCTGTGCTTGTCGACGGGGTTCTTCAGCTCGAGGTTCAAGGACATGGTGCTTAGGGCAGGGGGCAGGCCCAAGGTGGTCGAGAGGCTCGACGGGAGGGGCTTCATCAGAGGAGACGTCGAGGGGCTCGTCAAGAGAGGCTCCTTTGAGGCCATAACCGTCGCGCACGTCGATACCTCGACGGGCGTTACGTCGTATATAGACGAGATAGGCGAGGTCGCCTCCAAGTACGGGGTGAAGCTATTGGTCGACGCGGTCGCCTCCCTCGGAGCCATGGACGTTAGGTGCGATGAGTGGGGGATAACCATCTGCGGGAGCTGTAGCCAGAAGGGCATAGGCGCACCACCGGGGTGCGCGTTGCTGGCCGTCAGCAAGCAGTTCGTAGAGGAGCTGGAGGCGAGGGATTACGACGTGCCCACGTTCTACGGCGACTTGAAGATGTGGCTCAAGGTCGTGAGGGACCCCGAGAACTACCACTCTACTCAGCCAGTGAGCATGATCTACGCCATCAACGAGGCGTTAGACATGATATTCGAGGAGGGGCTGGAGAGGAGGTTCGAGAGGCACAGAGTGATAGCTGAGGCCATCAGGGCATCCGTGAGGGCCTCCGGCTTGAAGATATTCGCTAGAAGTGGCTACGAGGCGAACACGGTGACGGTAGTGCTAAAGCCAGAGGGCCTCGACGACGTCAGGCTCAGGATCGATCTCGAGGAGCTCGGCGTAACGGTGGCTAGGGGCTCCGGCCCCCTCAGACGAGCGACTTTCAGGATAGGCCATATGGGCTGGATAACGCCAAGCGACGCGCTTGCACTGGTCTCGTCGCTCCAGCTGATGCTTCGACGAATGGGCTTCAAGCCAAAGCGTGACATGGTCAAGGCAGCTCTAGAGGCCTTGGCCTCGTCGTAATGAGGCCGGGCTGCGACTTCTCGACTCTGACCTTCTCCCCTTCCCTCACTTTCTTCAAGACCTTGGGGTCTCCGACTATTTTGCCCACGACGTTGACCGGGCTGTAGGGCTTTATGACGTCCGGGCTCGGGCTCGAGAGCGTGGGCCCGAAGAACAGGCAGAGCGACGGCTCCTCCGGCCAGTAGGCGACGTCGCCTAAGTCGACCACTTCCTTGGGGTTCTCCAGCGGCACTGAGAAGGGTACCGAGAAGTAGACCTCCTCTCCCCAGAGGTGGGCCTCGGACTCGAAGGGCAACGACGACAGTAGCGCCTTAGCGGTCTCGGGGTTCTGGTCTAAGTCGATGGTGCACTCGACCGAGAGCCCCGACTCGAATGTTATCCTGATCCGCGCTCTCTCCTCCAAAGCTCTACTTCACCTCGAAGCAGGCTTGGGGGATCGCGAAGTACTTGCCCCCTGCGTGGAGCAGTACGTTCGCCCTCTCGTTCCACAAGTTGTTCGTCAAGAGCTCTTCGTCGGCGTACGCGGCCACCACTTCAGCTATGTAGACGTTGCACTCGCCGGCCTTGACGAAGTCGACGATCTTGCACTCCAAGTGGCCTATGCACTGCTCTATTATCGGGGCGCTTACCTTCCTAGCCGGCTGGGTCTTCAGCCCGGTCACGGCGAACTTATCAGTCCTCCTACCGCTCCTGGTGCCAGCTATCCAAACGGCCTTGAGGAGGTCCGCCGACGGTATGTTAACCGTGAACTCCTTGGTTGCCTCTATTAACTGGTGCGTGTACCCCCTCCTCCAGAGCGATAGAGCTATCAGCGGCGGCTCCTCGCTGACGGGTGTGATCCAAGAACAAGCCATGACGTTGGGCCTGCCGTCCCTGTCCACCGAGCAAACTAAGGCGACGGGCCTGGGATGGAGCAAGAGGTAAAAGGGCTCGACGTCTTTCTTCAATTCCAGCACCCGGTGAAGTTATCTTAGACGGCATTTCTTAAGCGTTTATGGGATGAATATGAGGCTAAAGCCGTTGTGCGAGCTCGAGCTAAAGCCGAGAGAGCCCTTCAACTTTCACTTGACGGCCTCTTGCTACAACTT
>CAZPGS010000018.1:5275-14588 GCA_964586135.1 uncultured Nitrososphaerota archaeon
ATTAGTCCTCATGATGGCTATAAGCGAGCCTCTTCCTGTTCAGCTCGTCTATCTTCTTCAAGAGCTCATCTTTGGTTATCAAGCCCTTTTCCTCGAGCAACTTGGCCAAGCTCCATATTATGACCTCTTGGTACTCAATAGTAGAGATGAGGGAGTCTATGACGTTCATCATGGCGTCGAAGCCCTGGCCCGAGGCTATGCTATGGATGAGCTCCTCAACTTCGTCGTCGAAGTCCTCATCATTGAAGGCTTTCTGCAATGCCATATCGTCTGGAGCTAAAGGCGTCCTCCTCGGCAAAGGTGCCTTGGGCAACATCCTCACGTCCGACTAGTCTCTGCCTCACACTTCTTAGTGGAGCTATTTAAACTAGCCCCCAGTCCTTCGCTTGGTCTTCCCAGCCTCCTTCTTGGATCGCCTGACCCTCAACACCCTCACGCCCACAACTTCAGAGCCCCTCACCACGTGGAGCTTCACCTTCCTTAGCCCGAGCTTCTTCGCTATCATCCTCAGGGCCTTGTTCAGGTCGTCGACAGTAGCCCCGGCGGCGTGCTTGTGACCGCCTCCGCCGAGCTTGGCTGCTATCTTCGAGCAGTCCACGTCGGAGTCACCCCTGGAGCCCAGGTGCACCTTGTACTTCCCGTCCTTGGGCGTGATGACGCACGTAACCTTTGCCCCTCTTTCCTCGAGGGTTATCATGAGGTTCCTAGGTGAGGCGTCCTCTTCGCCGTCAAGCTCTATGAACACGCCGTCTTCTATGGGTATCTTGTCGGCGAGCTGCCTAGTCCTCTCCCTCCTCTCTCTATTTCGAGCGATCCACCCTTGGACCTCTGGTAGCTTGAGGGCATCCAAGCTGAGCTCGCTCAGGAGCTTGGCCAGCCTAACCCTCTTGCTTCTCGGAGCCCCCTTTACGGCGTCGTTGAGGTCCCAGGCCTCGTCGCTGGTTATGTTGGCGGTGTCGCACTCATTGGCCAGCTCGACGAGCCTCCGCGCGATGGGGTCTTCCTCAAGCTTGAAGGCCTTCAAAGCCAAGGTGGCGGCCGACGGCGATGCTGGGTCGTGAAACACCTCCTTCACCTTGGGGCTCGGCTTGTTGGTCTTGTGGTGGTCGATGAAGACTTGGGCCTTGGGCGGGCAGGGGAGGTCCAAGACGTAGTCCCACTTGAAGAGGTTGATCCAGCCCCCCTTTTGGATTTCGTAGGGCTCAGCCAAGAGGACGAAGCCTTCTCCCTTGACGTGCCTGAGGAAGAGCGCAGCGCATACTATCCCGTCGGCGTCGCTCGAGTGGCTTAGGCACGTCTTCTTCGATTTCAGCTTTGCCCACAGCAGTGCTAATAGGTTCGCTATGGGTGGCATGTCGCTTACTGTCCCTCAACCTGCTTCAAGATCCTCTGCCCTTCTCCTTGAGCTTCTCGAATATCAAGGCCTTGTTTATCGCGTCGACGAAGGCTGTGACGGAGGCTATCACTATGTCCTTGTCCACGGCCCTTGCTTTAAAGGTAGAGCCCCTAGGATCCCTTATGGCTATCTCGACGCTTGCCAAGCTGTCAGTACCCCCAGTTATGGCCTCCAGCCTGAACTCCTTTAACATGTACCGGCCTATGGTCCCCAAAGCCTTCTCTATAGCCTTGGCTGAAGCATCAACGGGGCCCACACCCACGGACGCTACCCTCACGTCCTTGTCGTAGACCCTCAAAAGCACTGAGGCCGTAGGGGTTATGGTGTTGCCCGTCACGACGACGAGCTCCTTGAGCGTCACGGGCCTCTCGAACTCCGGTATACCGCCTATCACGGACTCGGCCATAGCTATGACGTCTTCTTCCATGACCGCTTTCTTCTGCTCTCCGAGCTCCCTGACCCTCTCGGCTATCTTGATTAGCTGCTCCTCCGTAGCTCGGATCCCGAACTGCTCTAAAAGCGCCTTTACGCCGTGCTTGCCGCTGTGCTTGCCGAACACTATCCTCCTAGTCTGGCCAACGTAGTCCGGCGGGAAGGGCTCGTAGGTTATGGGCTCCTCTATTACGCCGTGAACGTGTACCCCGGACCTGTGAGCGAAGGCGTTCCTACCGACTATCGGGTAGTTCGGCGGGTTGTAGATCAAGCTATACTTCTCGACCAGCCTGCAAGTCTCCGTCAAGTACTCCTTCTTAATCTTGGTCTTGACCCCGTATAAGGCCTCGAGGGCGACCACTACTACTTCGAGCGCCGCGTGCCCCGCCCTCTCGCCTAGGCCGTTGACCGTGACGTGGACTTGGCTCGCCCCTGCTACCACGGCGGCGAGGGCGTTTGCATTGGCCATGCCCAAGTCGTTGTGGCAGTGGACGGATATGGGGACCTTTATGCGCTCCTTAAGAGCCCCTATCAAGTACTTCATGGCCTCAGGGGACATGACGCCAACGGTATCCGGGACGTTTATCCTGTCAGCCCCTGCCTCCACGACGGCCCTGTACATCTTTGTCAAGAAGTCGAGGTCGGTCCTCGTAGCGTCCTCGCACGAGAACTCGCACGCAACCCCGTGGTCCTTTATGTACTCGACGGCCTCTACGGCTCTTTCTATGGCCTCGTTGGGAGTTATCTTTAGCTTATACTTTAAGTGCCACTCGGACGTGCCTATAAAGGTGTGTATGGCGTCGACGTCGGCCTTCAGTGCCTGGTCTACGTCGGGCTTTAAGGTCCTAGCCAGTGCGCATGTCTCTGCCTGAAGCCCCAATCCAGCCACGCTCTTAACGGCCTTGAGCTCTTCTCCTGAGCTCGCCGGGAAGCCGGCCTCGATCGTGTCGACGCCCAATTCGTCGAGTTGCCTCGCTATCTCCAGCTTCTCCTCAATAGTGAAGACGACGCCGGGGGTCTGCTCGCCCTCTCGGAGAGTGGTGTCGAAGATCCTGACCTCGCCTATTTCGAGCTTCGAGGCCGCTATCTTAGCATACTCGCTCACGAACGGTATCTTGTTAATCGGCAAGAACCATCACCGTGTGAGCCCTTCCCTCTTGTAGAGGGGGCTCCTACATTAATCGTTTGCTACGTTCATTGCCTTATGGGCCTCAAGGACTTCAGTATCAAGTGCGTGTGAGTGCCGCTTACCCCCTTGATCCCCCTTATCT
The DNA here is from genome assembly GCA_964586135.1 of uncultured Nitrososphaerota archaeon. GTDB lineage: Archaea > Thermoproteota > Methanomethylicia > Nezhaarchaeales > WYZ-LMO8 > WYZ-LMO8. Next base: position 8,375 of record CAZPGS010000018.1, read on the forward strand.
TCTCGAGGCACTCGTTCAAGTCGGACACAGAAGGCGCCAAAACCTTCACCTGAACGTCGTACTCGCCGCTTATCTCATAGACCTCGGCGACCTCCTTCAGGGAGGCTATCCTCCTAGCTATCGACGTCGTGTAGACGTTGGGCTCGCACTTGACCAATATGACTGCCTCTATCATAGACGGCACCTCGGGGGCCAGCCTCATCCCGGTGACCTTCTCAGCCAGCTCTATTAAGTCGGCGTCCCTGAAGGCCCTCACGTCGCTCCTGCTCTTGATTAGTTGCACTACCTTCTCGACCTGCTCATCGTCGAGCTGCACGCCCAGCGACTCGAGCTTGGCCTTCACCGCGTGCTTTCCGGCGTACTTGCTGACCACTATCTCCCTCCTCCTGCCCACGAGGTCCGGCGGGATTACCTCGTAGGTCGACGGGTCGTAGAGGACCGCCGCTATGTGTACCCCTCCCTTGTGCGAGAAGGCGTTTTCGCCCACGACTGGGGCGTGAGGGGGCACGACTACGCCGGTGAGCCTCTCTACTAGGGCCGAGATCCAGGGGAGCTTCTCGAGCCTCACGACCTCTACGCCGTAGAGGGCCTTGAGGGCTGCGGCTATGGCCTCTAGGCTCGTGATGCCAGCCCTCTCGCCGATCCCGTTCACCGTGACGTGGACCCCCGTGGCCCCTCCGTCGAGGGCCGCGAGCGCGTTGGCGACGGCCATGCCCAAGTCGTTGTGGCAGTGGCAGTCGAACTCGACGTTCTCAACGTCTCTGCGGATCCTCTCGAAGAGCTCCCTGATCTTCCAAGGAGTCATTATGCCCACGGTGTCGGGGAGGCTTATCCTATCAGCCCCCGCCCCCACGGCCGCTCTGCATATCCTGACCAAGAAGTCGTATCGGGCTCTAGTCCCGTCCTCGGCCGTAAACCTCACCTTGACCCCATGGCTCTTGGCGTACTCTATCACCTCTACAGCCCTCTCGATGGCTTCGTCCTCCGTCAGCTTCATGGACCTCAGCTTCACATCGGTAACCCCCAGGAATATCGCGACCCTATTGACGTCACACGAGATGGCCCTCTCGACGTCCTCCATGCTCGCCCTGCAGTGGGCGATCACCTCGGCCGACAGGTTTTCGCTGGCTATCGATTTAACTGCTTGGTACACGTCTTCTGACACGTTGGGGTCTCCAGCCTCTATCATGTGGACCCCTACGCTGTCCAAGGCCCTCGCTATCTCCAGCTTCTCCTCAATAGTGAGGTTCACTCCAGGGGTCTGCTCGCCCTCTCGGAGGGTGGTGTCGATTATCAAGACCTTGGTTATCGGCATAAAAGGTCGGCGGACGTAGAGGCGAGCCGTGATTTAAATTTTTCGGAAAGAAAAGTTCGAAAATAGAACCATAAGTGTACAATTTCCAACTAGAAGTCAAAAGAACGAGCAGTCTCGAGGCCCTATCGCGGGATGCGGGCTCTCGACCGCGTAGAGGGCCCGACGAGCTGAGGGGAAGGCGCCGCCTTAGCTGATACGCGAAGGCCTTGAGTAAGGTTTATAGCTCCACATAGCTTTAGTGGCTCGGCTGGGGGTTACCTGGTGGCTAGGAGGACTCTCGTTCACTCGAACGCCGAGGGGCACTAGGGATCTAGTCCCTCCGTACAGCGAGGCATTCAGGTACGTCGAGCTCAAGCTTCTCGAGACCTTCACTCTGTGGGGCTATAGGGAGGTAAGGACTCCGCTCTTCGAGTACTTGGAGTCGCTCTCGAGGGGGGTCGGGAGGGGCCTAGTCCAATCGATGTTCAAGGCTCAAGACGACGACGGCAGGCTCATAGCCTTCAGGGCCGAGATGACTGCCCCTGTGGCGAGGCTCGTCGGCTCCAAGATGCTCAAGGAGAGCATGCCCCTGAGGCTCTGCTACGTGAGCAACGTCGTCAGGTTCAAGGAGAGGTACCCCGGCTATCCGAGGGAGCTCTGGCAGGCCGGCGTCGAGCTAATAGGCTGTCGAGGCGTCGAGGCCGACGCCGAGGTCATATCGCTGATGCTGAGGGCCCTCGACGAGCTGGGCTTGAGGGACGTCAAGGTGGACGTGGGCCACGCGGGGATTTTCAAGAGGCTCTTAGCCTTAGCTAAGCTCGCAGACGACGAAGTCGAGAGGGTCAAGGGCTTCGTGTCGATGAAAGACTCCACTGGCCTGAAGCGCGTGCTCAGGGGCTCCGGTTGTAGCGAAGAGGTGGTGAAGGCCTTTGAGGCTGTGTGCGAGGTCAGGGGCCTGAAGGTGCTCGACGACGTCTTGAGCTTAGTAGGCGACGAGGGGGTAGCTGAGCTGGCCGAAGAGGTTAAGCTACTCTTCAAGTTGCTGAGGTACAACGGCTTCCAGGACAAGGTCTCCTTAGACCTAGGGCTTATAAGGGACTTGGACTACTACACCGGGATAATCTTCGAGCCCTACACCCCGGCCTTCGGGAGCGCCCTCGGCGGTGGTGGCAGGTACGACGACCTGATAGCCTCCTTCGTGGGCGAAGAGGTCCCTGCCACGGGCTTCGCGCTAGTGGTCGACTACCTCCTCGAGGCCGTGGGCGTAGAGGCCATCGCCCGGCGATTAAACGAGAAGAAGAGGGTCATTATCGTGCCCATGAGTTACGAGAGCTATCAAGAGGCCCTCTCAAGGGCTCGAGCTCTAAGAGCTCGAGGGGTGATAGCGGAGCTACATCTCGTAGGCGACTTGGAGGGCGCTAGGGCCAAGGCTGAGAGGACGAACGCGGCCCTAGAGGTGGTGAGGTGATTGAGGCCCCTTAGGATGGCGATCCCCAACAAGGGGAGGCTCCATAAGCCGTCGCTGGAGCTCTTGGCTAGAGCGGGCTTCCCCATTGGCGAGGGCTTGAGGTCGTACGTGGTGAAGGTCAACGGCCTTGAGGTCGTGCTAGCGAGGGCCGCCGACATACCGATATACGTCCACTTCGGGGCCGTCGACCTAGGGATCACGGGCCACGACCTGGTCCTAGAGAAGGAGGCGGACGTCTACGAGCTCTTGGACCTGGGCTTCGGGTGGTGCAAGATGATCGTGGCCGTCCCAGAGGAGTCGCCTATAAACAGCGTCTACGACTTGCCCCAAGTCTCTAGGGTGGCCACGAGCTTTCCTCGAATAGCTTCGAGCTACTTCGAGAGGCTGGGGCTGAGCGTGGAGGTGGTGGAGGTCGAGGGGGCCGTCGAGATAGCCCCGAGGCTTGGGCTGGCTGACGCCATAGTCGACTTAGCGACCACGGGCGCGACGCTCAGAGAGAACCGCCTCAAGGAAATAGCAGTGGTATTGGAGGCGAGCGCGAGGCTGATATGCAATAAGGTCTCGTTCAGGGCGAGAGAGCGAGAGATAGCCAGCTTAGTGGAGAGGCTGAGGGTGTCCAGATGAAGATCTTCGACTTGAGCAGGCAGATGGAGGAAGCACTGAGAGAGGCTTCCAAGAGGGGGCTCGAGGACCTCGAGAGGGCAGTAGAGGTCGTCAGGCCCATAGTAATGGCGGTCAGAGAGCAGGGCGACGAGGCAGTCAAGGCCTACGATAAGAAGTTCTCGAGGGTGGCTCGCGACTACGAAGTCAAGGTGTCGAGGAGTGAGGTAGAAGAGGCCTACTTAAGAGTCGACCAAGAGTTCGTAAGGTCCCTGAGGAAGGCGATAGAGGTGGTCACGAGGTTCCACGAGAAGGAGGGGCCTAGGCCTTGGATCGAGGAGCTCGCGAAGGGGCTCAGAGTAGGGGTGATCCCTCGACCCGTCGACGTCGCCGGCCTCTACATACCCGGCGGGCGGGCCCCATACCCCTCGACAGCGGTCATGACGGGGGTCCCAGCTAAGGTAGCTGGCGTGAGTAGACTCGTGGCCTGCTCTCCTCCTGGCCCCGACGGCGAGCTCAACCCCTACGTGCTCGTCGCGCTAAACGAAGTGGGCGTTGACGAAGTGTATAGGGCTGGCGGGGCTCAGGCAATAGCCGCTATGGCCTATGGCACCGAGAGCGTGGCCAAGGTCGACGTCATAGCCGGCCCGGGAAACATCTACGTCACCGCTGCGAAGTACCTCGTGAGCCACGTCGTCGGAATCGACGTGCTGGCAGGCCCTAGCGAACTGCTGGTCATAGCCGACGAAAATGTAGATCCCGGCCTAGTGGCCATAGACTTGGCGTCCCAAGCGGAGCACGACCCCTTGGCCCAAGTAGCCCTCGCGGCGACTCGCCCCGACATCGTGAAAAGGGTCGTAGAGGAGCTCGAGCCCTTAGCGAAGGAGAGCTCGGTGGTCGAGGAGGTCTTGAAGGAGCGCTTCGTAGCGGTCTACGGGTCTCGGGAAGAGCTCGTGGAGTTCGCCAACGCCTATGCCCCTGAGCACCTTCAATTAATGGTGTCGAGGCCCGAGGAGTACGTCGACGAGATAAAGGCCGCGGGAGTCCTGTTGGTAGGGGCGAGGACCCCGACGGCTTTGAGCGACTACTGCGCTGGCCCTAGCCACGTGCTACCGACTGGCAGGTGCTCTAAGTTCAGGAGTGGGGTCTCGACCTTGACCTTCACCAAGTTCATGCACTACGTGGAGGTCGTAGAGGCGGGCGAAGAGATCTACAAGGCCGCCCTCAAGTTGGCCGAGGTCGAGGGCTTTAGGTTCCATGCTGAGGCGTTGAGGAGGAGGCTCGGAGTTTGAGCGTGGAGGCCTACGTCAACCCCCACGTGAAGAGGCTTTCTAGGTACGAGCTCAAAGAGAGGAGGGTCCCTGCGACAGAGGTGTTCAAGCTCGACGCCAATGAGAACTTAGTGCTAAGCGAGGACTGGATCAGGGGCTTGGTGAGAGAGGCCGTCGAGAAGGTTGACGTCAGGCTCTACCCTCCGATCTATGCCTCCAAGGCCGTCGAGGCGATAGCGAACTTCCTCGGCATCTCGAAGAAGAACGTGATTGTCGAGAATGGAAGTGACTCGATAATAGACCTCATCGCCAAGTGCTTCGTTGGCCAAGGAAGGGCCGTGATAGTGGAGCCGACCTTCGAGATGTACAGGTTCTACGTCGAGGCCCTAGGAGGGGTGGCCGATAGCTTTTACATGAACGAGGGCTTCACGATAGACGTCGACGAGCTCCTCAGGAGGGCCGAGGGCGCCAAGGTCATATTCATGGCCTCTCCCAACAACCCCACGGGCACTCAACAGCCCAAGGAGGTCGTAGAAGCCATAGCCGAGGGCTTCGAGGGCCTGCTGGTGGTCGACGAGGCCTATGCCGACTTCGGGGACTTCAGCCTATGGGACTTGCCGCTAAAGCGCGAGAACGTCGTGGTCTTGAGGTCCTTCTCTAAGGTCGCCGGGCTGGCGGGCTTGCGGATAGGCTACGCCGTCGTCAGCGAAGAGGTGCATGGCTTCATAAGCAGGCTCCGGTCGCCCTACTCCGTCAACTCAATAGCTCAAGAGGTCGTGAGGCTGATCCTCGAGAGGTGGGACGAGGTGAAGAGAGCCGTCGAGGTCGTGAGGGCCGAGAGGGACTTCTTAGTGAGAGAGCTCGCCTCCATAAAGGGGATTAGGCCGTATGAATCTAAGGCGAACTTCGTGCTCTTCAGGGTCGAGGCCATGAGCTCCTGGGAGCTGGTCGATAGGCTGGAGGCCATGGGCTTCCACGTCAGGGAGAGAAGCGCCAAGCCCTTGCTAGAGAACTGCGTCAGGGTGACTGTGGGCCCTCGGAGGGTCAACGAGCTATTCGTCAGAGCCTTGAGGAGGACTCTGGGCCAAGAGCAACGCGGCTGAGGAGCCTTTTTTACGAGGGCCAACGCGAAATATCCGAGTCCGGAGGAGCTCTCTTTGAGGAAGTCAAGGGTCGAGAGGAAGACGGCGGAGACCCACGTGGAGGTGGAGCTAGAGCTCGACGGCGAAGGTCGCTACGACGTCGAGACCGGCTTCCTCTTCTTAGACCACATGCTCAAGACCCTAGCGTTCCATGGGCTCTTTAACCTAAGCGCCAAGGTCGTCGAGGGGGACTTGGAGCACCACATGGTAGAGGACGTCGGCTTAGCCCTGGGCGAGGCATTGTCAAAAGCCCTCGGGGGCAGAGAAGGTATCAACAGGTTTGGCTGGGCCGTAGTGCCGATGGACGAGGCCCTAGCGCTAGTAGCCGTGGACCTCTCTGGCAGGCCTTCGTTCTACGCAGAGCTGAACCTCCGAGCGGACTATGTGGAGGACATAAAGTCCGAGGACCTCTTGCACTTCCTGAGGTCTATGGCGGAGG
>CAZPGS010000019.1:0-14557 GCA_964586135.1 uncultured Nitrososphaerota archaeon
TCTGAAGCCCGATGGCAGCGCGAGCGACGCCTTCAAGCCCCTCACTGAGAAGGGCAACCTGTTAGCCACGGTGACCTGGTACGTGGCGTTGTCCGTGCGCGGGAACACGTTGTAGTTGTTGAGCCAGCCGTACGAGATTACATAGAGGCCCTCACTCTCAGTCCCAACGTACCTCTCTACGAAGACCTGTGCACTCTGGCTATCGCTGATCTTAACTAGCGTGCCTCTCCCCAAGTCAATCCAGTACTTTAAGTCTACCGTCACGGAGAAGCTCTGAGGCGCGCTCTCCTTGACGTTGAAGTAGAAGGTTAGGTCACATGAGCCCCCGGAGTATATCCTAGCCGAATAGACCTGCTCGGACTTCACTGGCTCTAGGTGCTGAGAGTTCGCTCTGGCCGTGAGGCTCGTGACGTCGTACTTCCCCACGTTAACTATCGTTATTGTCAGGGGAGCGTACTTGGAGCTGGGGTATGTTGGAGATGGTCTCGCCTCGCCCCACTGCGTCGAGAACAGCTTGAGCACGTAGAGGTCTGCCGTCGGGGCCTCTACCTCAATGGTTAGGGGGACGGTCGTAAAAGCGTTGTAAGCGACGCCGTCGGGCGTCTGAGCGACGCCGTCGATGTAGAGGGTCGCGGAGTGGTTACCTGGCCTCACGTCTTCGCCTACGTCTATGTCGCTGAACTCTATCGTTGCTTGATCTCCTCTGGCCAGGGCCTCGAGCCGAGTCGTTGACTCCTCGGGGCTCATGCCGCTAGGTAGCCTAAGCTTAACGATCGCGTTCCTCAGGTCGCAATCCCCCACGTTCCTAATGGTCACCCTTAGAGACGTGCTGGTGGTCCCAGGGTAGGCTCCGGGACTCCACGAAGTATCGACCGCTAAGAGATTCAGTTGAGGATACTGAGCTACGACTAAGCCGATCGAGTAGCTCTCGCTGAGCTGTGACGTTTCATTTCTAAAGCTTATGACCAGCGTCGCGGCGTAAACTCCTGGATCCACGCTCTTGTCAACGTCGAGGTAAAACTCGAAGTAGAATACGTCGCCAGGCGACGCGGAGGTCTTCGCCGTGTCGCTCAAGTCTCTGGCGGGCGACGTTGAACTGTAGCTAGGGGATATCCCGCTTGGCAGGTCCTTTAGTTGCCCGGCTATAGAGTAAATGCGTGATGCTCCTACGTATTGCACGTCCACCCTCAAGCTGGCCCTTCTACTTCCGGGATAGACGTCGGTGCCAGCAGAGGACTTGAAAGTAGTCGACAAGATCTCAAAGTCATCTGGAGAGGCTGACGCCGCGGTAGACGCGATGGCTAAGATGGGCAATAAGATCGCTAGGGCAATTACCATGAATATGCTTTTGCGAGTCAGAGAAACCCCCCGAAAATCGCCGTAAAGGCTTCTCATAAACTTTCGCTTGTCATTATAATACACTATGTAAGTGTTCTAACGAGGTCCACACCTTCGAAGCACAGGGCATCTGATCATACGATTTCTTGGTCGGCCCTCATCGAATGTTGCCTTTAGATTCTTTGCCCTGCGTCTCAGGCCTTTACATCTGGAAGCCCCGTCCTTCAGGGCGGGGAGGAGGTCAGCAAGAGGCTCTGGCTCTTGTCGGGCTCTCTTATGTCGACTATAACGCCGTCCCTTATCACGTATATCTTATTTGTGCAGTTGGCCACCTCAGGGTCGTGGGTCACTATTATTATCGTCTGGCCCGCTTTGTTGAGTTCCAAGAACGTGTTTAAGACTATCTTCGCCGAGGCCCTGTCCAAGTTCCCAGTGGGTTCGTCGGCCAGTATGATCGAAGGCGATGCGACTATGGCCCTAGCAATTGCCACCCTCTGTTGCTGGCCTCCGGACAGTTGAGTAGGCCTCTTAGACAGCCAGCTCTCGTCACCACCGACCCTTTGAATGGCCTCTACAGCCATTTTGGCTCGGACAGACCTCGACAGCCCCCTCGCGATCAGCGGAAGCTCCACGTTCTCTAAGACCGTGAGCCTGCCGACTAAATTGAACTGCTGAAAGACGAAGCCTATCTTGTAGTTCCTGAAGTTTGCCAGCTCTCGATCGCTGAGCGTGCTCGTGTCGACGCCGTCGATATAGACCTTCCCCTTGGTCGGTCTGTCGAGCAGGCCTATCATGTTCAGGAGGGTCGTCTTGCCAGAGCCTGAGGGACCCATTATCGCTATGATGTCCCCCCTCTCAACGCTGAGAGAGACGCCTCTTAGGGCCCACACCATGGTGCTCCCTAGCTTGTAGGCCTTGTGCACGTCGTTTACAACTACGACGTGGCCTGGCATCTCCTTCGCCTCGTCGATTTCTTAGAGAAGCCTAAAAATCTTTAGCTTGACAGCAAGAGAGGGCATAGAGCTTGGCAGTCTTGGCGTCGGCACAAGGGGCTTGTGGTAGAGAAGACACTAAGACTGCACTACCTCATGGGCTCTTTGAGGTTTAGAAGCTTTCGTCAGGAACTCCTCTAGCGCCTTCACGTTTTCTTCATGGCAGCTGTCTCTGCGCTCGTCGACCCTCAAGCCCAGCTTCCTAGCTCTCTTTACGTCGAGCCCTACAGCTTTGAGCTCCGGTATGCTAAAGCCCCTGCCCGAGCGCAATTTTATTGGGAGCTCCTTGCGGAGAGGGGCTTGGACTATGGGCCTCGGGGCCTCTACGTCCTTCGACATAGTCGTCCAGCTCCGGGAAAAGCTGAAGGCGAGGATTTAAAGCTCACTCCTCGGCGGCTCCGAGGTCTGTGATGAACCTCCACGGTTCTGAGGAGTGATGACATTTGCACGTGCTGAGCCCTCCATCGATGACTCGAGGGAAGCTTTAATCGACGTCCACCCTCGATATCTCGAGGGGACTTGAGGGTCTTATTGGTGACTGGCAGAGCCGCTTCCAAGATCGTCGAGGAGTACGCCTCGAGATCCGGCGTGGACTTCGAGGTCTATGTGATGCCCCATGAAGTTGCGGCCCTAATACCCTCTCGAGAGATAGCCAAGAAGTTAAAGGAGAAGGGGGTCGGGGGCTTCGACTTAATATTGGTCCCAGGGCTCATCAGCGGAGATGTCTCGGTGATAGAGAGGGAAGTAGGGGTGCCGACCTTTAAGGGGCCTATTCACGCAGCTGACCTACCTCACGTGCTCTCGATGTTGAGCAAGGTCGAGCTGTCAAAAGTAGATCCGGCTTGCAAGGTCTTGAGGGTGAACAGGGAGGCCGAGGATCAGAGGACCCTAAGCGCCATAGAGGATGAGCTGGCCAGTAAGGCCCTCTTCGACGTGGCTGGAGTGCCAATAGCCAAGGGATCCTTGAGGGTAGTCGCCGAAGTCACCTTTGCCTCGATCAAGGGCGTCAACGCGGCAGTGAATGAGGCCCGCAGATACAAGAGTTATGGAGCCGACATAATAGACGTGGGCATGGTGGCCGGGGAGAGCAGGCCTGAGATAGCTAGCGCGCTGGTAAAAGCAGTTAAGAGGGAGATCGAGGGACCCGTGAGCATAGATTCTACGGATCCCAGTGAGATAATAGCTGCCGTCGAGGCCGGGGCTGACCTTGTCATAAGCGTGGACAAAGGGACTTTGGAAGACCTAGAAGACCTGCCCCGCGACGTAGCCATCGTCGTGATACCAACAGACGTCAAGAGGGGTTACTACCCATCGAGCGTAGACGAGAGGGTTAAGTCTCTTGAAAAGGCCGTCGACGTTGCTCGGAGCATGGGGTTCAAGAAGGTGATAGCTGACCCCATACTCAGCCCTCCTCTGCAACCAAGCCTTTTTGAGTCCCTAGTAGCGTACTACGTATTCGCCAAGAGGCACCCCGACATGCCGATGCTTATGGGGGTTGGGAACGTCACCGAGCTAATGGACGCAGATAGCCCAGGTGTCAATGGACTTATGGCCGCCATAGCGGCTGAGCTCGACATATCGTTACTACTGACGACTGAGGCCAGTAACAAGACTAAAGTCTGCGTGAGGGAGCTGTGCATCGCGGCGAAGATGGCCAAGCTATCTAAAAGAGAGGGGAGACCTATGAAGGACCTCAGCTTGAGCCTCTTAAGCCTAAAGGAGAAGAGGGACTTAACCATTCCGCTGAGAGTCGCAGAGGATTGCGAGGTGGTGAGGGTCTCGAGCCGAAGGGCTCAAGCCCACGACCCTGCTGGCTACGTCAAAGTGGCGATAGACAGGAGCAGGGGGGTGATAGCGGTCTCACACTTCAAGGCTGGCAAGGCTACGTGCGTTATCGAGGGCTCGAGTGCCGAGGAGGTGTGCGATGAACTGATAGCGAGGGGGCTCGTGTCGACCTTGAGCCATGCAACCTACATAGGCAGGGAGCTCTACAAGGCCGAGCTAGCCCTCAAACTCGGCAAGAGCTACGTTCAAGACGAGGAACTGGACTTCGGCTTCGTATCGAGATGATGGGGTTCGCCATAATGACCTTGCTCGTTGGTTCCTTCCGTGGGGCAAGCTTTTTAGTGAATAGTGGCTTTGGACTAGCGGATTGCTAATGGTCAACCAATTGAGGGGGGTCGAGGAGCTCTTCAAGGACGTGGAGATTAGGGGGGTCGCCACGAGCCTTTACAACGCCAAGTACGATAGGAAGCCGATACTTTACGATACCACGCTGAGAGACGGTGAACAAACTCCAGGGGTGTCCTTCAACGCCGAAGACAAGGTCGAGATAGCCCTCCTGCTCGAGGAGTGCGGAGTAGAGGAGATAGAGGCTGGCTTCCCAGCGATCTCCAAGGACGAAGAGGAGGCCGTGAGGGCTGTCTCCAAGGCTGTTTCAAGGTCGAAGGTCTTGTGCCTCTGCAGGGCCCTGAAGTCCGACGTCGACTTGGCTCTCAAGTGCGACGTAGACGGGGTCATAGTTTTCGCGCCCCCATCTGACATACACTTGAAGTGGAAGCTCAAGATTAGCGCCGAGAGCCTGCTGAAGTGCGTCTCAGACGTCATAGAGTACGCGAAGTCTCACGAGGTGTTCGTGCAGTTCACCTGCGAGGACGCTACTAGAACGCCTCTCGAAAGGCTGTTGAAGTTCTACAGCTCTGCAATAGAGCACGGAGCAGACAGAGTAGGCGTAGCGGACACCGTCGGGTGCATAACTCCTTCGGGGATGAAGTTCTTGATAGGTGAGCTCTCTAAGTCCTTGAGCAAACCGATAGCCGTTCACTGCCACAACGACCTCGGGCTGGCCACGGCCAATACCTTAACGGCGTACGAGGCCGGGGCGATGGCCCTTTCTGTATCTGTCAATGGGCTTGGCGAGCGGTGCGGCAATGCTCCGCTCGAGGAGGTCGCCTTAGCGCTCTATTGCCTCTACGGCGTAGATCCCGGCATAGACTTCAAGAAGCTGGGCAAGCTCTCTCGAAGGGTGGCTGAACTGAGCAAGCTCAGTCCGTGGCCCCTCAAGCCCGTGGTCGGGCTCCATGCCTTCACGCACAAATCCGGGATACACGTGGCGGCGGTCCTCGAGAACCCATTCACCTACGAGGCGTACAGCCCGCGCATCGTGGGGCGAGAGAGGGTCATAAAGTTCGGCAAGCACAGCGGCATCAAGGCGATATCGTACGCCCTGAGGAGTGCAGGCTTGGACTTGTCCAGCGAGCTGGCTCAAGAGGTGCTCGAAGAGGTTAAGAGGCTCGAGAGGGTCAAGGGCCCTCTGGACTTGGAGGACGTCAGAGAGGTGGCCCTCAAGGTCTTGGAGGTCAAGGGGCGTTGATTGGCGCTGAGGCCCTAGTGAGGAGGCTGAGGGTAGACGCTTACTTCACGGTACCCGGCCGCTTCGCGATACCCCTCAGCATATCGCTGAAGAGGGTCGGCGCTCGCAAGATCATGATACCCGATGAGAGGTGCGCTGGGCACGCGGCCGACGGTTACGCCAGAGTGTCGGGCAGGCCAGCGGGTCTGGTCGTCTCAGCCGGGCCAGGCGCCCTTAACGCCGCGCTCCCCGTGGCCACTGCCTTTAGGGACCATGTGCCCATGGTGGTGATAACTGGCGACGTGCCGACGCGCTCCAGGGGCTCATTGGCAGTAGAGGAGGTCGACTTGATGAAGGTCTTCGAGCCGCTCTGCAAGGGCTCGGTCTACGTGGACCGCGGGGAGGGGATCGTCCAAGCCCTAGACGTGGCCGAGAGCTCCGCCCAAGCCCCTAAGGGGCCCGTCTTCTTGGACTTCCCGCTAGACGTCCAAGAGAGGGAAGTGGAGCTGGGCGAGCTACCTAAGCGAATGGAGCCTCGAGCGAGCACCGAGGGGCTCGAGAAGGAGGTAGGCGAGGTCGCCAAGCTACTCGAGGCCTCCAAGAGGCCCTTAATACTAGTCGGCAATGGTTGCGTGGGCGCCCACGAGGCCGTGGCCGAGTTCGCTGAAGCGTACAGCATACCAGTGGCGTACACCTTAATGGGCTGGTGCGCGGCCTGGCCGAAGCCCTCAGTGAGCGTGGGCTTCTGCGGCATCAGGGGCTTCAGGGCTGCGAACGACGCACTTCAAGAGTGCGACTTCCTCCTGGCCCTCGGGGCGAGGCTCTCTGAGGCGACGATGGCGTACGGGATGAGCGAGGGCTCCATCGTGGCTCAGGTCTTGGTGGAGGGCCCCTTCAGCGAGAGGGCGACTCTGAGGATCAGGTCGAGGTGCGAAGACTTCGTAGAGGCCCTGCACAAGAGCTATCGTGGCGGGAAGAAGGGCTTTTGGGTCGCGCGTAAAGAGGAGCCCTTATACGACTCCAAGACCTTCAAGGTCATCAGGGAGCTTATGGCGTTGAGTCGGTGCTCCGTCATAACCCTCGACATGGGCCAATCGACCATGTGGGCGCTCGAGGCCCTTAAGCACGGATGGCAGGGGCCAGTCCTATATCCGGGGGGGCTCGCGACCATGGGCTTCTCTATACCGGCCGCTATAGGAGCGCAGTTGGCGAGGCCCGAGCATCGAGTCCTATCGATAACGGGCGACGGCGGGGCCATAATGAACTTACCCGCCCTCCACGCGATATCGGCTATGAGGTTGCCGATCGTAGTGGCTGTCTTTAACAACGAGTCCTACGGAATGGTGAGGAGCAAGCAGCTAAGGGACTACGGCACGGCGAGCGACGTCGAGCTGGGCTTCAAGAGCTTCCAGAAAGTGGCGGAAGCTGTGGGGATGAGGTACTTAAGGGTGGACCGCGAGGGGGAGTTGCGCGGCCTAAGCTTAGTCGAGGTACCGGTGCTGGTCGAGGTGAAGGTAGAGGTCGACGAAGCGCCGCCTAGTCCGAAGAAGCTCTTTCCAAAACCTTGATGTGAGGGGTGCGATCCTTATTCTTCGTAACGCCTCGTGTGGGGCTTGCGCGTTGAACGCGCAAGCGGCAGAGTGGTGGAGATGAGGCTGAGAAGGGAGGAGCTCGCAGAGCTGGTCAAGGGCAAGCCCTGGATAACTCCATTCGAGAAGCTCATCGCGATGACAGATGAGTCGAGAGAGTTCGTGGAGCTCCACGAGGTGTACGGAGGACCCTGCTTCGGCAACGCCGCGTGGATGACCTTCAACGTGGCTAGGAGCAGCCCCTTGGTGGTAAGGGCGAGGAGGGAGGGCAACAGGAACATATACGTTGTCAGGCTGAGCGAGCGCCGTGAAGGCGACGGAGTGGCGTGCATAGAGGCCGCTTGGATTGAAGGCGACAGGGTCAAGATAGCCTACAGGGGCGTCGCCGGGGCCGGAGTCGGCGCGCTTTGCAGGGGCCTTGCGGAAGGCGTAGACGAGATCGAGATATTGGAAATGGGCGGAGGGGCCAAGGTCGGCAAGAGCGTGATAACGCTACCCTTGAAGTACAAGCTCTGCGTAGGCGTCGACGACACCGACACCAAAGAGGAGGGCGCGACTTGGTGCTTAGTCAACAACATAGCCCTCGAGGTAGAGAGGAGAGGGTTGGCGGACTACGTGTCGCTGACGCTAACCCAGCTCTACAAGGGGAACCCGCACAAGACGTCTAATTGCGTGTCGTCGGGCTTAGTACTGGCCGTAGAGCCCCGTAAGCTCAGCGATTGCTTAAGTTACGTAGAGGAGGCGTTGAGGGAGAGGACGTTGTCCCCGCATACGGGGATAGCCTACAAGGTCTGCGTGATGATGCCACGGGAGCTCAGGGACTTCACCGAGAGGGCGAAGAGAGGGATGGTGAGCCTCGAATGCGCCCATGAGGTCGCTTCTAGTGCCCGCGTAACTATAAGACCCGTTACTGGCGAGAGGGGTTGCATAGGAGCGCTGGCGGCTCTCGGCCTCATAGACGAGCCCGACCAAGCCGCTGTGTAGTCGAAGAGCTATTGACAACTTTTTAGGCCGATCGCGTGGTTTGGACTTAAAGCAATCAGCCAGGGCGTTGTCCGGCCAAGGTGTCGAGGTCTTGGCCCTGCTGAGGCAGAACGAGGAGAGGATCTCGATCGTGGCCGAGAAGCTGAGCTCGCTGGGACTAGAGGGCGCATTGAAGATAGAGGAAGTCGATCCTCAGTTTCAAGCCGTAAAGCTCATTACGAGCAGGATGGGCTTAGGGCCGGCCCTGACGCTCATAGTGCTCAACAGCATCATAAGCTACAGGCTTAGCGGGAGGGGCGAGGACTACTGGAACGAATTCGCTCTATATGTCTCTAAGGCCAGCGAGCCCAAGAGCTTGGTCGAAGCAGTAAAGCTCGTGCTCGGCTTTCTATCTACGTCTAAGATAAACGTGGCCCTAAGAGCGTCTAAGACCTCTAGGCTCCTGAGGGCGTCAACGGCGAAGGTGCTGGAACCCGACGACATCGCAAAGCAAACGAGGAACCTGCGCAAGTTCGCTGAGGCCCTAGCGCTAAGCTTGAAGTCTAGGTGGAGCTCGAAGACCATAGTCCTCTCGCTCAAGATGATCTGCTACGCGTACAGGGCGCGTTACGGAAGAGCCCTCATAGCTCCGTTCAGCATACCGATTCCGATAGACTCGAGGGTCGCCAAGCTGTCTTGGACTTCTGGAGTGATCGACGTCGAAGGAGCAGGCCCGAGGAAGTGGAGCGACGTCATCGAAGCCGTGATGAGCAGGCCGAGAGTCGCTCAAGGGGCTTGGAGCTCCGTAGCCAAGAAGAGCGGGATACCTCCGTTGCACCTAGACTCGATACTGTGGCTCGTCGGAGGCCTCATAGACAGACGGAGGGCGAGAGAGGAGGTCGTCGAGGAGGTTTGCGAGGTCCTCTCGAGAACGACGGCGAAGAGTAAGTCCGACGTCCTCGAGGTAGCAAGCGAATTGATAGCTAGGTATTTATGACGAGGCCCTCTGGCTCGACGACGATGCGGCCAAGTCATCGAGCGTTATCTCGACCCAGTACTTTGAGGCATCCCGCAACACTGCACTCCTCTCCATCCTCTCTCTGAGCTCGTCGGGGGTCAGAGGTATAGCCTCTATGAAGGGCCGTATCCCTGCTCTCCACTGCGCCCTGTTCACGATGTCGAGCCTCTTGAGGAAGGGCAAGCCCTCAAAGCCTCGCGACACTATCACCAAGTCCACGTCACTGGTCTTGATCCAAGAGCCCTTAGCGTAGCTCCCGAATAGGTACACCTTCTCGACGACTATCCCCTCGCCCTCTGATAGCTCCTTGACCAGCTTCCTAACCGCTTCCACGACTTCTCGCGAGATGGTCTTCAACGATCCTCACCACCTCGACGGCGAGGCCGTAGGCCCTCTCCGCCTCGATTTTGTCCACCGCCTCACTTGGAAGGCCGTTCGCGGCGTCTGGATATCTCGTGACTGTGTAGTACTTGTTCAACATGTACAGCTGCTCTTCGAGCTCTCGTGGAAGGACAAAGCCAGCCTCCTTGAGGGACCTGTAGAGCTCCGTCACCGTGTGCACGTGAGGAGGTTCCTCCCTACGAACCACGAAGAAGAGCGCCTTTAACGCCTTCTCCACGGCTTGCTGGGAGAAGAAGGCAACCCTGAACCACCTACCTCTACGCAAAGCTTCGCTAGCGTCAAAGAGGTCCTCCTTAGCCGCTTCTATCCAGAGCCTTGCTTCTCTGCGCATCTCCGCCTACGCTTCAGATGCTACGCTTCTTCGGCTATTAAAAGACTTCTGCTAATGAGCATTTTTTAACGCGCGCTGCATGAACGATTGACGACCTTGATGGGCGAGAGCTAATAACTGGGCTCGGGCAGAGTTCTGATGGCTCCCATGAAAGGGCTTGGAGCGCAACTCCAAGGCCATGACGAGGCATTCCTGAAGGCTTGTCTAGAGTTGGCCGAGAGGATAGCTAAGGAGGAATACGACGCGAGAAAGATATTAGTGCTGTGGGCCTTGGGCGTCAAGGAGTACTACGCCAAGCAAGGCTACGAAAGGGATGGCGTGATATGTCAAGCACTTAGGGCAACGCCCACATTTTCTCGCCTTATTAACGATGACGCCACTCGTCGAGCAGATCGTCAAGCCCTTGTAGCGAATTGAATTTAAGAGATTAGAGCGGAGTATGATTTTTAGCCTTGGAGTAAGGATGTGTTTTGTTAAGCAAAAGAAAAGGTCGCGCAATATTCACGACGCAAGGACTTGAAGAGCGGTTAAAGACTTGATCCCAAAGGGTGGTGGTTGTTGAGGTCTCGACTAGAGAGGGATGTGGAGGTCTGCGCGTGGGTCCCCTGTCACATCACGTGCTTCTTCGAAATTAGGGAGCACGACAACCCCCTTGAGACCGGCTCGAGGGGGGCCGGCTTCAACCTCGACGTGGGGGTGAAGACCGTTGTCAGGCTGAGGAGGTCGAGCGACGTCGAGGTCTCGGGAGGCAACGACGTCTCAAGGGACGTGGTGGAGCGCATGTTGCATGGCTTGGGGGTTAGGGCCCGCGTCGAGCTGGAGCACGACGAGCCGGTGCCGATGGGTGTCGGGTACGGGGTCAGCGGCGCCACGGCCTTGGGGGCGGCGATGGCAACCTCCGTCGCCCTAGGCAACGTCATGACCCTTTCTCAGGCGGGGGCCGTGGCCCACGTCGTCGAGGTGGAGCACATGACCGGCCTGGGCGACGTCATAGCCCAGATACACGGCGGGGTCGAGGTGAGGGTCAAGGAGGGCGCTCCGGGCATAGGGGTCGTCGATAAGCTCCTGCACGAGCCCGACTTACGTCTAATAACCGCGATTCTAAAGGAGGTCCCAACGAGGGAGGTGCTGACGAAGAAGAGGGAGGCGATAAACAAGTATGGGAGCTTGGCCTTGGCGAGGTTGCTGAAGAGGCCGAGCATCGAGGTATTGATGAGAGAGGCCAAGGCATTCGCGGAGGGGGTGGGCTTCATGGACGAGGACGTGAGAAGGGCGGCTGAGGAGGTCGTTGAGAAGGGCGCTTTAGGGGCCTCAGTGAAGAAGGGGGTCTTCTACGCCTTGGTCAAAGAGGGGCTCGTCGATGAGCTCTCGAGATTGGTAAAGGAAAGGCTTGGAGGGGCCAGGTTGATCGTGTGCGGCATACACGACGGCGGCCCGAAGGTCCTCTACGCGAGGCGCCTTTGAGGCAGTTCGAGAGCACAGCCCTACGGCGTACCCGAGGACGAGGCCTCCTTCCTCAAGCCCTTGGCGATGCGCTTGAGCTTGGGCCACCCGGTTCGCTCCGCGATCGAGAGGTGGTGGTCTATGAGCCTCCTCAGCTCGCGGACCTCTGCCCCTCGGCCTACGGCCATGTAATGTCTAAGCCTGGTGTAATGGATTAGGGCTTCGAGGAGTGAGGCCTCAGCTCTGCATATGGGCCTCGGCCTCGCCTTAACGGCCTTCGCGTTGACTATGGAGCAGTGCACCTCGTAGTACTGGCCCCTATCGACCACCTCTCTGAGCTCGAAGACCAGCCACGCGCGGGCCTTCCTTAGCACGGGGACGCCGTCGAACCACCTAAACGACATCTTGCCCGGTTTGAATACGCAGTCGAAGAAGACCTCGACGTCCTCTACCACGTTTAGAGCCCCCCGTTTGTTCGCCCTCAAGTTCCTAAGTGTCGCGGTCTCGCCAAAAGAGCGCATGACGAAAGAGCGGTAACTCGAGAAGAGGGCGCCCATGGGGGCGGCATGCGGTCTGCCGTGGAGGTCCAAGGTCGACGCTATCACCTCGTAGAGGCCACCTACGCTGAGGTCGACAAACTTGGTTACGTTCAAGGGGCTCTCGCCGCGCGCCATACAGGTCATGTCTGGGCGAGGGGAAAGAAATAATTAGCCTACGCCCGCTCACTACCTCTCAACGATATTGGAAGTGGTCTGGATGGAGGACATCCACAAAAAAAGGCCATCGTTCTCAATCCCGCTACAGTTCGTCGGAGTCAAAGGCGTGAAGATGCCCGTGGCCTTCGTGAAATTCGGAGAAAGGCCCCACTTCACCCTGCCGGTCTTTGACGCTTACATAAACCTGCCCTCGACGATGAAGGGCATCCACGCCTCTCGCCACTACGAGGTGGTTGCTGAGGTCATTTCTCACTTCGCGATGAAGAGCGGGAAGCTCGAGGAGATATGCGAGAAGATCGCCGTCAAGCTCCTCGAAAGGCACGAGTACGCCTCTAGGTCTTACGTCAGAGCTAAGGGGGAGCTGGTCTTCGAAAGCCGCATTGAGGATTCGGGGTCGATGAGCTTTGAGCCCTGCACGATGATAGGGAAGGCATGGGCTCACAGGGCCAGGAGCGGCATAGAGACTAAGAAGGCCGTTGGGGTCTCGGTCAAGGGGATGACCGCGTGCCCCTGTGCCTTAGAGTACGTTAAGGAGAAGGTAAAGCATTTTCTCGAAGGGCCTTTGACCGACCAACTACCGCTCGCGACCCATGTGCAGAGGGTTACGGGTACCATAATGATTGAGGTGCCCCACGGATACGAGCTAGACGCTATGAGGCTGGTGAAGGTAATTGAGAGGTCCATGAGCTCCCCGACGTACGGCTTGCTGAAGAGGAGCGACGAGGGGGAGATAATATGCAGGGCCGTGTCGAACCCCAAGTTTGCCGAAGACGTCATCCGCTCCATGATCCAGGGAGTCGTGGAGGAACTTTGGGACTTCCCCGACTCGACGTCCTTTGAATGCCACGTCAAGAGCGAGGAGAGCATTCACAAGCACGACTTGGTGGCCAAGCAACGAGGGACTATCGGCGAGTTCAGGTGCTTGGTAATATAGAGGTGCCCCTTCATTGGACTGGAGCCTGTGGGAGCCGTGGTACATGTGGATAGTAAGCGCCTTGGGGCTCAGCGTGTCGGAAGACTACGAGGCCTCCCGCGTCCTAGACGCGCTGATAAGAGATAGGGCGACTGACGCTGGCGAGCTAAGGAAGATCGTAGAGGGAAAGCTGGTTTTAGTCGTAGGAGCGGGGCCGTCGATCGAGAGCGATCTCGGCGAGGTGTTTGATAAGGTCGACGCGGTGGTGGTCGCCGATGGGGCTTCTAGCAGGGTCCTCGAACTCGGGGTAACCCCCGACATCATAGTCACAGATCTCGATGGCGATTTAGACGATATATACGAGGGTTGGCGGAGGGGCTCTCACGTAGTCGTTCACGCTCACGGAGACAACATACCAGCGTTGAGAGCGCATATACAGAAATTCGGCGATAGATTGCTCGGCACCACTCAGGTGAGGCCCATCGGTTGTCTCTACAACTTCGGCGGGTTTACGGATGGAGATAGGGCTGTGTTCATGTGCATGGAGCTCGAGTGCAAAGCCGTCTTGATGGTGGGCATGGACTTCTCGACCGTTGTCGGGAGGCACTCGAAGCCTTGGCTCAGAGGGGATGTTGTCGCTTGGCCGTTTAAGCGATCCAAGTTCGTGATAGCCAAGAGGCTCCTCTCGTGGGCCTCAAGGCTGTATCAGAGGCCCATGGCCAGATTGACGGCCCGGGGCGCGGATTTGGTCGACGGCGTTGAGGACTTAAAGGCCGAAGAGCTCGAGGGCTGGATCAAGAGGGTTAGGGAGGGCTAGGTCGAGGGACCGCCTCACTGGTTGCCGGACCAAGAGTCAATACCTTGGTTAAGCCTTAAGGGCTTCTTGAGCCAACTTCCTGAGCCTGTTGGCCATGTACTCCAGCACGTCGGATAACACGACGTTGTTGTCGTAGCTTGACAAGATAGAGCGCAACTCGTCCCTAGGCATTTGCTTCAGCTTAGAGGCCTCTTCCACTAACTTAGGCATCGCCCTGATTATGTTGTCGACTATGGTTATCGAAGCTGCTCGAGCGGTCCTCGACAGCGGGTTCAGGTCTATGGCTATGACCGTCTTGCCCATCCTCCTGAGGGCCTCGGTCCTGTCGCCGTCTTCTAGCGGGACCAAGACCACGTCGGCTATCAGAATGCCTCGAGAATCGACCCTCCTCCTCTCGCTCATCAGCTCGGGTATCGTCGTTTGGAACCTCTCGTCGACCCCCAGCACCTCCTTAGCGCCCAAGCTCTTCAGCAATGAGTCTATCGCCCTTTCCCTCTCCTTGGCCCTGTAAAACAGGTTCACTTCTATCTTCGCGTTTACTACCTCTGCCAGCTTGATTATCCACTCCCCGGCCAAGGCCGCCGCGTTGCCGTTCACGGATATGACGGGCCTCTCGGCCAAGAGCAAGGCGCAGGCGGCCGCCCTTATCGCCCTCAACGCCGGCTCTATGGTCTCCTCCCCTA
>CAZPGS010000020.1:0-13303 GCA_964586135.1 uncultured Nitrososphaerota archaeon
TCGAGAGGGTCGAGAGATGCTGCATCCACTACGCCCTGCCAGACGGCACGATAAGGCCCTTCTGCAGCTACAACAGCATCCACAGGCCCGTGGTCGAGAAGGCCCTCAGCATCCCCTATCCGGTCAAAGCCGAGAGCGTCGGTCATGGCTAGAGGAGGTCTGCTGAAGGAGCTAGCGAGAGGGGTCGTGCCGCCCGACCTGCTGAGATTCGTGCCTAGGGGTTTCGAGGTCGTAGGGGACATAGCGATTCTCAACCTGCCCAGGGAGCTCGATGAGTACGGGTTCGAGATAGCGAGGGCCCTCCTCAGCCGTCTAAGGCCCCGCATAAGGCTAGTTGTCAGGAGGGCGTCGCCAGCGAGGGACCTCGAGAGGGTCCACGCGTATGAGGTCTTGGCCGGCTTTGGAGGGCTCGAGACTTTGCACAGAGAGAGCGGCTGCGTCTTCAAGGTCGACATATCGAGGGCCTTCTTTTCCTCTAGGCTCCAATACGAGAGAGCTAGGGTAGCTAACTTGGTCAGGCCCGGCGAGGTAGTGATCAACATGTTCGCGGGCGTCGGGCCCTTCTCAATAGTCATAGCGAAGAAAGTCCCCGACGTCAAGGTCTACTCGATAGACGTGAACCCCGAGGCCTATAGGCTCATGGTCGAGAACGTGAAGCTAAACAGGGTGGAGGACAAGGTGGTGCCGCTTTTGGGCGACGCCGCGGAGGTCATAGACCTCTACAACCTCAAGGGCGTGGCCGACAGAGTGCTGATGCCCTCTCCTGAGCACGCCATAAACTACTTGGCCAAGGCCGTCGAGTCACTGAAGGCCCGGGGCATTATCCACTACTACGACGTGGCCCATCGCGTTAAGGACCTCCGCAAGTACGTGCTAGAGAGGATTTCGCCGATCCTCGACTGCGAAGGGTCTGGGTGGAGGATGGAGGGCGTCAGGGAGATAAGGTCCGTGGCCCCCTCTAAGACCTACATATGCGCCGACCTGTACGTGGAGAAGAGGGCGATCCGCTAAACGACCCTTCTAGTCCTGCGGACGACGACCTGGTCTATGCTCCTTATGGCCACGCTGTTCTGGGCAATTATTTTAGCCACCTCGTCGAAGTCTATGTTCTGGCCGATTATGGTTATCTTGACGGTCTCGGTCTTGACGTCCACCTCAGTGACGACGACGTCCACCTCCTTAACGCCCTTGGCCGAGCATATGGCCTTAGAGAGCTCCGTTATTGGTATTTCCCTCGGCTTCAGCGCGTCTATCAAGAGCTTCCTTATCACCACGGACAAGACGGTGCACACCCGGACACTAAGTGTGTAGCCCCAACAAGACTATAACTATTGCTGAGGCTATTCCCGTGAGGGCCATGAACGCCATGTACTCGAGGGGCTTCTTGCCAGCTATCCTGCTCAAGAAGTAGCCCAAGGTGCTCAACATGGCCGTGCCGATGATGAGCGAGGCTAGGGCCACGGTGGCGAAGCCCGTCGCGAGGGCGCGAGAGAGGGCGAAAGGAGTCATTAGTATCGCGCAGGCCATTAGCGGGGAGATCCCGTCGATCATTGAGACGACTAAGACGGCGAGCCTCGAGGACCTCTCGTATATGGTGCCCTTCATGTCCTGGAACATGGCCTCTTCTAGTTCCCGAAGCCTCCTCTCCCTCTCCGCCTTCTCAGTCAGATAAGCCCCCGACGCGCCCGAGATGAACATGGCCAACCCCGCTGAGAGGGTCGTCTTGACGACGGCGCTCGAATCGGCGATGCCGGAGACCCACATGCCCATTATCACTCCGAGAGCCGCCAAAGCGCCGTCGAACATGTTCATAACGAAGTACCTCCTGCATATCTCGAGCGCTCCGCTTATCCTCAGCATCCTCTCGAAGTCGCTCAAATTTCGCTTTAGCGACCTAATCTTCTCCTTCACCTTGACCAGGCGCAGAGACATAGCGCTCGATTCAAGCCCCTTCAATCACACGGACTCGTCTTCCACGTGGCTTTAAGCGCTAAAAAGTGAGGGGGACAAGGCTAAAAATTCTTGCGCCTCCATCGATGCCCCGTCAGCACGAGGCCTCCCCGCTTTCATAGCGCTTCGTCGCTGACCACCAATTTGCTCGCAAAAGGACCGGCCGCTCCTCGCCATAAACAGCGAGCTCTTGGTCGCCTGCAAAACTACGTGGCGATTGAGTTGATGCACGGCCTCAAGAGCCCTGTAGATGTTGTTAGAAGAGGGGCCTAACCCGTGGGGCGGAAGGCTTATTAGCCCTCTTCGAGGGAGTGGTAGACCCGCGGGGCTTAGGATATGGGTGATCGCCAAATCGAGGTATATTGAGATCTACGACACCACTCTCAGAGATGGAGCACAAGGGATGAATGTAAAGTTCTCGCTTCAAGACAAGATAAGCCTCACGTTAAGGCTCGACGAATTTGGGATCCCCTTCATCGAAGGCGGGTGGCCCTTTTCTAATCCCCAGGACGAGGAGTACTTCAAGGCCATAAAGGACTACCACCTGAGGCAAGCGAAGATCGTGGCCTTCGGGAGCACGAGGAAGAAGGGCGTCAGGCCTGAGGAGGACGGGAACCTTAACGCCATAGTCAAGTCCGACGTGGACTACGCGACGCTCGTCGGCAAGTCTTGGATACTCCACGTCAAGAGGGTCTTGAGGGTCAAGCCCGAAGAGAACCTGGACATGATCTACGACTCGATAAGCTATCTGAAGAGCCACGGGATGAGGGTGATATTCGACGCCGAGCACTTCTACGACGGCTACAAGGACGATCCTGAGTACGCGGTGAGGGTCCTCGAGGTCGCCCGAGAGGCAGGGGCTGATAGGATAGTCCTCTGCGACACCAACGGGGGCGCTCTAACCCACGAGTTCTACGAGATAACCAAGAGGATGTGCAAGAGGTTCGGGGATTGCGTGGGAGTGCACTGCCACAACGACTCCGGCTTGGCAGTGGCCAACAGCCTGATGGCCGTGGTGGCGGGGGCCGTCCACGTCCAAGGGACGATCAACGGCATTGGGGAGAGGTGTGGGAATGCGGACCTCTGCCAAATAATACCAGCCTTGGAGGTCAAGATGGGCTATAGGGCCCTGAGCTCGAGCTCTAACGGTCTCAGGGGCTTGAGAGGCCTATCTCTGTTCGTCTACGACTTGATCGGCGTGAAGCCCAACCCGTATCAGCCCTATACTGGGCAGTACGCTTTCGCCCACAAGGCGGGGACCCACAGCGATGGAGTGATGAAGGTCTCGAGGGCCTACGAGCACATAGACCCAGAGATCGTGGGCAACGACAGGTTCATAGCCGTCTCCGAAATCGCTGGCAGGTCGGCCATAGTCTACAAGGCCACGAAGCTAGGCCTGAGCCTCAAGAAGGATGACGCCGTGGTGCTCAAGGCCCTGAGGATGGTGAAGGAGCTCGAGGCCTCCGGCAAGATGTTTGAAGAGGCCGACGGCTCCTTGTACTTGTTGCTTTTGAAGGCAATGGACGCGTACAGGCCCCACTTCGAGGTGCTGTCGTGGGCTGTGACGAGCGGGACTGGCGAGGAAGGCCTGAGGTCCGTCTGCACCGTGAAGCTCAAGGTCAAGGACAAGATAGTCACGAGCGTGGCCGAGGGGGTGGGCCCTGTGCACGCGCAGGACCTAGCCCTAACGAGGGCGTTGAAGCCCGAGTACCCTCATCTAGAACGCGTAAGCTTGGTAAACTACAGGGTGTCAATAGTCGGGAGGAGCGAGGGGACGGCCTCCGTGGTCAGAGTGCTCATAGAGTTCAAGGGCGATGGCGAGTGCTGGATGACCGCTGGGTCCTCGGCCAACATACTCGAGGCAAGCATGCAAGCATTAATCGAGGGGTACGAGTATTACCTCCACAAGCGCGAGCTCAAGCAATGAACATAGGCCACGACCTCGATTAAGCTTATAAGCATAGGCTAAGACAAAGCACTTTTTGGGCGAGCTTGTTTCGAAGGCCTGAGGACCCTCAGAGTAAAGGCCCTCGCGGACAAGATAGACGTCGAAGATGCCATGCGATGCCTGTTAGGCTTGAGCAGGGACGAGCTCAGGGTCTACTTCATGTTGCTGAAGAACCCCATGACCGTCGAAGAGATAGCCAAGGTGTTCAGCAAGAGCAAGCCGACTGCCTACAGGATAGCTGTTAAGCTCACGAACATGGGCCTCTTGGTTAGGAGGCCCTGTATAATCGAGAGGGGAGGTTACTACTACAAGTACGAGGCCGTCGAGCCTGAGATGGTCAAGAGGGGCATTCAAGAGGTCCTCAACGTCATATACAAGAGGGTCTTGGAGGCCTTGAACCAAGACTTTGTGGAGGTGATGAAGAGGTTGCAGAGTAGCGAGGCGAGGGAGAAGAAGGGCAAGGTCGCCCGCTCTAAGTAATTGAGCTCCTTTTTCAGAACCCTTAAACCTCGACAAACGCTTAACTGTTCGCCCACTGCTTTCAGGGCGCGGGGATGAAGCTTGTCCACTAGGATCTCGCCCCTCCAAGTCTACAAGCTCCTGCCCGGGACCAATTGCAAGAAGTGCGGGACCACGTGCATGGGCTTCGCCGTCAAGCTCATTAGGAGAGAGGCCAAGATAGAGGACTGCCCCCCGCTCGTCGGCGACCCCAAGTACTCCGATAAGCTCGCGAAGCTCAAAGAGCTCTTGGCGCCCATACTCTCGGCCGCGGAGACCCTGATCCAGATCGACCCCGATAAGTGCATAGGCTGCGGCAACTGCATCGTGGCGTGCCCCGAGAACGTGATCCTAGACCCCAAGTCGGCCACAGGACGCAACCCCAAGAGCCCTGATGCTCTGTGGACCGTCGAAGACGGCAAGATAAAGGTCTTGCACCTCGAGAAGTGCAGGCGCTACCCGCCCTCGAGGATGAACTGCAACGTGTGCGAGCTCGTCTGCTACAGCGGTGCGATAAAGATAGTGGCGTGAGGGCGATGATGGAGAACGTCGTGTGCACGGGTTGCTCACTGCTCTGCGACGACGTGGACGTGGAGGTCGAGGGCTCCTCGATAGTCAAGACGAGAGGGGCCTGCAGCCATGGGGACGCGAGGCTCAAGGGATTTCAGCGTAACAGGCTTGAGGGGGCCTTGGTTGATGGCAACAAGGTCGGCGTTGATGAGGCAATCGAACAGCTCGCTGAGATGTTGAAGTCGGCCAAGAGGCCCTTGATATACGGGGGAGAGTGCTCCAGCAACGCCACCACGGAGCTGGCGCTGAGGATCGCCGAGAAGCTTGGTGCCTACTGCGACTCTCCGCACTCGATATGCAGGGCCCTAGTGCCTCTCCAGGAGGAGCTGGGGGTCAAGGGCTCGAGGCTCGAAGAGATTCTCGACGAAGCCGACTTCGTGATCTATTGGGGGGTCAGCGCGGCGGACACCCACCTGCGGCACGCGAGCCACTATGCGGTCATGCCTAGGGGTAGCGTGGCAAAGATGGGCAGGGAGAGCAGAATAGTGGCGTCGATAGACGTCAGGGAGTCGATGAGCATGAAAATAGCCCAGCACAAGGCGGTCATAGGCCTCTGCTCAGATGCCGAAGTGGCGAGAGCCCTCATGAACCTACTAGATGGGCGTGCCCCGCGGCTGGGGCCAGAGCTCGCGAGGCAATTAGCCCTCCTGACGTCGGACCTCAAGAGGGCGGTCTTTGTGGCCCTTTTCGTGGGCCCAGGACTCTTGAGGTGCGAAGAGGGCCTGAGGGCCGTCTTGGAGCTCGCGCAGAAGCTGAGCTCCAAGTGCAAGTGCTCGGCCAACCCGATGGCCGAGAACGTTAACTCCTACGGGCAGGCAAAGATAGTGTGGAGGGCCTTGAAGACCTGCTCCCCCTACGACTTCAAGGAGGGGAGGCCTGCGGAGCCCGCACAAGCCTTGATCTCGCGAGGTGCCGTGGACTTCGTCTTAGCTCTCAACAGCGACGTCTTGGTCCAAATGCCCGCAGAGGCCTCGAAGAGGCTTAGGGGCAGGGTCTGTTGCACCACTGAACTGAAGAGCCTGACTCAGGCGCATTCGAGGGTGGCCGTGCCGGTTAAGGTCTTGGGGGTCGAGGCGGGAGGCTTCGTGACCAGGACGGATGGCGTCGAAGTGCAGCTGAGGCCCTTCGTGGTCAATAGAGAAGCACTCAGCGAGGAGGAAGTCTTAAGCCGCTTGCTAGCCCTCATCTGAGTGGCTTGAGATGTTCCAGCGCGAGGAGGCGTCGAACCGCAAGGACTCGAGGAAGGTTTTGCTCTTCGTATGCAGGTGCGGGACCAACATAGCCGGAGTGGTGGACGTAGAGAAGGTTGTCAAGCACTTCTCTGGGAGAGGGGGGATTGTCGTCAGGGACCAAGAGCACTGCTGTAGCGACGAGGGGATTAGGAGGATAAGGGAGGCGATAAGGGAAGAGGAGGCCGATAGGCTCGTAATAGCGTGTTGCACTCCGTCGCTCCACGGGGAGCTATTTAGGAGGGTGGCCGAAGAGGCCGGCTTGAACAGGGGCTTCGTGGAGATAGTGAACGTAAGGGAGCAGTGCTCGTGGGTCCACTACCATGACCCCGAGATGGCCACCAACAAGGCGATGGACCTCATAGAGATGGCCTTAGCAGCGGTGTCGCGCGCTCCGCCAGCCAAGGTGGTCAAGGTGCCCGTAGAGCGGTCCGTCCTGATAATAGGCGGAGGAGTCGCCGGAGTCACGGCGGCCCTCTCGTTGGCGGAGATGGGCTTCAAGGTCTACTTGGTGGAGAGGGAGGGCTTCATCGGGGGACACATGGCCAAGTGGGACAAGGTGTACCCGACGCTCGACTGTAGCATATGCGTCTTGGGGCCCCAGCTGTCCAAGGCGTACAACCACCCCAACATAGAGGTCTTGACCTTGAGCGAGGTCAGGTCGGTGAGGGGCTTCCCGGGCAACTACGAGGTCGAGGTGTTGAAGAGGGCCAGGTACGTGGACGAGAAGCTCTGCAACGGGTGCAATAAGTGCCTCGATGTCTGCCCGATACAGCTCCCCAACGAGTACAACTACGGCATTGGATTTAGATCGGCGGTCGTAAAGCCGTACCCCGAGGCCGTACCCCAAGCCCCGTACATAGACTTGAAGCACTGCATCGGGTGCTACTGCTGCGTCGGGGTCTGCGACCCCAAGGCCATAAACTTCAAGGAGGAGGACAAGGTCGTCAAGCTCAAGGTCGGGGCAATAGTGGTGGCCGTGGGCTTCAAGCCCTTTGACCCCAAGGTCCTCGAGGAGTACGGCTACGGCAAGGTGCCAGACGTCATCACTAGCGCCGAGTACGAGAGGCTCCTGAACAGCTCGGGGCCCACGAGGGGAAGGGTCGTCAGGGTATCGGACGGGAGCGAGCCCAAGAAGATAGCCTTCATACAGTGCGTCGGTAGCAGGAGCGACAGGATAGGCCGCAGGTACTGTAGCAGGGTGTGCTGCAACAACGCAATAAAGCAGGCCATTCAGACGAAGCTCATGATCCCCGACGCCGACGTCAAGATATTCTACGTGGACGTGAGGGCGACGGGGAAGCTCGCCGAAGAGGCCTACAGGCGGGCAATGGACATGGGGATCAACTTCGTCAAGGCGAGGGTGGGCGAGCTGAAGAGGGCGAGGAGCGGTAGGGTGAAGATGTTCTACGAGGACACCTTGAGCTGCGAGTTCGTGGAGGAAGAGTTCGACTTAGTGGTCTTGAGCGTGGGGATGGAGTCCCCAGAGGGCCTCAAGGACTTGGCCTCGATGCTGGGGGTGCCTCTGAGCGAGGACGGGTTCCTCTCGGAGTACCACCTCAAGCTGAACCCGGCCGACACCTTCATTAAGGGGATCTACCTGGCTGGCGCTTGCTCGGGCCCCAAGGACATAACCGAGACAGTGACCCAAGCCGGCCTAGCGGCATCGAGGGTCGCGGAGCTCTTGGGGAAGGGAGAGGTCGAGCTCGAAGTGCACGCCCCAACCATCGACAGGGCCAAGTGCAAGCTGTGCTTCAACTGCGCCCGCGCGTGCCCCTTCGGCGCGCTGAAGGTCGGCAAGGGGGTCGTGGAGGTCGATGAGATAGCGTGCAGGGGGTGCGGTGCTTGCGCGGCCGCGTGCCCGACGAGGGCACTAGTCCCTTCGGGCTACTTGAGCGACGAGCAGATATCGGCCATGTTGAGGGCGCTGCTATCGAGGAAGAGCGAGTACCCCTTGCTAGTCGCGTTCATGTGTATGTGGTGCGGCTACGCCGCGGCCGACAACGCAGGCCTAAACAAGATGCTATACCCCACGAACGTCAGGATAATCAGGGTCCCCTGCGCCGTGAGGGTCTCCCCGCAGCACGTCCTAGAGGCCTTTAGGCTGGGGGCCGATGGTGTGATGATAGTGGGCTGCCGTGAGCAAGATTGCCACTACAGGGTCGGGAGGGTTAGGGCCAACGAGAGGGTTAGGGCCCTCAAGGAGCTCTTGAAGGAGGTCGGCGTAAACCCAGAGAGGCTGCTGATCGACGGAGTGGCTGCATCGGAAGGCAAGAAGGTGGTCGAGCTTGTGAGGTCGTTTACGGAGAAGGTGACCGGGCTCGGGCCCATAGGCTCGGAGTTTGAGGTGTAGGTCTTGCAGTCCTTCAAGCCAGCGATGGAGGTCGAGGTAGGGGAAGAGGCCCTGAGCTATAAGTGGAAGGCCCCGGTCTTGGAGAAGAAGCTCGTCTACGACGTCCGCAAGTGCTTTGGCTGCGGCCTCTGCGAGGCCGTGTGCCCCGTGAAGGCGATATCCATGGGTCCTGTTAGGGAAATAGCGTCCGGAAGGATCGAGGCCCCCTACATAATAATCGACGAGACCAAGTGCGTCGTCTGCCCGCTCTGCTCCTCCATATGTCCCTCAGGGGCCTTGAGGATAGAGGTGCCGTCGGACTTCGAGCACCCGAGGGTCAAGGGGCGCATAGAGGTGCGGCGGGACAAGTGCATCCCGTGCCTGCTTTGCGAGAAGGTGTGCCCCAAAAAGGCCGTAAAGGCCAATGTCTCGGTCAGGAAGAAGGAGGACCTCGTCAAGTACCTCAGAGAGGGAGAGGCTTGGGCCAAGGGGAGGATAAGCATACACGTCGACAAGTGTTGCTTCTGCGGCCTTTGCGAGCTCCTTTGCGATGCGATAAAAATAGAGTGGGCAGATCCTCGGCCCCCTGACTTCAGGCCGGGGCTTTCGATAACCGTCGACGAGAAGAAGTGCGATTACTGCGGCCTTTGCGAGAGGATCTGCCCCGTGAGGGCGATAGAGGTCGAGTGCACGGAGTCGGCGCCCAGGGAGGTGGGGGAGCCCAAGGTAGAGGGCTCGATAGAGGTCGGCGAGGATTGCGTCTGGTGCGGGCTCTGCAGCAAGGTGTGCCCGGTGCAGGCCATCGATGTGGAGAAGCCGTTCGAGGGGGACGCCTACATGATAGAGCCGAACGAGTGCGACCCCTCGGGTTGCAAGAACTGCATCAACATATGCCCGACGAAGGTGGTCTACGTCGCCAAGCCCCCGTCGAAGGAGAAGATGCTCTTCGTGAAGGACTACTGCATATTCTGTGGAGCTTGCGAGAAGTCGTGTCCCGTGGATGCCATCAAGGTGGTCAGGAATGGAATGAGGGTTGAGGGCTCGAGATCTCCTTGGCTCGAGATGAGTCACGAGCACTTCAAGAGAGTCCTATGGGGCTACAGGCCCCTCAAGCCGAGCATCTACCACAGGCTCATCGAGGTGAAGGAGGCGCTAGTCCCCCTTCCACAACCTCAGCCCGTCCCTCCACCTCCGAGGGGATTCGCTAAAGCTGTTGAGGGGATCGACAAGGTCTTGGGGTTGCTATCCAGCGTGCCGGGGAGGGTCCTCTTCGAGCGCCGTGAGGTCGATAAATTGCTCTTGAGGCTAAGAGGTGAAGAGGGTGGCTAGGCTCGTTGGCTCCCCGCTCGACTTGGAGACTTGGACCCTTATCACCGAGGGTCGCTCGCTAGGCCCGAAAAGGGCCATCGCGTGCGGCGCGGGTGGCATGAAGGCTAGGCCCCTCTTGACGTCGCTCCTTATCCTCGCCCGAACCTTCACAGAGCCCTGTCGAGAGGACACCTCCACGACATCGCCCTCTCTCACCCCTATGGAGGAGGCGTCATCTTGGCTTAGGTATATCGTAGCCGATTCCCTGAAGTACTCCTCGCTTAAGGATCCCAACCGCTTGGCCTTCTCGAAGTCGTGGAAGCTCTCTAGGACCAGGTTAAGCTCTGGCTTCATGACGAGCTCGATTAGAAGGGGTGGTGACCATAGATAAGCTTTCCTCGGAGCTAAACAAGTGCGTTCAATGCGGCACCTGCACCTCTGCTTGCGCTGTCTCTAGAGCGACTAAGAGGTTCAACCCTCGCTTACTGGTCTACGAGGCCAAGAAGGGTCTGATAACCGAGCGCGAGGACATATGGCTCTGCTTGGACTGCCACATCTGCGAGGCCAGATGCCCCAACTCGGTCAAGATTTCGGACCTAATACTCGACGCCAGGAGGAAGGTCTTGGAGAAGCACGGCGAGGACAGAGTCCTAGAGTTCTACTCGAGCTTGGTCAAGGCCCTGCTCGACATCGGCGTGATAGCCTTGGTCACCAGCAGTAGGGTCGAGGACTTCAAGTCGGAGAGCGGTCTGAACATCCCGACGCTGACTGAGCCCCTGAAGTCGGAGCTCCACGAGTTCTTAAAGAAGATTAGTTTAGAGGCCAGGCTGAGAGAGGTTATGGGGATTGAAAGGGAGCGATAGCATAAAAGAGATCGTCCTCTACCCGGGCTGCGTCTCCCTCAACAAGTACCCCGGGATCGTGAAGTCATCGATCGAGGTGTTAAAGCTCCTAAACATTAAAGTCAGGCTTCCAACGAGCATGCTGTGTTGCTCACGCCCGCTCGAGAGGTTAGGGATTATAGAAGAAGAGCATACGAGAGCTCTCGCCCACTTCAACATGGCCAAGCTCATGGGCAACCCCGACGAGATCGTGGTGGTGTGCAATGGCTGCTATCTAGCATTTCGCAGAGCGCTCGAGGCCGACGATCTTAAAAAGGACAGGGAGGTCAGGGCCAAGTGCTCCCACATAGCTGAGATCACATGGCGCAACAGGCGCTATCTCGCCGAGAAGGTGAAGGTCAAGCTAGATAAGTTGAAGGTCGCCGTCCACGTGGGCTGCCACTACCTCTTTTACCCTCACGGCGACATCATAAAGGGAGAGGAGGGAGAGGACATCTTAGAGGACATAGCCCTCGCGTTTAGCGCTAGCGTGGTCGACTACGAAGAGAGGCGGAGCTGCTGCGGGGGGACCATCGTCAAGTGGTTCAGAACGGTCTCTTCCTCCATATCTAGGAGGAAGTTGGAGAGCATAATAGAGGTAGGGGCTAACGTTATCCTGACCATGTGCCCCTATTGCTTGAGGACGTTCGATAGGGTCCAGCAGAGGCTCAAGAAGCTCAAGAAGATTGAGAAGATCGTGCCGACGCTCCACGTCTCCCAGTTCGTTGCCACAGCCTTGGGCTTCGACCCATTGAAGGTCGCGGGGCTCCACTTACAAGTGCCAGCCCAGGAGCTCGAGGCCTTACTCAAGCTCTTGGGCTCTTAACAGTCGCTCTGACTCTCTAGGCCCTCTACCTCCTGTTGGAGCAGCGAGGCCAAGGCTATGATGGCGCTCGAGGCGGCGAAGTCTGTCGCTATCGTGACGCCGGGGCACAGGTCCACGACCGCTGAGGCGAACCTGAAGACGCCCTTCGGTATGCCCTCTCTCGAGCCCACCAAGACGTTGACCCTCTTGCCGCTTAACAAAAGCGACTTGAGCCTGTCGCCTCTCGAGCCCACGTAGTCCCCCTCGGGCTCGAAGACTATTATCACCTCGCTGGACCTCTCCCTGACCAGCTGGAAGAGGTCTTGGACTAGGACCGGGACCTTGTAGACCTCTCTGCCGTAGATCTTGCGCTGTATCTCGTACCTAGTCCTTATGCCCTCGTAGACCCCGTCTATGAAGTCTCTGAGCTGCTTGGCGTCGACGGACCCCATGATGGCTATGACCAGCTCACCGACCTCGAACGTCTGCACGGCCCTGCCTATCCTCACCCCCATGGTCCTGGAAGCCTCCTCGTCCCCTAGATACGGCAACTGGACGACGGACATCCTCCTCAGGAACCTGAGGACCGGCCTCTTCTGGGGGGTCAGCTTCTTGTACTCCTCGCTCCCGGGGTAAAGGGCCACGTAGGCCCTATCGCCCACTACCTCTATGGCCACGACCTTGTCAGGCCTGTCCAAGTTCACGGAGGCCCCCGTCGCCTCCTTGACTAAGGCGCCCACGGCGACGTTCACGTCTATGCTGGTGAAGTTGTGTCTCCCACGCCTCGTAGTCCTGACGGCGAAGGTCTCGTCGGGCCCTATGAGGCCCCTCACGGCCTCTACGGCGACGGAGGCTATTTCCCTTAGATCGGCCCTGCACTCGGCTATGGACTTGATAGCCCTCTCCACCTCGACGACCTCTTCATTGATCCTCTTCAGCAGCTCCTCCTCATTCGGCGCTTCGACCAAGATGAGCCCCGCGAACCCTTGGGGGGATGGTTGGACCTCGGCCTCTGGGCAGAGCTCCTTTATCCTAGCCGCTGCGACCTTCTCCATGCCCAGCAAGGTCTTGGCTACTATCACGCCTATCGCCAAACCTTATAGCTCGGGACTCCAAATGGCTTTATCGGGCTGTGAGCTAGCATGCCGCGCCTGATGAGTGATGAGGCCTTCAATATGCGAGCCCGCTCTCGTGGTCAGACCACGATCAACTGAGCGCGCAACCCTCGAGCGTGGCTCCGCGTCCTCTGTGACGTCGGGTCTTAAGCTGATCATATCAAAGAGAGCCACCTGCTCCCTCCTCCCTGGAGGGTCCCCACGACGTTTATCTTCTCGCCGCACTTAGGGCAAGAGTTGTCGGCCGTGAGCCTCCACTTCAGTATGTCGAAGGAGAACCGCTCTATCAAGACCTCCTTGCACTTGGGGCAGTACGTGTGCTCGAGTCTGTGCCCAGGGACGTTGCCCACGTAGACGTACCTAAGCCCGACGTCCATGGCCACTTGGGCGGCCTTCTCCAACGTCGATACAGGCGTTGAGGACACCTCGTAGAACTGGTAGTCCGGGTGAAACCTCAGCACGTGGAATGGCGTGTCCCTCCCCAGTATCTCGACGATCCTAGACGCCAGCCCCCTGAGCTTCTCGAGGTCATCGCCGTACTTCGGGACCACGAGGTTCGTGATCTCGACGAATATCCCGCACCTCTTCATCTCCTTCAGCGTCTCGAATATGGGCTCGGGGTCTGGGACGGACATGAGCTCTCTGTAGAACTTGGGGTCTCCGGAGC
>CAZPGS010000021.1:0-2951 GCA_964586135.1 uncultured Nitrososphaerota archaeon
TATAAAGTAATGAGGATGAGCATCTAGAGACAAACGGCTGGTAAATATTCGAGTTTGAGGCTCAGCCGGTTGATCCCTCTTCATCGCGCATAACTCAGCCAAGGCTGAACTCTTCATAGCCACTCTCTTCTGCTACGTTTTACAATATAATCGCTACCTCACTTAAACTCTGCTTTACGCCTATTGGCCGGTCCGCGGGCATTTGCTATAGGACGCTCAGCATCGGGCTCTCTAGAACTTTAAGAGGTGTGGTAGCCCGGGGGAGATTCGAACTCCCGTCGACGGGGCCAAAGCCCGCCATGCTTGGCCGCTACACCACCGGGCTTCATTATTCATGAAAAAGTGGGGCGATTTAAAGTTTAACGTCATAAAAAAGTAAAAGTAGATGACCGATCTAAAGGCGTTTCCCTACTCTATAATTTGTATTGCTTGGTTGGGACACTGGGCCTCACAAGCCCTACAAGCGAGGCAAGCGTCCTTGTTGACTATCTCGACCTTGCCCTCCTTCATTTCGTAGACCCCTACGGGACACACCGAAACACATGTACCACAGTTGGTGCACTTGTTTTTGTCTATCTTTATCTCCACCACGGCGAACCCCTAGCTCTCTGCTTTCGTCCAGCTTTTAAGCTCTTGCTTTGGTAATCTTTAAGCTCAAATCGTGGAGCTCCTTCCTAAGCCCCTCAATCTTCTTCATTAGCTCCTCAGCTCTCTGCGACAATTCAGCCGCAGTAATTCTCTTGCCCCGCTTCACAGCTTCGAAGCTAGACATTTCCTCCTCAAGCCTCGAGGCCTTGCTCACGAGCTCACTTATCCTCTGCACCAACTTGCCGAGCTTAGGACTCCTCTCAAACTTCTTTGAGGCCTCCGTGAGCTTCTTTGAGGCCTCTAGGTACACCAGCCTCAGCCCTCGAATTTGCTTCTCGTACGTGAGATCCTTGACCTTGCCCCTTAAGTAACCTTCGTATGCCCCCCAGACCCTTCGAGCTATGTTTGCGTAGTTGTCGAAGAGCTCTTTAAAGGGTCTGAAGTCGACCTCAGCTTCTGCAGCTCTCTTGGTCGCGATCCGCTTGCCGATGACTATCCCCAAGGCTATGGCTGCACCGGCGATGCCGACCACTACGGCCATAGCCTGTGGAGCTGATGGAGGAGAGACCTCTACGACTATTATGGGGTTTTGAAGGCATGAGAGGGTATAGAACTTGTAGTAAATAGCCTTGTCCCTTCGCTCAGGCTCTGGGCTCGCCCTCAAGACCACCGACCCAGGAGGGACGCGAAACCTCAGCTCAACCTCGTCAGCGTAGTCGACGTACTTGGGCAATGCTCGGAGGGCTTTGGCATCTGGAGTCGAGTACTTTATGTACACGGTCGCCCTCTCGCCCAGCGCCAGAGAGGTCCTCAGTCGAACGTACAGAATGGCGAAGTCGTTGGTCGAGGAAAGCGCATAGCTTCCGGGCCTTAGTGCTTGCTCGCTTTGTGCCACGTCGAAGCTACTCGCGAGGTCTCCAACTTCGAGTATCCTCGCTTCTGAGGGGAACTTAAAGCAGAAAACGCTCTGCCTCTGAGAAGCGCCTATCTGCCACCCCATCGTAGGACTTAGGCTCTCGACCGTGACGTAGTCGACGATGGTACCCGACAGAGGGTCTACGTCTCTCACCAACTTCTTCACCTTAAAGAGCCAAGGATAGACCGACGCGTTAAAAGCTAGGTCTAAGGTTATCGTCCTCGCCTCTCTTAACGAGAAGTTATAAATGTCCAACTTCAAGGCGTCGTCGGCCTTCGTGAAGTTTAAGTCGCGGACGTCTACGCTACTCGCGTTCGGCGGCGGGAATATCACGACCTCTACGCGATCGGCGCTCAGTGGTGGCATTAATGGATTCAAAGGTATCCTTAACACGTGCCTATTTCCTTCGACGGACATTGACCATAAGCTCTCTATGATCATGCTGTAGGTTTCGTTTGGCTTGAGTTGTATGTCTTTAATCCAAGACCTAGAGTAGTCGCCCCCACAAACCGAGGCGTAGAGGTTGTCCCACGAGGGGAGGCTCACGTTCATTTGGTGAAGCGCCGCTGGCCCTCTGAGGGTAATGTTGTATGTCACGAGGGCATGGGTGTAATGCACCTTTACCTCCACATGGAGCAAGGCATTAACCGGCTCATCCCCTCCTCGCGCCGTAGCCAGAGGCATCATCGCCAAAGCTAGTGCCAAGGTTACGGCGATTACCAAGGCCTTCTCGAAGCTCAAGCTGGCCACCCTTAAGCGATCGCTTGAGAGATAGGGGTTCAGCTTTCACATAAGCTTATATGGATTGACTTCATCGCCTCATCTCCGCTCCCCCGCATCCCGCTCGGGCCCTCATCGGACTCGGGGGCGTTCAGGGAGACCCCAGGCTCCCCACATCTTGAGTATTTAGATGAGAACCTCTTGTAGAGGTTTATCGTTGCAGCCACGTCCCTGTCCCCTGCGAAGCCGCAGCTTCTGCACCTCAAAGCTCTATACCCGTTATCGACTAGCCTGCTGCCGCACTTAGGGCACGTGGAGGACGTACCTCTTGAATCGACTCTGAGCACTCTCAATCCTCTCTCTTTCACCTCGTAGTCTATGCAGAGCTGCATCCTTCCGTAGAACCACAGAGCGAGCCTCTTGTTGAACCTCCTGTCCTTCTTGGCGTTATCCCTCAGCTCGTCTAGGTCTTCGAGGACGATTGCTGAGCTGTGGCTAAAAGCCAAGCCAGCGATTAAGTCTCCTACTTTATGTGAGTAGTCCCATGAAATGTTCTTTATTCTCTCACCATGCTTCTCAATGGCTCTCCTAACGCCCTTGATGAACCTCCAAGACCTTGAATACCTCCTCAGTATCCTCTCAATCCAAATCCTGTGAGTCAGCGCCTTCCTCAGAGGCGTCCTGAACCTCTTCAGCTTAGTCGATCTACCATTGAGGGTGAATACTG
>CAZPGS010000021.1:3051-12979 GCA_964586135.1 uncultured Nitrososphaerota archaeon
CATAGGTGTAGATTTGCTTGACGTGGTGTGCTCTGAAGCCAAGTCCTCGAAGCTTTTCGTAGAACGTCTCGTGTAGCTTCTTCCTAGAGAGCTTTGTGTCTAGATTCCACAGCTCGTTCACAACCCAATTGAGCTGCATCACGGTACATCCTCAGGAACTCCAACAAACGCTCATCGCTACCCTCGGGGAGACCTCTCATCTTCAAGGTCTCTACGACTACGAGGTCTCTCTCCCTCATCAGGTAGCTCACACGTTTATGACTTTCTTTCAAAGCCTAATATTTTCTAGCATTAATGCTTACTGATGATAGTATGTCTAAGTTCATATACGCGAAGTGCTCCGTGATAAAGTTCAGAGGCGGTATGGTAGTCCTCTACCCGCTGGCGAAGTACCAAGGAGAGGTAAAACCGCTGCACGGCAAGAAAGTCCACGTAATAATCATAGCAGGAGACTGAAAACTCTATATAAACCACCGTAAACCAATATGAAAACCAGAACAGTTGCGAAAGGCTCGACTTAACTTTTTAAGGGTTGTCCGTATACACTGTATACACTATTAATGCTCGCATAAGCCATGGGGTGGCCAAAGTGAGCGGGCTCGAGAGAAGGATTAGGGATGCCTTAGAGAAAGTCATAGACCCCGAAACGGGGCTCAACTTGGTGGAGATGGGTTGCATCAAGGGCATATCAGAGAAAGACGGAGAGGTGATAGTCGAGTTCGTACCCACGTCCCCCTTCTGTCCTATAGCGTTCTTCTTAGCCTCCTCGATAAAAGAGGCCGTTGAGAAAGTAGAGGGCGTCAAGAGTGTAAAGGTCTATAGTCGAGGCCACGTAATGGACGAGCAAATAAACGAATACGTCAACAGGCCGAGGGGCCCTGCGTGAAGGTCAAGGTGAAATTCTTCGCTATTTTGAGGGAGGCCGCGGGGACTAAGGAAGTGGAAGAGGAAGTGGAGGAGGGCACGACGGTCAGGGGTCTATTGGAGAGGCTCAGCAATAAATTGCCTAGTAGATTCAGAGAGCTAGTCTTTGAAGGACAGGAAATCACAAAAAATTTGATAATCTTGGTAAATCGCAGAGG
Source organism: uncultured Nitrososphaerota archaeon (assembly GCA_964586135.1). Taxonomy (GTDB): domain Archaea; phylum Thermoproteota; class Methanomethylicia; order Nezhaarchaeales; family WYZ-LMO8; genus WYZ-LMO8. Next base: position 4,134 of record CAZPGS010000021.1, read on the forward strand.
GATAAGGGAGCTCGATGGATTAGAGACGAAGCTTAAAAACAGCGACGAAGTAGCACTCTTGCCGCCAGTGAGCGGCGGCTAGACCATCCTACCAAGTAACACGTGAGGCCTTGCCTCTTCGATGATGACCATAACCTTCTTCCAAAGCATATCGCTATCACACTTGACGACTACGGGCCTGTAGTCCGGCATCCTCCCCAAGAGCCCTTCCTTGGGCGCGGCATCGGTTAAGAGCACCTCCACCTCCTTGCCCACGTACCGCAAGTTCCTCTTTAGCGTGAGCTCCTTGACTAGCTCGTCGAGGACTCGAGACCTCTCCTTCTTCACGTGGTCCGAGAGCTGGGGCATCGACGCCGCTTTAGTGAAGGGCCTCAGGGCGTATCTGGCTACGTGGACCTTGTCCGGGGCTATTTTCTCTAGGACCTTGCAAGTCTGCTCGAAGTCCTCCTCGGTCTCGGTGGGAAAGCCCACGATCACGTCAGTGGCCAGGAATAGGTCGACCCTCGACCTAAAGAAGCTGACGAGTTCTATGAATGAGGTGCTCGTGTATTTTCTATTCATGAGGTGCAGAATCCTGTCGCTGCCAGATTGTAGCGGGAGGTGCATATACTTGTACACTCGAGCGTCGAAGTAGAAGTCTAGTAACTCTCGAGCTATGGTCGATAGTGTCGAGGGCTCCATCATGCCCAGCCTTATCATGTAATCGCCTTCGTGCTTGAGGAGCGCTCGAAGGAGCTCTAGGAGATTAGTGCCTATGTCGAGGCCGTAGGAGGCCAAGTCTTGAGCGACTAAGTAGATTTCCTTAGCTCCTTTGGACGCAGCGTCGGCGAAGGTCTTCAAGATCTCTTGAGACTGGCAACTAGAGAGCCTCCCTCTTGATATTGGCATTATGCAATAGCTACATGAGCCTAGACAGCCAACTGCCACGGGTAGCACTAGCCTCTTGCTAGACCCGTCGTACGCCGGCAACTCAAACACGGACCTCCTATCAGGGCCTACGTCCACGACCCTTTCGTGCAAGGCCTTTGGGATCAAGTGAATGGCATTGGGTCCGAGGATGCTCGCTGATGGAGAGGCAGACGCGACGAAGGCTGGCCTGGCCTTTGCAAGACAGCCTATCACCACTATCCTCCTATCGTCACGGCGCCTCCTCCACTCTTCGAGCTCTTCCAATCTCCTCGCTATTTTCCTCTCAGTCTCGGCCCTCACAGCGCAGGTGTTGATCACTACGACGTCGGCTTCTCTCAAGTCGTTGGCTATTTCGTGTCCTTCCCTCTTCAGTATTGATGCTACGGCTTGGCTGTCGGCTTTGTTTAACCAACATCCGTAGGTCTCGATGTAAACCTTCAATTTCGCCTTCCCTCTCCCATCTTGGGGGAGAAACGAGGCATTAAACGCAAAGATGTCATGCCCTCGTGGGCTTTAAAGCTGTCGATCGAAACCTGTGTAGCTCTTCAAGGCCCATCCTCAAGCCTTACGCCGTTGAAGTGTAAGACCCAACCTTAAAAAGCCTTGGTGCCCAGGTCTTCTTTCGGTGTGGGGCTATGCGCGATAGGCAAGCAAGCAGCGTTTCAGAGGCCTTCGCGAGGGGTTTGGAGGCAATATCCGAGGGCAAGGAGCCAAGGTTCTCGGCAAAGAGCAAAGAAGCCAAAAACACCGTCGCAGAGAGCTTGTCGTGAGACCTACTTTATCTTTGCAAATAACGGCTTTGGCGGGGGTAGCTCTCTTCCCGGCTCTATGGGCTTTATGGCTTCTTCCCATCTCTCACTGTGGACGCTTCTTGAATATCCAAGGCTCTTCCATATTTCATCGGCGGTATTGGGTATGAAGGGCGCCAGCATTATCGCCAAGGACTTTATGGCGTTTGTGCACACGTAAATGCTCGTTGAGGCCTCTTCTCTTCGCCCTTGCCTAATCGCCTCCCAAGGAACCTTCTCATTCAGATATCTATTGCCCTCCCTAGCTAAGTCCATGACGCTTTGTAGCGCATCCCTTATCTTGAAGCTGTCCAAGTTCGACGTGCAGAGCTCGAACTTTTCGAGGGTCGCCTTCCAGAGCTCCTCCTCGGTCCAACCCTCTCTTGGAACCGGCACTCTCGAGCCAAAGGCCCTCGACGTGAAACTCAGGACCCTGTAAATGAAATTGCCGAGGGTGTCATTGAGGTGTGAGTTCACGAGCTCTTTGAACAAGGTCCAAGTAAAGCTGACGTCTCTTCCTTCGGGCCTCAAATACAGTAAGACGTACCTCCAATAGTCCACCGGGTACATTTCCAAGGCCTCGTCAATCCACACACCTATTCTCCTGCTCTTCGAGAACTTCTGGCCCTCGAAGAGCAGGTACTCAGTGGCCGAGACGCCCCACGGGAGGACGTAGCCCTCTCCCGACGCCATCAAGAGAGCTGGGAGTATCAGAGTATGAAACGGAATGTTGTCCTTCCCTATGAAGCATAAGAACCTAGCGTCTTTGTCAAACCAGTGTTCCTTCCACTTGTCAGGCGCCCCTCTTCTGGCGAAGAGCTCTATGGTTGTCGATATGTAACCCAGGACAGCCTCCATCCACACGTATATGGTCTTGCCCTCAGCACCCGGGAAGGGCGCCGGTATGCCCCACTTGTTGTCTCTCGTCAAGGATCTGGGCTTTAGCCCCTCATTAAGCAGGCTTATGCTCATGTTCCTAGCGTTTTCGGTCAAGAAGGGCGCTTTGTCTATGTACTCCTTGAGCTTTTGCTCAAGCTTTGGCAGGTCGAAGAACCAGTGCTTCGTCTTCCTGAACTGCGGGGACGAGCCACATATCGCGCACTTCGGTCTCACGAGCCTATTGGGCTCGAGGAGCCTCCCGCAGTTGTCGCACTGATCCCCCCTAGCGTCCTCGAAGCCGCAATGCGGGCATTCACCGGCCACGAACCTATCCGGCAAGAACATCTGGCAGTGGGGACAGAAGGGCAACTCCACCTCCTCTTCGTACACATAGCCTCTCTCGTAGATCTTCATGTAGAAAGACCCGACGAAATCCTTGTGGTATTGGCTCTCCGTCCTCGAGTAATTGTCAAACGATATGCCCCACTTCTCGAAGAGCATGGCTATTTTCGCGTGGTTCTCGTCACACAAGGCCTTGGGTTCAATACCCCTCTTTATCGCCTCGACCTCTATGGGCGTTCCGTGCTCGTCAGATCCGCTCACGAAAATCACGTCCTCGCCCTTCATCCTCAAGTACCGCGCTATAACGTCGGCTGATAGGGCCGATCCTATCATGGTGCCCAAGTGGGGAACGTAGTTCACGTAAGGCCATGCACACGTGACTATCCACTTAGCCACCTTCTTCACCCCCTCCCTCGCCTTCACCCTCGATAGCGCCCTCTGTCGATTGGAGCTCTTCGATCCTTGGTTCCCAGAGTATGAAGCCCCTCCTCTTAATCCTCCTCCTCATCGAGTAGAGGTACTTCCAGACTACGCTGTGTGGGCGTCCACTTATCAGCATCTCGATGGCCCTGCGAGCAACCTCCACGTTCTCGAGCTTGCCGACTATGGCCACAGTGTGGTCCGATATCGATATCGCGGTGTTCGTCAGCTCCTCTATCAACTTCCTAGCCTTGCCCCTCTCGCCTATCAAGCGCCCCTTAACCCTCACCAAGTTGTTCCTCGAATTGCCGAGAACGTATCTTAGGTCTATTACGTGAAGGGTTGCATCTTCTTCTCTAAATGCTTTTAGAGCCTTCTCAGGGCTTATCCCATGGCCTATAGCTTGGATTATGTTCTTGACCACCAAGAGGTTGGCGGAGTTTGAGGACTCCAAGAGCTTTATGCAAACCCTCCCAGTGGAGCTCTCTATCTCCAGCTCTACGCCGTATGTCTCTTCGATCTCCCTCTTAACGCTACCCTCCTTGCCTATGAGGACGCCGACCCTCTCAATTGGTACTTGTACGTAGTCTTTGTAGACGACGCCAGACAACGCTGTCACCGTCTATCTGCTTGAGCTAATACATCTCAGACGAATAGGGTTATATATAAGCAAGACCCCTCCATTATCCTGGCGAGGATTGTCTGAAGAGTGGGAGAAGAAGTTCTTCGAGAAAGAAGAGAAAAGGCGCAAGGACGAAGACCTGCTGAAGACCGTAGAAGAAGTCTTTGACACGTTCACGCTCCAAGCCCTCTACAAGCTCATAAACAAGAGGGTCATAGACGTCCTCTACGGCGTCGTCGATACCGGGAAGGAGTCTAGGGTCTATTGGGCCAAATCCCCGCAGGGAGAGGACTTGGCCGTGAAGATATTCCTAACGTCGGCTAGGGAGTTTAGGAAGACAATCTTGCAGTACATAGACGGAGACCCTAGGTTCAAGAGGGTAAAGAGGGATACGAGGCATATAGTCTACGCTTGGGCTCTAAAGGAGTTCAAGAACCTCGAGAGGGCTTACGAGGCTGGCGTCAGAGTCCCCAAGCCCATAGCGGTTCACAAGAACATTATCGTGGTGACCTTCATAGGCGAAAACGGTGTCCCAGCGCCCTTGCTAAAGAACGCTGAGATCAGCAATTATGAGGAAATGTTTTGGAAGATCGTGGACAACATAAAGGCTTTGTACTGCAAGGCGAAGATAGTCCATGCGGACTTAAGCGAGTACAACATCATGGTTTGGAGAGGGGACCCCGTTCTCTTCGACTTCGGTCAAGCAATCCTAACGAGCCATCCTCGTGCAGCTTCCTTTCTCGAAAGGGACGTCAAGAACATAGTCAGCTTCTTCGCGAAGAGGGGCGTTGAGGTCGAGGTCAAGAAGTTGTTGGCGGAGATATTGGGCTGCTAAGCCTTCTCCTCCTCTAGGACGCCGAGTAGTCCGCGTCGTCTAAGCTCTTCGGCCTCGTCCTTCGCATATCTCCAGAGCAAGTCTCCCCTGCCGGGCTGGAAGTCCCAAGGGGCTACTAATACGAAGTCACCTTCTTTGAACCAAAGCCTCTTCCTTAACTTGCCCGGTATCCTGCACTGCAATATCCTCCCGTCAGCAGTCTTGACCTCCGCCCTCTCGTTCCCCAAGAGCTTCGTTATCAGGCCTATTACCTCTCCTTCAGCTGGAAGCCGTAGTTCTTTCTTCTCCTCCTTCTGCTTCAAGTCTATCCAAAGTGAGTAGGCGGAAGAGTGAGCTATTAAGCGTTTCGAGACCTGAGGAGTATGGTCAGCTTGCGGAAGGGCCTACCTCTGCCCCTATCCCACCCAGAGTCCTTAAACGACTCCTTCGCTTGGACCTCGAAGTTCTTCTTGATCAAGCTAGCTATCTTGCGCGCTACGTCTATTGACGGGAATTTTATGTCAACGCCTCCATCGACCTCCTCCCAGATCGCGCCCGTCTGCACGTTGTGAGATCCTCCAGACCTCTCGACTATTAGCTTATTCACGAGGAACTTTATGCGTTCGAGCTCTCTATCGTCAAAGCCCCTCAACTGTATCGTAGCCTCAAACTTCTTGCCCGATATCTTGAGGCATGTAGGACATATAGAGAACTGCGGCCTTACGTCCAAGGTCCTTGGGACTTCTCGAGTTTTAGCCGATAGGCCCCCTTGCTCGCTAAGGGTTATGGTTACCGCGACCCCCTCGCCCGATAAGATTTCATAAGCCTCTTGAGGCGTAAGCGATAGGGACACTTTGACGTCGCAAGACCTCTCGACCTCGCTCTTAATGGCATGGCGTACTCTCTCTGCGACAGCCTTCTTAGAGGACAAGTCTACTGGCAACCACCGACCCTTAACCTTAACCGAGAGGCACTTTCTGCAGAGCACTAGCGAGACCTCTCGAGGCAACGCGACAGTTTCGTGGACTTCAGCGTAACAGCTCGGACACAGGTTTCCGAGGCTCGAGGCTTCGGCCAGACTTATCTCGGCGCCGCACTTCGCGCAAAATCTCCTCAGCAAACCGTTAAAAGTCATGACCAGTCATGCCAGGCTAAGACATCTTTACCAACTGCACGTGTGGAATGGAGGCTATCACCATCACGGCGTCCTTGTGCACTAATTTGCTCTTGACGGCATACTTGACGCTGTTTTTGCCAAGGAAGTTCGCTATCGTTGCCCTCTTCGCTATCTTCATCGCCTTTTTTATCTTCATCTTCTCGCCTCCATAGAACTGCTCGCTGACCTCTATTTTCACTGCGCCCTCCACGAAGGTCTTGCCGAGCAAATCCTCGTCACAGATCGCCACTACCACATCCCTTCCGCAGTTGTGAACCTTCACGTAGACCTCTATCTCAGAGGAGTTCGAGTTCGACAACTAAGCACCCCTCGTAGGGCTTATGGCACCACAGGCTGTGCAATGCATCATCAGGACCCTGCCCTCCTTGTACAAGACTGTGTCGACGCCCTTGCAAACCGGGCATGTGACATAAAGCTTCGTGTAGACCTCAATTAAACCGTCTATCTTCTCCTTCGAGAACTTGCCGTGCAAGACAGCTCTCGTATCCTCTATCGTCCCTGCGGTCCCGAGCTCGTGGAGCAGGAAGTTGAAGAACTGCTCGGGTTGTCTATTTAGCGTCGAGACTATCTCTTTGAAGTTCTGTATTATGGTTCTGTTGCCTATGACCATGACCTTCGCCTTGGGTATTTGGAAGCGCTCGCCAGAGGCTGGTTTGGCCGAGATCTGACTGAGAGCCCTATCGAGCAAGGTTAAATACTCTCGAAACCTCTCGTCTTCGTCGCTTCGCATCCCCGGCATCTCCTTCATTTCCCGTTCGATTCGCCGACATTAAAATAGCTGGAGGGGGCGGTTATAATATTTGTCGGAAACCTCAGGTCCCAGCCTTCCAGCTCTCTAGGTATGCCTTCTGCTCCTCCGTGAGGAAGTCGATCTCTATACCCATCGACCTGAGCTTTAGCCTAGCGACCTCTTCGTCTATCTCTCTTGGGACGGGGTACACGCGAGGGGTCAGCTCTCGGCCTCGCTTCGCCAAGTACTCGACGGAGAGGGCTTGGTTCGCGAACGACATGTCCATGACCTCGCTTGGATGTCCTTCGGCGGCGACGAGGTTCACCAACCGCCCCTCGGCCAAGAGGTACAACCTCTTACCGTTGACCAGCACGTGCTCAGTCACGTAAGGCCTTATCTCCCTCTTCTCCTCAGTTATCGCTTCAAGGTCTTCGAGGTTTATCTCGACGTTGAAGTGGCCGCTGTTCGCCAGTATAGCCCCGTCTTTCATCTTTAGCATGTGCTCCCCCCTTATGACGTTGATGTCTCCTGTGACCGTTATGAATATGTCGCCTATCTTGGAGGCTTGGGACATGGGCATTACAGTGAAGCCATCCATGACCGCCTCTAGGGCCTTCACCGGGTCCACCTCCGTGATCACGACGTGCGCGCCCATGCCGCGGGCCCTCATGGCGACGCCTCTGCCGCACCAACCGTAGCCCGCCACGACGACTACCTTACCAGCCATCAAGATGTTGGTTGCCCTGAGTATGCCGTCAATCGTGCTCTGCCCCGTGCCGTATCTATTGTCAAAGAGGAACTTCGTGTACGCGTCGTTGACCGCTATTATCGGATATAAGAGCTTGCCCTCCTTTGCCAGCGCCCTCAGCCTCGTGACGCCCGTCGTCGTCTCCTCCGTGCCCCCGATAACCTTAAAGCTCGGCGTGGTGCCCAAGACCCTCCTCACCACTTCGACCTCCTTTGACGCCTCCCCGTAGGTTAGCTTATGTATTGTCGAGACGAGGTCGGCGCCGTCATCGATGGTTATGTCGGGGGATTTAGACAACACCCTCCCTATGGCTTCATAGTAGTCCTCGAAGCCCATGCCCCTCCAAGCGTAAACGCTAACGCCTGCGGACACCAAGTAAGCCGCGACCTCGTCTTGAGTTGAGAGAGGGTTAGAAGCGCACAGAGCTACCCTTGCGCCGCCATCTAGCAGCGTCTCAACGAGGACCGCTGTCTCCTTAGTTACGTGGAGGCACGCACCGATAGTGATGCCCTCGAGGGGCCTCTCCTGCCTAAACCTCTTCCTTATCTCCGCTAGGACGGGCATGTGGTCCCTAGCCCACTTGACAAGGCCGCTGCCCCGCTCCGCGAGAGAGGGGTCTCTGACCTTGAAGTCCACTACACCAAGGCCTCCTTGAGCGCCTCGCCGCATTTGCACGTGCGATCGACGGGGATCTTGGGTATGAGGTCCGCCAACAACTTCTTGGCCTTATCGACGTTCTCGGCCATGACCTTCGCGACCTCCTCGGCAGTGACGTGTTTCGGAGCCCAGACGTCGTAATCGGTCACGAGCGTTATCGCTAAGTAGCATATCTCGGCCTCCCTCGCGAGGTTGACCTCTGGCACCAAGGTCATCCCTATGACGTCGGCCCCCCAGCTCTTGAAGAGCCTCGACTCAGCCCTCGTTGAGAAGCGAGGACCCTCTATGCATATGTACGTCCCCTTATCGTGAAACCTGAAATTCAACCCCTTCAAAGTCTCAATGGCTATTTCCCGCAACTGAGGACAGAAGGGATCGGCGAGCGACACATGACACACGATCCCGCCATCGTAGAACGTGTAGTCCCTCTTCTTTGTGAAGTCTACGAACTGGTCGACTACGACTATGTCGCCCGGCGCGTAGTCCTCCCTCAGGCTGCCCACGGCCGACACGGATATTATCCTCTTGACGCCTAGCTCCTTGAGCGCCCATATGTTCGCCTTATAGTTTATCTTGTGGGGCGGTATCTTGTGGCCTCGACCGTGCCTTGGTATGAAGGCTATGGACTTGCCCCTGTACTGGCATAGGAATATGGAGTCAGAGGTCGGGCCGTAGGGCGTGTAGACCTTTATCTCCTGAGAGGGGCCGAACATGGACGGATCGTAGAGGCCCGATCCACCGATAACCCCTATCTCGGCCT
>CAZPGS010000022.1:0-12672 GCA_964586135.1 uncultured Nitrososphaerota archaeon
AAAAAATGCTTGCGCTTCACCAGCCACTTAAAAACAAATAAGTCCTCCAAGGTGCAAAGTATAGGTGGTGCATGTACTATGTCTCAGAAGATGAAGGTCAAAGTAGTTGCGTGGGAGGACGTGGTCCGCTGGTGCAAGGAGCTGGCGAAGAAGATAAGGGACTCCAAGTTCAAGCCTGATGTCGTGGTGGCCATAGCTAGAGGGGGGTTCGCGCCAGCCAGGTTGCTGTGCGACTATCTAGACGTCGTGGACCTGCTGAGCATCAAGATAGAGCACTGGATAGAGACGGGGAAGCACAAGGAGGAGGCGACAATCAAGTATCCCTTCAATTACGACTTCAGCGGGAAGAGAGTGCTGATGGTCGACGACATAGCGGACACGGGCAAGAGCATAATAGTTGCCAAGAAGCACATCGAAGAGGTCTGCAAGCCCAGCGAGCTAAGAGTCGCCACCATGCAGCTCATACCCTCGACGTCGCTGATAGTGCCTGACTACTACGTCGACGAAGTCAGGGAGTGGACTTGGTACATGTATCCCTGGAACTTCACGGAGGACATGACGAACTTGATAATGAGGATAATAAACGAGAAGCCAGAGGCTTTGTGGACCCCCGAAGCGATAGTCAAGGAATTTAAAGAGAGCTATGGGGTAGAGTTTTCGATTGACGTCTTCAAGGAGATGCTCGATGAGATGGTTCTTCGAGGCAAGCTCGTTAAGGTCGATGGCCTCTATAAGAAAGCGTGACGCCTCCCTCCTGGGATTGCGCCTTCTTTACCACCACGTTTATATCCCTCGGCAAGAGAGCCCTTGTAGCGATTTTCAAAGACTTTTGCTGGTGACCTAGGTGAAGGTGACTGCCCTAAGGCATGACGGCAAGAGGCTAGAGATCGAGATAGAGGACGAGCTTTTAGAGCTCTTGAAGAAGGAGCCCTTCGAGTACAGGGTCAGTACTGACTGCACTGGCCCGGTGATAGTCCCCATAGAGCTCAAGCCGCCCAAAGAGGACGACTACGTGGTGGATCTCGGAGACAAGAGGTTCTACATATCCTCAACCCAAGCCCTTTGGCTTAGGAAGATAACGCTAGATATGTTCAGGGCCCTCTGCCCCCTCTAACTCCTTGTCTAGAGCGTAGAGCTCCCTCCTACGCGCTTCGAGCATCTCGACTGGCTTGCCCTCAAACTCAGCTGCCGAGAGTATCTCGACCTCCTTGGCCTTGGCTGCCCTGATCACTGGCTCGATTTTTCGCTTGTAGTCCAGGTCCCTCAACAAGTGGTGCTCGAGGATCATCACCCTTACTGGCGTCTCGCGTATGATCCTGGTCAAGTTATTTATGGACTTCTCCAGGCTTTCGTATGAATAGCGATACCCGAGCATGTAGGTCATGGGGCCGTCTATTATGAGGATGCTCGCCCCCTCCCGCAATATCACCTCCAGCTGGCTCTCGAGGGAGGGGCCCTCAACGTCTGATGTGTACAACACATTTTCCTCTCCATCGCGCACAGCGACCATGACGACGTAGCCCAGCCTAGTGTCGGTGCCATGCGGCACTGGCTCCGATATCCTTATGCTCGTGGAGCCCACCTTTATCTCCCTCCCATCAGCGTATTCGTAGCACCCACCGGCTTCGCTCACCCTCGACAAGAAGAAGGCCGCTCGCCTCCTCTGGCTGAAGTTTATGCTTTGAGTCGGGTGCTTGACGTAGAGGGCCTTGTTGATCAAGAGGTAGGACGACTCGGGCTCGTGGTGGTCGTAGTGATAGTGCGTTATTATCACGTGGCTACAGTCGACGAGCCTCTCCTCTATGAGGGCCCACGTCTCGTTGAGCCTCTTGATCTCTAGAGGGTGAGGTGGGAGGCCGTAGCGATACGGAGCGAGCGCGACTCCGGGGTCTATCATCAACCTGAGGTCCTTGGTCTCGACGATCGTCGCCATTGACCTCACCCCCATGCTGTCGAAGGCGAGCAACTCTAATTCCACTCGATCCACCTCTAGGCCTCTCTTCGATTCTAAAAGGACGAGCTTTCAGTTGTAATATGTGCTAAGCCGTAACATTAAACCTTTACAGCTGACCCCGCGCTAAGGCACGCACTCCGACTGGTGATGCGGCAAACGCTTTAAGCCCATAAGCCAAAGAAGTGACGTCGAGGAAGTGGTCTTCATGGCTGGCTGGTGGGGTAGGGCTCTTCAAGTGGACTTGACCAAGAGGGAGGTCAGTGTTGAGGTCATCAGACAGGAGACCTTGAAGATGTTCCTAGGGGGCACGGGCTTAGGGGCTTATTGGCTGTACGAGCACTTAGGCCCTAGCGTCGAGCCGCTGTCGAGAGACAACGTGATAATGTTGGCATCAGGCCCCCTGACTGGCAGTCGAGTCTACGGGACGTCGAGGGCCACTCTGATCTCCAAGTCGCCCCTGACGTCGACGTTCTTCGACTCCGCTTGTGGAGGGGTCTTCCCCATGTACTTCAAGAGGAGTGGATTCGACTACGTGGTGATATGCGGTGCCTCAGAGGAGCCCGTCTACGTACACGTATATGACGATGGGGCGGAGATACTCCCCGCCCGAGACCTATGGGGGCTTAAGGTCACGGAGACTATACAAGAACTGCGGAAGAGGCACGGACACAAGTGCTCCGCGATAGCGGTGGGACCCGCCGGGGAGAACCTCGTCAGGCTGGCCTCGGTCATGGGCGACGGCGGGCACGCCTTCGGCAGAGGAGGGCTCGGCGCTGTCTTCGGGTCCAAGAGGTTAAAGGCCGTGGTCGCGAGCGGGTCGAAGCACATAGAAGAGGCTGACAGCGAGAGGCTCAATGAGCTCCTAGACAACATGCGCGCTAGGATCACGTGGAGCCCCTACCTGAGCAGGACATTGAAGGACTTCGGGACTGACGCCCTCCTGACCGTCATAAATGATTGGGGCCTCTTGCCGACGATGAACTTCAAGAGGGGCTTTTTCGAGGGGGCCGATAGGCTCTCGGCCGAGGAACTTGCCAAGCTGGTGGTGGGGAGGAGGGGCTGTTATAACTGTCCCATAGCGTGTAAGAGGGTCACCAAGACTGATAAGGTCGTATGCGAGGGGCCGGAGTACGAGAGCATCGCCAACTTGGGCTGCATGCTCGGGGTCGACGACTTGAGAGACGTCGCCGAGATGAACCACTTGTGCAACGAGCTCGGGCTGGACACGATATCCATGGGCGTAACGCTGGCCTGCTTCTTGGAGCTTGTCGAAAAGGGCAAAGTGGAGCTCAACATCAAGTGGGGCGAGGCCGATAAGCTAAAGGAGCTAATAGTAAAGACGGCTTACAGGAGGGGTTATGGAGGGGAGCTGGCCGAGGGCTCTTTGAGGCTCGCTAAGAGGTATGGAGAGGAGGGACTGTCCATGAGCGTGAAGGGCTTGGAGGTACCCGCCTACGACCCCAGAGGGGCTTTCGGGATTGCCCTCTCCTACGCGACCTCTTATCGCGGCGCGTGCCATTTGAGGAGCTGGACCATAGCCTTCGAGGTTATAGGCGTGCCTAACTTAGTTGACAGGTTCTCGTCTTTCGAGAAACCCTCCTTGGTCAAGTATACGCAGGACTTGGCGGCCGTCTACGACAGCTTGGTCATGTGCAAGCACTTCGCAGTTGAGTTTGATGAAGAGCCCTTGAGCGCCATGCTGAGCGCCGTCACTGGCGTGCAGTTCTCTAAAGAGGGGCTCTTAATGGTGGGCGAAAGGGTCTGGGCCTTGGCGAGGCTATTTAACTTGAGGGAGGGGTTTAGCGCAAAAGACGATGTCCTGCCCGAGAGGTTGTTGACCCCGCTCGCCGTAGGTCCCACAGCCGGCAGGGCTCCGCCACTCGGCCACATGCTCAGGGAGTACTACGCCGTGAGGGGGTGGGACCCCCGGGGGGTGCCGACGGAGAAGTGCCTCGCTAGGTTGGGCTTGAAGGAGGTGATAGGGCCTTGGAGAAGGACATAGACCGCGAGGTCTACGAAGTGCTGAAGGAGTACGCTTCTAGGATTGCTAAGAGGGGCTACGTGACGGCGCACGGTGGGAACTTGAGCATTAGGTCAGGGAGCTACATGTGGATAACTAGGCACGCTTGCTCGCTTGAGTACTTGAAGCCAGAAGACGTGGTCAAAGTCCCTGTTGACAGGCCTTCGAGTTACGACATCATAGCGTCCACGGAGACGCCCGTGCATCGAGAGATATATCGAAGAACGAGCAACCTCGTCGTGATGCACGCCCACCCACCGTTCTCTGTCGCCCTGTCGTTCTTCATCGACGAGCTCGTGCCAATAGACTCCGAGGGCTATCATGTCTTGAGGCGTGTGCCAGTAATAGAGGGCAGGCCTGGTTCCCTAACTCTGGCCAATGAGGTGGCTAGCAAGTTGATGGGACACTGGGCTGTCATAGTCAGGGGTCACGGGGTCTTCGCGTCGTCGAAGTTCATCGATCACACGTACCAGATCCTGTGCATGGTCGAGCACTCAGCTAAGCTGTTGTACTGGAGGAACCTCTACGAAGGAGCGCTCGGGGTGAAGGCAAAGACCCCAAGAGAGTTCTGACCAAAGGGCGTTAGTAAAGTTTTAGTGAGGCGGCCGAAGTAAGCTAGCGGAAGGCCCCGGTAGCTCAGTTAGGCAGAGCGGCGGGCTGTTATCGCACATGGCGGAAACCCGTAGGTCGGAGGTTCGAGTCCTCCCCGGGGCGCCACTCACTTCTTAGCGGGAGCCAAGTTACGGCCATAGATCGTCGCCCTCGTAAGAGGAGCTATCGAGCTCTAGAGGTCCTTGGCCGTCCATTTTGAAGTAAAGCTTAAGAGCCTTTAGGGAAATTTGAGTAGTCTCGAAGGCCCCGGGTAGCTCAGTGGTAGAGCGCTCGGCTGTAGCCTCGTGCGCGGGCCGAGAGGCGGTCCTCGCCACAATGAAGGCCCGTCGGCCGAGACCGAGTGGTCGCAGGTTCAAATCCTGCCCCGGGGACCATCACTCTTACTTTCTCAGCTCGAAGTTGGTGAAAGGATGAGGCCACTCACCACCACTACTATAGGGAGCTTTCCTTTATCGCCAAGCCTTGAGGACTTCAAGCGTAGCCTCGAAGTTCAAGTCAGGGCTGGAGTCGATTACCCCGCGCTCCCTCAGCTTGAGGACTTCTGCGCCATTTTCTTAAACGACATGGCCGAGCGGGGAAGGGGCATAGAGAAGAAGGGGGAGAGCTATGTGTTGATCGGCCCCGTCGAGCCGCCCCGAGAGCCGGCCATAGTGCAAGGCGTGGCTTCAGCATCGAAGATCCTCAAGGGCCTGGGCTTCGAGGGGGGCATAAAGGTCCAAGTGACGGGTCCATTTACGCTCTCGTCGATCGTTAAGTTCCTGGATAAGTCGGCTATGTCCTATCCTGACGTGGTCAAGAACTTTGCCGATGCCTTGGCCTACATACTGTCGTCGATTGCCAGCTCCGAGATGGTCGAAGTAGCCTTCGTCGACGAGCCAGCACTTTACTATGCTTTGTGGTACGGGTACGAAGAGAAATTCGCGATAGAAGTCCTCAACAGGACCTTCAAGGACCTGAGTCGAGGCATAGAAAGGGGATTGCACGTGTGCGGCGACGTGAGGGGGCTCCCTAGAGTAACACTAAAACTGGAGGTCGACGTCCTACACCACGAGTTTGCGGGTTTTCCAAAAAACTTCGAGGCCTACAGCCCAGCCGAGCTGGCGAAAGCGAATAAGTTGCTTGGGATAGGCGCCGTGACGACTAAGCCCTCGGACTCGGAGATCAGGGTCGAGAACCCCCAAGAAGTGGAGGAATTGCTGAGGAGATCGTTGAAGCTCTACGGCCCTCAAATAGTGGTCGCGCCAGATTGCGGGTTCAGAGGGCTTGCGGAGATCATGGAGAGCGGTAAAGCCATGAGCGTGGTCTTCCAGAAGCTCAAGTCCATGGTCGAGGCAGTTCGAAGAATTAGGAGGGAGACCGGTCATCAATGAGGCGACTCGACGTAGCGCACATATCTCGTCGTTAGCGACGCCCCTTGAGGTGCTCTACGAGCTCCTGCAAATTCATGAGGTGCTCTTCGTGAGCACTCATATCCTTTATCCTGTAGACGCCTTTCTCCACTTCCTGCGGGCCCAGAATCACGACATACGGAATCCCCTTCGCATCGGCATACCTCAATTGCCTGTCTAGCTTTCGGCCCATGACGTCCACCTCCACCCTGATGCCCTCGCCCCTCAGCCTCTCGGCCACCGCTACCGCCTCTTTTTTGAGGGAAGGGTTCGTGTAGGCGATGAATGCTTGGGTCAGCGTCCTCGCCTTGGGCAACATGTCCGCCTCGTTCAGTACCTCGACCAGCCTGTCTACGCCCAACGATATGCCAGTCGCGGGGGTCGGAGGACCGCCGAGCAACTCTATGAGGTTATCGTACCGGCCGCCTCCCGCTACGCTGCCAACGTTCACGTCCGTCTCGGCTGAGACCTCGAATATAGGCCCCGTGTAGTAGTCCAAACCCCTCGCCAAGCTCAGGTCCACGACCACGTATTCAGAGCAGTTGTAGAGCTCCAAGTTGCTTATTATCTCGGCCAGCTCGTTGAACCCCTCTCTGCCTCTGTCCGTTAGTGCGTGGCTCACATCCCTCTCCACGGCGTCCAAGTCGCCACGCCTCGATATCTGCGCCATTATCGTCGATACCTGGTCGTAGCTCAAGCCCAGCTTCTCCAGCTCCTGCATGACCCCCTCTTGCCCTATATTGTCCAGCTTATCTACGGTCCTGAACACGTCGAGCCACGACTCCTTCTTCACGTCAGCTGAAGCCGCTATGGACTCAAGGATCTTTCTGTTGTTTAACCTCACCCTGAAGTTCTTCATCCCTAGCCTCTTCAAGCAAGATATCGCGACGGCTATGACCTCGGCGTCGGCGTCCATCTTCGCGCTACCGACTATGTCGGCGTCGGCCTGCCAGAACTCCCTGAACCTCCCGCTCTGAGGCTCCTCGTACCTCCACACCCTCGATATGCAATACCTCTTAAACGGCTTGGGGAGGTCCGGGTGGCTGGCCATGACCCTTGCCAGAGGCACCGTGAGGTCAAACCTCAGGCCGAGGTCTCGACCGGCCTTGTCCTTAAAGGCGTATATTTGCTCCTTCACCTCGGGCCCGCACTTGGCCGTCAAGACGTCCAAGAACTCGAAGGCGGGGGTCTCGATCTCGTCGTAGCCGTAGAGCTCAAAGACCGACCTTATGGTCTCTATGACCAGGCGCCTCTTGATCATGTCCCAAGGTAGGAAGTCCCTCGTGCCTCGGGGCCTCCTTAGACTCGACTTCTCCAAGGCGAGGCCCCCTCTCACAGCTCCGATAGCGTTATCGTGTAGTAGCACACTTCTCCTTGAGAGTCTATGACCGCTATTATAAGCTCTTTTCTCAGGTTCCGGGCCTCTCGCGCCTTCTCTATTATCGTCCTGAGGTCTATCGGAGTCCCCTCCGCAACGCCGAACACCAAGTACTTGGCCCCCTCCTTTCCGGCCTCGGCCCCTCTCTTGTAGAGCCTCAGCTCCACGTAGTTTTGAGAGAAACCCGGCTTGACAGTGTAGCCCCTCCTCTTGAGGTCAGAATATATCAAGAACTTTAGCCAAAACTTCGGGTCTTTGTCCATCATCAGACTAGAGAATTCGGAAAAGCTCAGTCGCCTGCCCTCGTTCTCGACTACTAGGGAACCGCGCTCTAGCAAGTACGCTACCTCGACGGGGTCGAGCACCAACTCCCCTCTATCGCCCACTTCGCCGTAGTACCCGAGCTGCCTCAGGGCTATTGCATCGTCACCTCTGACTACAACGAAGCGGTCTATTACTTCGGCCTTGATTTGAGGCTTAGAGTTTGACAAGGAGGTTCGACAACTAAAGGTTCGAGCTACGTTATTTAAACCTAGCCTCAAACAAGATTAATCGAGGGCCATGTGGAGGAAGATGTCCAGAGAGCTAGTGGATGAAATCATGAAGGAGAGAAAGAGGCCCTCGGTGGTCATACTCTGCATAGGTAATAAAGAAAGGGGAGATGATGCCTTCGGCCCCTACGTCGCCAGGAGGCTCAAGAGGAGTCGAGAAAGAGGAGTGGTCGAGGTCATAGACTGCGGCACAGTCCCAGAGAACTATACCGATGTGGTTAGGAGGGCCAAGCCGACTCACGTGATAATAGTGGACGCCGTTGACTTCAAGGGCTCTCCTGGCGACATAGTCCTGTCGTTCGAGCCAGTGTTCGATGAGGTAAGCGTCTCCACCCACAAGCCCTCCCTCGCGCTTCTCGCAAAGTACATCAAGAGCGACATAGGGTCGAGGATCATACTATTGGGCGTGCAACCGAAGAGCGTTGATTGGGGTTTAAGCATGTCAGATGAGGTGCTAGCAGCAAGTGAAGCTGTGGTGAGGGCCCTCAGGTCGGCCATTAAGAGAATAAAGGAGAGCCTCAAGAAGGAGGCGCGAGCTTAGGTTCCTTAACTAAGCTTAATTGTTTCAATACGTACTCTCTCACTTCTTTGGGCGACTTCTCCTCGTACACGACCCTGCCCTTTAATACTATGGGCTTGAGCATCTCCTCAACCTTAGAGCCGCAACGAGGGCAACTGTCCATCTTCACCTTGGACAGCACCATGTAGTCTTCGAAACAGTCCCAACATCTGTACAGGCTCTTCTTCCCCGGCAACTTGCCCTTCTTCGATCTGGGCTCGCCTTCCACCTCCACTATGTCCAGTGACAAGTCCACGGAGGGCGGGAACGCTATCGCCGTTCCGACTCCAAAGCCGTCGGCTACGTCCCTCAATCGCATTATCGCATCCTCGTCAATCCCGCCGCTAACGATTATCTTGACGTAGTCGAAGCCCTTGGCGTTGAGCGCCCACCGGGCTTCCTCAACTATCCTCCTCATGTCCCCCTTCCTCGAGCTCGGAGTGTCGAACCTCACCCCATAGAGCTTCGAGCCAAGCGCTTCAGCGGCCATTAGCGCCTCCACCCTCTCGTCGAACCAAGTGTCGCACAGGGCTATTCGAGGCACGTCTTCTGGCATGTGCTTGTCGAACGCCTTCCAAGCCTTCACTTGATCGCCGAACAAGACTACGAGGGCATGGGGCATCGTGCCCACGGGCTTGAGGCCAAGCTTCTCCGCTCCATATACGTCAGATACACCGTCGCATCCGCCTATGTAAGCGGCCCTGTCAGCAACCAACGCCAGCAGAGGGTGCATGGCTCTGACGCCAAAGAACAACAACGGCTTATCCCCAGCTAACTTCTTACACCTAGCCGCTTTGGCCGCTATGCTGGTTGAGTGCCTTAGGATGCCGAGGATGGCGGTCTCGTACTCGCAAAACTCCTCGTACGGGCCCTCGATGTTCATGACAGGGCGCACGGGCCTAAAAATGGTCCCCTCGGGCAGGGCGTAGACGTCGACCTCCTTGCCTTCCAAGAGCTTGGCGACCTCGCCTACCCCGACCAAGACGGCCCACTCGTAGCCTTTCGGCATTGAGTAAGCGTGCACCTCGGCCACGACTCTAAGCCTAGAGATGCCCTCCTTCTTCAAGATCTCTTTGGCTCTCTCGAAGTATATATCGGTGATCTTACCCTTGAGTATGTCATCAGCAGTGACGGCGTAGAAGTCCGCCACGTTGGCCCCTCCCAGTTCATCGAGTTGGCTCTATATTAGAAAACGGAATTAAGTTAAAATCTTTTTCCAGCGATAGCTTAAGGGATATCTCGACGCTCTTCGTGGTGAAGGCGTTGAGGCTAAGGGACTTAGTGCTCAGCGAGGACGAGCTGTTGACCGTCGAGGACGAGGTCTCGCCAATATTTGAGGCACCGCTAATCCTCAAGAGGCACGACGGAGGCCCTATAGTGCTATTCAAAAAGGTTAAGGGCCACGACGTGCAGGCCGCCGGAAACGTCGTGGGCTCTCGCAAGAGGCTGCTGAAGTGGCTTAAAGCCAGAGGTCACGACGAGGCCTACCAGAGGCTTGTCGACGCGTTGGAGAGACCTGCAAAGGCATCCGAGGCAGGCGTATTTAGCGACTACTATCGCAAGCTAAATGGTGGCCTCACCAAGCTCCCGGTCTTTAAGTACTACGAGAAGGACGCGGGGAAGTACATAACCAGCTCGGTGGTTGTGGCCGAGTTCGACGACGTGTGCAACGTCTCGATACACAGGCTCTTGGTCTTGAACGACGACAAAGCGGCGATAAGAATAGTCCCTAGGCACCTCTACGCCCTATACATGAGGGCTAAGGAGAGGGGGGTCGACCTACCGGTCGCGGTGGTGATAGGTTGTCATCCGCTAATAACCATCGCGGCCGCTTCTTCGCCGCCATTCGGAGTCAATGAGCTGTGGGTTGCCAACAAACTACTTGACTGCGAGATGAAGGTCGATGCGACGCCCAAGCATAACATCTTGGTCCCAGTGGACGCCGAGATAGTCGTCGAGGGCGTCATCAAGACTAATGAGTTGGTCGATGAAGGGCCTTTCGCCGACGTGACCGGGACCTACGATGCCATCAGGAAGCAACCGGTGTTGAGCGTAGAGGCCGTTTACGCTAAGGACGATGCTCTCTACCAAGCCATTCTGCCCGCGAGCACTGAGCACAGGCTCTTAATGGGCTTCCCCAAGGAAGCCGAGCTTTGGATGGCCCTCAAAAGAGTGTTGCCAGGCCTGCGCGGCGTGCGCTTGACCGAGGGGGGCTGTGGCTGGCTTCACGCGGTCGTGGCCTTGGATAAGATGACTGATGGGGACGCCAAGACCGCCATCATGGCAGCCTTCGGGGTCCACCCCAGTCTCAAGCACGTAGTGGTCGTCGATGGCGACGTCGACATAGACAATCCCAAGGACGTCGAGTGGGCCATAGCGACCAGGTTTCAAGCTGATAGGGGGCTTGTCGTGGTGAGAGAGGCTAGGGGGTCGAGCCTCGACCCCTCGGCCGACCCGGAGACCCTATTGACCTGCAAGGTGGGCGTGGATGCGACGAAGCCCCTTAAGGGCGACGTAAGGAGGTTCGAGAGAGCGAGGATACCAGGGGAGAGTTTGTGAGGCTCAGCAAGACGGAAAAGATGATGTTGGAAGGGCGCTACGGAGAGGCTTGCAAGAGATCTATGGAGTTGATAGTGGCGATAGCCGAGTCCTACGGTTATGGAGAGCTCATCAAGGTAAGCAGTGCCCACGTCTCGGGAGTCTCCTACAAGAACATAGGCGACGCGGGGCTCGAGTACATCAAAGACCTCGCAGAGGGAGGTGCCAAGGTGAGAGTGAGGACCACCATGAACCCGTGCGGATTCGACTTGGATAAGCCGTGGCTCTTCGGCGTCGACGAGGCCTTCTTCGAGAGGCAGCTAGAGATCATAAGGTCGCTCGAGGCCATGGGGGTCCGGCCCTCGCTGACTTGCACGCCATACTACTCAGACAACAAGCCCTGCAGGGGAGATCACGTTGCCTGGGCCGAGTCCTCGGCGGTGATTTACGCCAACAGCGTGATCGGAGCTTACACCAACAGAGAGAGCGGCCCCTCAGCGCTAGCCGCTGCCATTAGCGGCAGGACCGCCTTAACCGAGGACCACATGGATGAGAGGGGGCCAAGCGTTGTGATCGAGGCCTCGACTAAGATCTCCGACTACTCTGACTGGGGCCTCTTGGGCTTCGTTGTAGGGAAGCTCGTGCCGAATGAGAGCCCTCTTATAAAGGTGAAGAGAAGAGCTCGCATTACTGGTGACGAGCTCAAGTGTCTCTCAGCCGGCCTTGGAGCTTCGAGCGCTACGTCGATCTTCTGGACCTCCGAGGAAAATCTTCGAGAGCTACGTGACCTCAAGCGCGTTGTCGTAATGAACGAGGACTTAAAGGAGTTCCGCGACAAGTGGGCCCTAACGAGGAGGCCCACCGTAGTATTCATAGGTTGTCCCCACTGTAGCCTCAGGGAGGTCAAGGAGGTGGCGGAAGAGCTCAAAGGAAGGAGGGTCAGAGAGGACGTCATGCTCCTAATATCGACCTCAAGGAGCGTCTACAGGAGGGCTTCAAAGCTGAGGCTCCTCGACGTCATCGAGAGAGCAGGAGCGCACTTGGTCAAAGACACTTGCCTAGTGGTCTCGCCCATGAAGCTGTCGAAGAACGACGTGGTCTTGACTGATTCGGCTAAGACGGCCTACTACGCTGAGACCATGACAAACGCCACGATAGCTTTAGAGAGCAGGAGAGCATGCTTGGAAGAGGCCTTAAGAATGTAGTGTTCAGAGGCAGGGGCGTGGTGAAGGGGTTCTTCCGTGGAGAGGCATTGGTGACTCGCGAGCCCATATCGTTTCTTGGCGGGGTCGATCCGTTAACGGGAGCTGTGGTCGAGAGGGGGCACGAGCTGAGGGGCAAGACCTTGGCCGAGAGGGCGTTGATATTGCCCCACGGCAAGGGCAGCACCGTCGGGTCTTACGTGCTGTACTCTCTAGCCAAGAGGGGGCTCGCGCCCAAGGCAATAGTTACCTTGAAGGCGGACTTGATGATTTTGACGGGATGCGTGATCGGCGGCATACCCCTCTTGAGCGAGGTGCCGAGGGAGGTCCTAGACGTAGTGAAGAGTGGCGACGTAGTCGAAGTCGACGCACATCGAGGGACCTTAAGGGTTGTCTTGAGGCAGGAATGACCTAATTATTCTCTCGCTGACCTCTGCGACGGACCTCCTCGCACTCGGGTGGGAGTACAC
>CAZPGS010000023.1:0-12545 GCA_964586135.1 uncultured Nitrososphaerota archaeon
GGTTGTTCAAGAACTCCATAGAGGAGGCCCTGTCCCTTTGGAACGAGCTAAAGAGGGTCTTCAAGGCGTACGAGAGGGAGGACAGCAAGTTCTACTCATTGACGTATTGCCTGACCTCTATGAGCGGGGGCGGGGCTTCAGCCCTAGTTCCCTCTCGTTGCGCTTTCAAGTTCAACGTAAGGATATCGCCCACGCTCAAGTGCTGGGAGGTAATTAAAGTTGTGAGAGAGGTCGTCGAGGGCTTCGCTAGCGACAGGGGCGTTAAAGCGAGCGTCAAGTGGGACGACTGCGTCGAGGCCTACGTGCTGAGCAGGACGAGCACCGTGGCGAGGGCCTTCAGCAGAGCGATATCCGAGCTCGGAGCAAGGCCCTCATTCGCCTACAAGACGGGGACCAGCGACATTAACGTGGCGGCTTCTAAGTGGAACCGAGCAGAGATGGCGGCTTACGGTCCTGGGGACTCGAGCCTAGACCACACGCCGTGGGAGAGGGTGAGCGTCGAGGAGTACTTGAAGTCCATAGACGTCCTCTCGAGGGCCTTGTGGTGGGTCGAAAGGCTCAAGAGTAAAGCTTTTGTATCGCAAAGCTCTCCATAAACTTAGAACCTTTAACTACAAGAGCTCGCACCAAAGGTGTTGGAATTGTCGGAGCTAGACGCCATCGACAACGCTATATTGGACGTCTTGACCAAAGACGCCAGGACGCCGTACACCGCGATAGCCAGAAGGGTCGGCCTATCGGAGGCCGGCGTGAGGAAGAGGATCGACAGGCTTGTCAAGATCGGAGTGATCAAGAGGTTCACGATCGAGGTCAGCAGGCCGGCCGTGGTCAAAGCGATAACCCTCATAACCGCGGACACCTCGACCGATACCTCGGAGGTCTCTCGCGCCGTTAGGAACGTTAATGGCGTAGAGAAGGTCTACGAGGTGACGGGGGTCTACGACGTCGTCGCCATAATATCTTCGTCGAACATAAGCGAGGTGAACAGGTGCATCGACGAGCTCAGGAGGGTGAAGGGCGTGAGGTCGACCAATACGATGATGGTATTGAGGGAAGAGTGAGCTATGGGAAATTTTATAAGGCCTTAATGTAGGAGTAAGTCTTCGCATGCTTATAATAGAGGTCGAGCTTGGATGAAGGTCAAGTGCCCGGATTGCGATGGCGAGATCAACGTGCCCGACGACGCGATAGCTGGGGAGATAGTTAGTTGCCCGGACTGCGGTCAGGAGTACGAGGTCTACTTCGAGAGCGGGCAGCTCAAGTTGAAACCCGCCGAGACCGTGAAGGAGGATTGGGGAGAGTAGTTTGGTAAAAGTAGTGATAACGTACGACAGGATCAGAGCTGAGGAGAAGGCCCTACAAAGGGCGTGTGAAGAACTGGGGGTCGAGGCGAGCCTCGTCGACATAAAAGATGCCTTCATCGATATAACCAAGGGCGAGGTCAACCCGGAGGTCTTGAAGGGCGACGTGGTCATTCAGAGGTGCGTCGGGCACTACAGGAGCCTCTACTTGACGGCAATGATCGAAAGCACCGGGTTGCTGGTCATAAACCCCTTTCAAACGACTTTGATATGCGGCGACAAGCTATTGACGACGCTAACGCTGAGGAGGGCCGGAATACCGACGCCCAAGACGCTCATAGCCTTCACCCGTGAGGGCGCTCTAAGGGCGCTCGAGGAAGTGGGCTACCCAGCGATTTTAAAGCCCGTTGTGGGCAGTTGGGGCAGGCTCGTATCGCTGATCAAGGACGTCGAGACCGCCAAGGTGGTGATAGAGCATCGAGAGCTCATGTACCCGCTCTACCAAGTGTTTTACGTTCAAGAGTTCGTTAAGAAGCCCGACAGGGACATCAGGTGCTTCGTCGTTGGTGACGAAGCGATAGCGGCCATATACCGCTACGCCGTCCCAGGCGAGTGGAGGTCCAACACGGCCCTCGGGGGCAAGGCTGTTAAGATGGAGATAAGCGACGAGCTCAGAGAGCTGAGCATAAAGGCCGCCAAAGCCGTCGGGGCTTACGCGGTCGGCGTCGACTGCTTGGAGAGCGAGAGGGGCCTCTTGGTTCACGAGCTCAACAGCGTGACGGAGTTCAGGAACGCCGCTCCGGCCACTGGCGTGGACATAGCTAAAAAGATAGTGGAGTGCGCGATTTCTTTGGCAAAGAAGTAGATGGATTTAGCCCTTCGCGACTGCTATCGGTCTCAACCTAGCGACTTTGGTCGCTATCCCAACCCTGTGGCTCACCTCAGCGACCCTGTCGACGTCCTTGTAAGCCCTGTCCCACTCCTCGGCTAGGACCCTTATGCTCGCCGCCCTGACGGCCACGCCCTTCCGCTCCAGCTCCTCCTTGACCTCCGAGCCCCTGACTTGCCTCAGGGCCTCCTCCCTCGACATCATCCTGCCAGCCCCGTGGGCTGTTGAGCCAAAGGTTATCTCCATGGCCTTGGGGTTTCCGACGAGTATCCAAGAGCTGGTGCCCATGGACCCAGGTATTAGCACGGGCTGTCCGACTGACCTGTACTTGGCGGGCACGTCGAGGTGGCCGGGCGGGAAGGCCCTAGTGGCCCCCTTCCTGTGCACGAAGGCCCTCTTCTTGACCCCATCGACTACGTGCTCCTCGATCTTGCATATGTTGTGCGCCACGTCGTAGACGAGCTTTAACCCCATGTCCTCCGGGTCTCGCTTGAACGTCTTCTTGAAGGCTTCTCTCACCCAGTGGGTTATCATCTGCCTATTGCACCACGCGAAGTTGGCGGCCGCGGACATGGCTGCGAAGTAATCCTCCGCCTCTCTAGACGTCGTCGGCGCACAGGCTAGCTCCCTGTCGGGTATCGATATCTTGTACTTCCTGACTGCCATCTCCATCACTCGGAGGTAGTCGCTGCACACCTGATGGCCCAACCCCCTGCTCCCCGTGTGTATCATCACAGTCACCTGGCCCTCTTCATGGATCCCGAAGACCTTCGCGACCTCGGGGTCGAATATCTTGTCGACGACTTGGACCTCGAGGAAGTGGTTCCCGCTGCCCAGCGTGCCCAGCTGGTCGAAGCCTCTGTCCTTGGCCCTAGAGGAGACCTTGGCGGGGTCGGCCGCCTTCATGCACCCCCCTTCCTCGCAGTACTCCGCGTCCTCCTCCCAACCGTAGCCGTGCCTTATCGCCCACTTGACCCCCTCGGCCAAGACCTCGTCGAGCTCGCTCCTCGTCAGCCTAACAGCCTTAGTCGTCAGGTCTTCGAGCATCTTGCTCAGGAGGACCTTGTCGGCGAATATCCTAGCCGGCACCCTCATGCCTGGCCTGTAGTCCTTGGGGACCTCCCACGTGTACTCGTTCAGTTGCCTTAAGGGAATGCCCTTAGAGGACAAGTACGTCACCCCCGATGATCTTCCCAAGCCGTTTTAATACGACGCTCCCGACACATTAAACAAGCTGCTGAAGTAATTCTGGGCCTCTCGCTTTTAAATTTCACTTTGCCCGCCTTTAACTACCTCACCCTCGACCCCGCGGGGGCCTCGCCGTCGACCGTCAACCAGACGGGCTTTCCGCCGACGTCGGCCGCCAGCAACATGCCCCTGGACTCGACCCCCATGATCTTCTTCGGCTTTATGTTGACGAGGACCACGAACCTCTTGCCCAAGAAGTAGCTGGGGTCGTAGTACTCCCCTCCGCCGGCGACTACGTCCCTCACCTCGCCGCCCACGTCGACCTTGAGCTTGATGAGCTTCTTAGAGCCTGGGATCCTCTCGACCCCTACGACCGCTCCGACCCTCAAGTCCAGCATGTTGAAGAGCTCCATCGAGACCTCTTCGCTCATGCTATCACGAGCAAAGATGTCGCGTGGCTACCCTTAAATCCTTTGCCTTCGCTAACCTATGCCTCGAAGATGTCGGGGGTGTTGAGGGTGGACAAGGTCGAGGTGAGGGAGAGGGAGGTGCTCCTCCTCCACCCTAGGAACACAGTCATAGTGACGTGCTGTACACCTGACGGAAGGCCGAACGCGATCACCATAGCTTGGTTCACACCCCTATCGCTCAAACCCCCTCTGGTCGCGATCTCGGTGGCCCCGAGGAGGTACTCCCACGATCTGATATCCAGGACGGAGGAGTTCGTGATAAACGTCCCGACTATGGACATGCTCAAGCATGTTTGGATATGCGGCACCAAGAGCGGCAAGGAGGTCAATAAGATAAGGGAGTGCGGCTTCACCTTAGAGCCCTCATCGAAGGTGAGGCCCCCGTCGATCAAGGAGTGTGTGGCGAACCTTGAGTGCAAGGTCGTCAATAAGCTGACAGTCGGTGATCACACCCTCTTCATAGGCGAGGTAGTCGCGGCGAGGGTTGCGAAAGGCGTTTTCGACGGAGTCTTTGACGTCTTGAAGGTCAAACACGTCCTCCACATAGGCTACGACAGGTTCACGACTACAGCGAACGAGGTTAAAAAGGGCGGCTTCTAGCACGCACTCTGCTCTTTTCTCTGCAGTAATCTCTCAAGACCTCGTGGCAACGAAAGCACTTCGGCGAAGAACTAGTGCAAATCGCGCTTCCGAAGAGGTACGTCAACGTCTGGACCCAGCCGCCGAACCCTCGAAATCTCTCCTCGACCTCCACCTTAAGGCAAGGTCCGATCCTGCTCGTGCACTCATCACAAGATAGGCTCAAGCATAGTGCTTTGCTGGGCATTCTCGCCTCCTCGATCCACCCGAGCCTCCTCGAGACCCTCTGGAGGTGGGTGTCGCATGGGACGATCCACGGAGAGCGAGTCGTGAAGAGAAGGGTGGCATCGGCGACCTTGGGCCCCACCCCCCAGCACAACATCAGCCTTCGCCTCAAGCTCTCGACGTCGGCCTTTCTCGCGTCGACCCCCAACTTTACGTAGTCACGGAGGGTTCTGACCAAATCCGCTAGCTGGTAACTCGTCCCAACGCACTTGAGGTCCTCGGGCTTTGTGCCTGCTATGATTGCGGGGTCGCAGCGCCAGCGGTCCCAGAGCTTCTTGATCCACTTGCGCACGAAGACTTCGTACCTCGTCCTCTTGGACAAGGCCACGGCGATAAATATGCAATTGAAGTCGTGGGGGGCTATTGAGAGCCTGACTCCGGGGAAGAGCTCCGTCAGAGCCCCAATTTGCTCCTTGAACACGCCCCTAAGCCTTGAGACCCTATGCGAGGGCTCCTCGTCCCACAAGCCGAGCTCGTGAACTAAGGCATTGCTGGCACCCTCGCCGACCTCACAGGCAACAGAGGCCTCGACCACTTCGTCGACTTGCCTCACGGTCACGAGCCCAGCATATAGGCCTGCCTGTTTGCTCCAAGAGCCCTCGCCCGCGCTGGCGTAGAGGGATGACACAAAAGACGGCTTCAGGGTCAGCTCTAAGTTGTAGTCGCGCAGATCCCCGACCTTAAACCTTAGCATGAGCGCTCTCGAATGGGCAGTCATTGCGCGAGCAAGCTCCTTGAGCGCATGACCTTCGAACACATAGCAACTTCTCGGCTACTGCGCTCGGCCTGCTTCAAAGCGAGCTCGCCCCGAAGCTTTTCGCGGGCGTCTTTATATAAGCTAAAATGCCGGAGTCGTGTATTACTCTTCGTGGGTGCTCGCTCTTCGAGGCCGTCTGGTAGTTGGTCTCTGGCTAACTGAGGGGAGAGACCATAGCTGGCTTCGATGCCCTGAAGCTGTCAGAGGCCGTCGAGAGGCTCGTGATTAAGGGGCTTAGCAGGAAGTACTATCGAGTGGCCAGGGGCGGTAGGTGGTACGGCGGGATAGCGACCGCCGACTGCTGCGGGTGCAACTTGAGGTGCGTGTTCTGCTGGAGCGGAGCTCCGAGGGACCACCCGGACAAGATAGGCAAGTTCTACACCCCGGAGCAGGTTTACCGAGCGGTTAAGAGCTGTGCCTTAAGGCGGGGCTATCGACAGATGAGGATAAGCGGAAATGAGCCGACAATAGGCAGGGAGCACTTGCTCAGGATCTTGGAACTCGTCGAGAGCGACGGGCTATTCACGTTCATACTCGAGACCAACGGGATACTCATCGGAAGCGACAAGAGCTACGCGCATGAGCTCTCGAAGTTTACTCGCGTGCACGTCAGGGTCTCGATAAAGGGGACGAGCGAGGAGGAGTTCTCACTCTTAACGGGAGCCATGCCAGAACAGTTCAACCTACAGCTCCAAGCCCTCAAGAACCTGCTGGACTGCGGGGTCTCGTGTCACCCGGCCGTGATGTTGTCGTTCAGCGACAGGGAGGGTTATGAGAGGATATTGCACAGGCTTGCTGATATAGACGCCAGTTTGGCTAGGGAGATGGAAGAGGAGTACGTCTTCATGTACCCCCACGTCGTCGAGAGGCTGAAGAGGAGCGGCATCTCGCCGAGAATAGCCTACGAGCCGAGCAGGATCCCGGAGGAGCTCATATGAGGAGGAGGGGTTACCCGCACACCTCAGACGTCGCGGAGGCCATAATGGACGTGCTCGCCGATGAGGCTTACGTGAGGCCAGATCAGTTCTACGACAAGGTCAAGGCTAAGCTCGAGGGCAAAGGGTTCAATACCTCCTACGTGACCGTCAAGAGGGTTTGGAGGGTTTATGAGGACATAGCGAGGAAGGGGAGGATATACGACGTGTTAGGCGTTGTCGAGGTACGCGATGTGAGTGATCGCCATGATGAGTTAAGTTAACTTTTAAGTTAACTTGAAGCGCTCCCTCTTGACCCCGCTCTTAGCTCGCTCCTCGGCGGTGAGCTCGAAGAGCCTCCTTACGAGCTCCACGTCGGCTTTGGTCTGCGACACCTCCCTCCTCTCGTACATCCTCTTCTGGGTCTCGATCGCCGATTCAAGCGCCAGCTCCGTGGGCTCTGCCCCAAGGCTCTTAGCCCATATCGTGAATGGGGGCACGTCCTCGTAGACGAAGCCGTGCACGTGAGAGAAGGGCCCTATCTTCTTTCCAGAGTATATCTGCGTGCCTATGCTGGTCTTCACGTGGTCGCCTACAAAACAACCCAGCTTTATGAGGCCCGTGCCGACCTTGGCCCCCCTGACGCTGACCTTCACGATGCCGTAGGTGTTCTTCAGGTCAGAGACGTTGGTCCCGGCCCCTATGTTAACCCACTCGCCCACATACGAATGGCCTATGAAGCCCAAGTGTTGCTTATTCGTATAGCCCGAGATTATCGTCTTTTCGAGCTCGCTACCAACGCCAATCCTGCACACCTTGCCTATGTAACACCCAGACCTTATGTAGGCCCCTCTGATCACGCAGTTATCGCCTATGTACGCTGGACCCTCTATCTTGGTGCAGCCCTCGATCTCGCAGCCCCTGCCTACGTACACGGGGCCCTTCCTGACGTCCACGACGACCGGGCCCTCAACTTTAACGTCGCCAGCCGTCCTCAGCATGTTGGGGTCCCCGAGGACCTTGATCTCGCCGCCCTCATACCTCTCCCCCATAGACGAGGCCTCGCCGAGGAGCTCTGACGTGAGCTCTATCAATTGCCACGGGTACTCTACCAACTTCAAGTCCACTTCCCTCACGCTCGCGAAGGACTTGACGAGCTTCGGCTCGAAAATTCTGTTGGCTATGGCCCCTCTCGCGACGCCCTCTCCGAGCTTCATTGCCACGAGGGAGCCCTCGCTCGCCAACGCCTCTCCGAGCTTCAATGAGTCGAGGACCGAGAGCGCTCGCGAGTCGATCAAGAGCCTGCTGTTCACCACGAGCACTTGGCCCTCCACCTCGGCCTTATTGACTACGAAGCCGGTCCTCTCCTCGAGCTTCTCCACGAGATAATCCCTGGCGACGAGCAACACCTTCTGGGGCCTCAAGAGCTCCACGGCCCTCTCGAGCAGGGTCTTCGAGCCGCATATGAGCTCGAAGGTCGCTTTGGTGTAGGTGAGCGGGAGGAAGTTCTCGTAGCGCTCGTCCTCGAATACGCACAACGTGGTTACGCTCATCAAAGGCACCTTGACGGTAGATAAAGGTGGAGGAGCTATTTATTTTCTGTAGCTTGCTAAGAGGTGTCTGGAGGGTTAGAGTTGAAGCTGAGGCTCATGGACCTGCTAGCCTGTCCCATGTGCAAGAAGTTCCCGCTGAAGTTGCTCGTATTCAACGTTGAGGAGAGGGGAAGGCCCAAAGAGCTACCGTCAAAGTGCCCATTGTACTGCGCTCTCAAGGGCGGTTGGGTCAAGGACGTGAGGCCAACAGACGACGAGTGCCTCGACTGCTTCTCCAGAGAGGTCGTGGAGGGGCTGATAATTTGCGAGGAGTGTTACAGGTGGTACCCCATAATAGACGAGATACCCCACATGCTACCAGACGACCTGCGAGTGGCGGATCCCGCGGAAGAGCTCGAGTTCATGAAGAAGTGGCTGGAGAAGTTCCCGAGGGATGTCTTGGAGAGGGGCAAGCCATTTAACGAGGGAAGCCTAAAGGAGATGAGGGTGAAGAGGCCTAGGCGACAGGGTCAATGAGCATGCTCGAAAAGGCTCTGAAGTGGTTCGGGGTTTACAAGCTCTACGAGAAGTGGCTCGAGGACAGCGTGAAGTCCAAGCCCATGCCCCAGCACGTGGGCGTGATACTGGACGGCAACAGGAGGTGGGCTAGGAGCAAGGGGGTATCCCTAGAGAAGGGCTACAGAGTCGGGGCCGGGAAGGTCGAGGACCTCTTGAACTGGTGCCTGAAGCTCGGGATCAAGATACTAACGATCTATGCCTTTTCGACTGAGAACTTCAGGCGAAAGTCCGAGGAAGTAGAGGCAATCATGAGGGTTCTTGAGGAGACGTTGCAGAGGGCGCTGAAGGACGAGCGCATACACAAGTATGAGGTCAAGGTCAAGGCCTTGGGCAGGGTGTGGCTATTGCCAGCTAACACCCAGAGGCTCCTCCACGAGCTTGAGGAGGCGACCGCGGGCTACTCAAACTACTACCTCAACGTGGCGATAGCGTATGGCGGAAGAGCTGAGATAATAGACGCGGTGAAGAAGCTGTCTGAACTAATAACGAGAGGGGAGTTGAGGGCTGAAGAGGTGAACGAGGAGCTCTTCGAGAAGTTCTTGTACACCTCGCATTTGCCCTACCCGCACCCAGACTTGATCATAAGGACGTCGGGCGAGGAGAGGCTGAGCGGCTTTTTGCTGTGGCAATCGGCCTACAGCGAGCTGTGCTTCCTCGACGTTTACTGGCCGGAGTTCAGGTACATAGACCTGCTCAGGGCCATTAGGACCTACCAGAAGAGGCAGAGGAGGTTTGGCGCTTAGCTGGCCTTAGCCGTGCAGTCGATGCAAAAGAGCTTCCTCCGTATAAGGCCCTTGGACTCGCCGACGCAGTTCCTGCAAACAAGTCTTCCGCACGAAGAGCAACGACGTATGTGGTCCTCGCAGGCAAGGCCTTTGCAGACGGCGCACACGTGCGCACACGACGCGCAGAGATCCGAGCCGCAGAGAGCGCACCTCTTCCTCTCCTCGTCAACGCAGAAGGTCTTGCCGCAATCCCTGCAGACCCAGCCGTGCTCCCTGCAGACGACTCGACCGCAGATGGCGCAGGGGATGGAGCAAGCAGTACATAGAGGCTCGCCGCACACCGAGCACCTTCTGGCAGAAGCCTCGCATATGACCCTAGAGCAAACGCTACACCTCATCAAGTGGCTCTTGAAGTGCTCCTCGCACAGCAAGGCCCTGCACGCCGGGCACGCCTTTACGTGGCTCGGGCAGAGGGCTACACCATCGCCGCAAGCAATACACCTCCTGGCGCACTCCTGGCACAGCATCGCCTCACATAGCTTGCACCTAGACGGCGGCTCTCTTGAGCAAAGGGTCCTCGAGCAAGGGTCACAAGTCCAAGAGTCCTTGGGGCACACGCGGGCGCCGCAGATGGCGCACTGCGAGGCGTGCTCGGGACATAGAGGGCTAAGGCAGACCTCGCATAGCACGAAGCTCGAGGCGTCCTCCAGCTCCGCGCCGCATTCTATGCAAAAGCCGTAGAAGCCCTTGCCGTTTAGGGCGTTCCACCAAATCCCGATCTCCTTAGAGACCTCCTTGTCCGTCGCGATCTTCGCCCTATACACGGGGACCCATATGAGCTGAAAGCTCGTCACCGACAGCTCGTCGAGCTCTGGCTGGATCACGGCGGTCTTGACGTCGAAGTCCCTGAGAGAGCCCATCTTGAGCCTGAGCTCCCTGAGCCTCTCCTCGTACTCTGACTCCAAGGCCTTCTTCTTGTCGTTCAGAGCCCTTATCTGCGCGTTTATCTTCAGCATCTCGTCTCTGACGCTCTCGAGCTTGCTCTTCCTGAGCTCGAGTTGCTTGGAGAGCTTGAGTACCGGCTTCTTCTGCTTCTTGGCCTCCTTCAACATCTCGTTGAGCTGTTCGCACTCGTAGCGCAAAGCGTTGTACTGCTCGCCCAGCCTTCGAAGCCTCTCCTTGTACGCCTCTACGGCCTTGGCCGTCTCGGCCATGGACCTCTGGTACCTCTCCTCGATGTCCCTCTCCTCGCTCTGCTCAGCTTCAGCCAGCTCCTTGAGGCACTCGGCCACGAATGCTTGCCTGTCGTTCGTGAGCGAGAACTTGCCCAGCTTCTTGCTGTAGTACATCGTTTTGACGAGCTTCGTGGCGGCGTAGGCCAAGAGCTCCTCCTTGACCTTTTTGACCACCTTCTGATCGGCTATGTTGAAGCACGTCTTCTGATAGTAGCCCGGTTGCGGGGGAGAGGGGAGGGGCTCCGCCGACTCAAGGTCTTTCAGCTCCAAGCCGTAGGCCTGCGTGCTGTCCCAGTTTATCTCCCCAACCTCCACGCCTATGGGTATTAGCCTTCGGAGGAGCTCCGAGAACTTGACGGGAGGGCTCTCCCTCTTGACCCTCGCCTCCACTTCGCAGAAGAGGGCGGGCATGTAGTTCAGCTCTATCGACTTGAGGTCGAGGTCCGCGAGCCCCTCCCTCATCCTCGCCAAGACCTCAGACTCGTCCACGACCGTCGGCAAGAACACTTGGGGGAGGCCCGGAGCCGATATGGGCTGTTTCCGGAGCTTGTCCTTGTCTCGCACGACGGCCTTAGAGAGTTTTTCGAGAGTCTTGAGGGCGGTGGACTCGCTAGGCTTGGCTATGTAGTCCAACGGGTTGAAACCCTCGCCGCCGTGCTTCGTCTCTCGAGGCCTTATCCTGGCTATTATGGGTATCTTCTCGACGGCCTCGCCGGTTATGACGGCCTCGCCGCTCTCAAGCCAGGCGATGACGTTCTCCCACTCGCCCTCGAGCCCCCCGCTCTCAAGGGTGATCCTCATGTCGTTTGGGTCCGAGAGCCTGTGTATTATCCAAGTGCCGACGAGGCCCCTGACGGTCGTGTCGAGGAGCTGGGGCCTCTGGGTTATCACTATGAGGCCAGCGCCGAACTTCCTGCCCTCTTGCGCAAACCTCCTGACGACGTCCGTCGCTCTCGTCCTCTCCCTACCGGCGAACCTGTGCGCTTCGTCGAGGACGCAGTAGAAGGGCCTCAGCCTCCCCTCTACGACGGCTTGGAACACCCTCTCGAGCAGGGAGGCCACCAACGATGTCTGCTCCTCCTTCAGGAGCCCCCTCAGGTTGATTATGGTGCACTGGCCCGGCACTACTAGGTCCTCGGGGTTAGCGCTCTCCAACGCCTCCAGCGACACGTCGGCTCCGGGATTTATCTTGGGGTCCCCGAACTCCACTACGCTCTCCGCGTAGGACTTGGGGTAGACGTCGAACTCCTCGGACGTCACGTCGCCCATCACCTTCAGGCTAGAGTACTCGCTGTGGACGTCTATCACCAGCAGCGGTATGCCCTTCTTCAATAGCTCCTCTATGATGACCCCTGCTGTGTAGGACTTGCCCGAGCCCGGCTTGCCGACGATGAATATCCTGCCCAACCTCTTTATCGGGAGCCAGACCTTGCAGTCCAGCCCCTTGAGCTTGCCGACGTATATCCCGGTCGAGGGGTCGTCGCTCAGCTTCAGCGCCTTCCTGACGTTCTCCCCCCTAGCGAGGTAGACCGGGCTCGCGGGGGTGAAGGGCAGTTTGGGCCCTTGGCCTATGACGAAGCACTCGGCGTAGACCCCCTCCTCCGTTCGATACAGCTCCTTAATCCCGCAAACGTAATACGCATCTTCGTGAAACACCTCGAGGAAGGAGTTCTTGCCAACGTCATCGGACAAGACCTTAACCTTAAAGTTGCTCGTAGTGGTCTTGCCCTCAATTATGCCGACGGGCTTGACTTGGAGCGCCTTTAGCTCGTCCTTCTCCAACTCCTCTCCCACTTCTACGGGATTTGGGCACCTCTTGTAGTTAATCGCGCATTGGGTCTAGAAAACGTTGGCCTCGACTTACGAGGGCCCACGAGGTCTACATTCTTAGTTTCGATTTTATTTCGCCTATTTAAAAGAGGGGCTGTATTTAAGAAGGCCTAGAGCTATTGCGGCCCAAACCTTTATTGATCTAAGGCTTTGGACAGAATGTCCGGCTTAGTTAAGGCTAGCCGGATGGCAAAGATCGTTGAGGAGCAGGGAGGGCTAGAGGCGAGCCTCTCCGCTCTTGCGAGTTGATGGCGTCTATGA
>CAZPGS010000024.1:0-12447 GCA_964586135.1 uncultured Nitrososphaerota archaeon
TCGATACCCTCATGAAATACGGGTGGGTAGCTCACGCTTGTGGCGGTTTTTGGCAGGTAGAGAAGTTTATAAAATTATGGAGACATCACACTCTACGGTGAAAACTTGTCCCGCCCCCAATGTATGGTCAATGTATGGTTGAAGGGGGCGGGGAGAGGTAATTCGCACCCAAAACGGTGACGGGCCCGGGGGGACTTGAACCCCCGACCTCCGGCTCCGAAGGCCGTTGCTCTATCCTGGCTGAGCTACGGGCCCCGTAATCTTAACTAGCCTCTCCCTTAAGCCTCTTTTCTCGAGCTGTCGTGAAAGGGCTCGTGTTAATGAGCATTAAGCCCAAGTACGGCCTAGAGATATTGAGAGGCCGCAAGAAGGTCGAGCTCAGGGGCTCTGTGGGCACGATAACCTCGGGTGACGTCGTCGTCCTCTACTTGAGCTCTCCGATACAAGCCATAGGCGGGGAGTTCAGGGCTGGGAGAGTGGTCTTTGGGATCGATGAAATCAAGAGGTTCGTAGAGGGGCTCGAGGACCCAGGGGTCGATAGAGAGGACTGGGGCTACCTAACCGGCAGGAGGAAGCCGATGGCAATAGAGGTCCTGGACCCTTTGGAGTATGAGGTCAAGGTGACCTTGCGTGCCCTGAGAAGCGAGCTCCCGGGCTTCAGGCCTCCAAGGAGCTACAGGGTCTTGAGACCTGAGGAGCCCCTCTACGACGTCATAGAGAGGATTAGGAAGACGTCTCTCAGACGCCCTAAGGCCTAGACTTAGCCCCTCTTAGGAGCCCGTTGGCCAGATACCTCAAAGCCCCCTCTTGGTCCTTGGCCTTGACGACGCCCGACGCCACCAAAACTCCTTGAGCCCCCAGCCTGAGCGCGGCCTCCACGTCTTCGCCGCTTGTTATCCCAGCGCCACATATGATGACGACCTCAGGGTTCACCTGCTTGATGAGCTTTATCGTATCAGTTATGACCTCTGGCCTAACCTTGGACACTGCCCTGCCAGTACCTATGAGCTCGGGGGGCTCTATGGCTATGAATCTAGGCTTTAGGGCCGAGAGGGAAGCGGCTACCTCAGGGGTGCTCGCGCACACTACGACCTCTAGGCCAGCACTCTTGGCCCTCTTGACGACCTCGTCTATCTCGTCTATCCGCAACCTCTTCTCCGAGTGGTTGACTAGGGTCCCCACGGCCCCGGCCTCCTTAATCGCCTCAACGGTCACGCCTCCGGTGTAGGCCCCAGGAGGATGGGGGTCTACGTGCTGTGCTAGGACCGGTATCGAGACCGAGGAGGCTATTACGGCGATGTCGACGGCCTGGGGGGCCACGGCCACGTTGACTCTTAGCTCTTTCGCCACCTTCTCGCATCTCTTCGCTAGCTCTAGGGCCCTCCGGCCGGTCGCCTCCAAGTACGTCTTGAAGTTCACTATAATGAGCGGGGGCTCGAGCACTTTCATACTGAATACCGAGCCCCAAATAGCTTAAAAGGTTATCTGAAAGGCCTTGAGTAGACTTTAGCCGGGGTGCCCCTTGCTCCCACACCCGGTCGACGAGATAAGGTGCTCGAAGAGTGAGGACCTCAAGGGCTTCAATGTCGCCCTCTGCGTAACGGGGAGCGTCGCCTCCTACAGAGCCCTCGACCTAGCTCGAGAGCTGATAAGGAGGGGGGCGAACGTCAGGTTCGTGGCCACCCCGAAGTCCTTGAAGTTCGTGACCCCGACTATGATGCGCTGGGCCTCTGGCCATAGGCCGATAGTGAAGGGCACCGGGAGGACCGAGCACATAGCAATCGCCTGTAGGAGCGGGTGGGCCCACGCGGTGGTAGTGGCCCCAGCGACCGCCAACACTATATGCAAACTCGCCAGCGGCATCTGCGACAACGTGGTAATGGACGTGTTGATGACGGCACTGGGCTCTCGAAAGACGATAATAATGGCTCCGGCCATGCACGTGGACATGTACCTCTCGCCGATAGTCAAGGAGGGGCTCGAGAAGCTGAGGAAAATAGGGGTCATAGTAGTCGACCCGGACTTCGAGGAAGGGAGGCTGAGGATGGCCTCTGTAGAGGAGATAGCAGACGTGGTAGAGGACTCGCTGAACCCCGTAGCTGGCCTGAGGGGCTTAAAGGTCCTCGTAACTGCAGGGCCGACGCGCGAACACTTAGACCCCGTGAGGTTCCTGAGCAACGCTAGCTCGGGCAAGATGGGCTACGCCATAGCCTCTGTGTGCGCCAACAACGGCGCCGAGACGTTCTTGATATCAGGCCCTACGAACCTCAAGCCCCCCAAGGGCGTGCACTTTAGGAGCGTCACCTCAACTAGGGAAATGCTGGACGCCTGCTTAGAGGTCGTGGACAGAGAAGGCCCTCAAATAATAGTGTTAGCGGCAGCGCCCTCAGACTTTTGCTTCGAGGAGAGCTACGGCGACAAGGTGAGCTCCGACGCCACTCTGAGGGTCACCTTGAGGCCCACTCCCAAGATATCGAAGGCCCTGAGGGAGAGGGCGCCTGAAGCCGTCCTCGTGGGCTTCAAGGCCGAGTACGGCGTCCCTCTCGAGGAGCACATGAGGAGGGCGAAGGCGAGGATGGAGGAGCACGGCTTCGACATCATCATCGCGAATGACGTCTCGAGGCGCGACGTGGGCTTCGGCTCGGACTTCAACGAGGGCGTGGTCATAACCAAGGACAAGACGTTTAAGACGGGCAAGCTGACTAAGAGGGCTTTAGCTCGAGTGCTCTTGCGCGAGGCCGTCGAGGCCTTGAGGGCAAAGAGGGCCCTTGGCTAGGCTTGGAGCTTCTTGACCCTCTCGAATATCTCGAGCCACGTGAGCATGCAGCGACCGAGCTCGTAGAGCCTCTCCACGTCACTCTCGTACTTGGCCATGTTCGTGAGCTCCATGAGCTTCTGGCTCGCGGTCGTCGTTAGCTCGCTTATGACTTGGATCTGAACAGCCTTAGTTACGTCCTCTCCCTCTTTTACAAATACAACCCTCTTCTCGCATCCCGGGCAGTAAACGTCTCCGCTCTTCAACTTAAAAAGAGGAGAGTTGCATATCGGGCAGACGTCAGCGAGCATGGTCGCTCCGCTTCTCAAGAGGTCGACCATGCGCCTCATCTTAGCGGCGTTGTCCCTGCTCACGAAGGCACCACCAATCTCGCACGCCTAGTCCTTTATCTGCTCCAATATGCTAACGGCTTGCCAGATGGCCGTCCTAGCGAAGAGCGGCATGTTTGGGTCTTGACTGCACTCGTCGAGTATGCTTATGGCGTTCGCCGCCCTTACTCCGGGCGTGTACTTCTTGTCCCTCAAGACCTTTATCGACTCGCTACACGCCCTCCTTATGTTCCGAGGGACTCCGAGGTCGTCGGCTATTCTCTGTAGAACCATGATGGCTTGCTGGATTTTGCGCTCAACGTCGCCCTCGACAGACATCGACAACACCCCTCACAAAGCAAGTCGAGAGGGGAAGTAGTCACAAGGTCTAGTAAGAAAAGGCTTAAGCTCTTTCTTAAAAATCTTTCATATAAGGTCCAATGCGATAAGCGAAGGATCACGGGTGCTCAGGCTTTGAGCGAAATCTCCGTGATGGTTAGGGGGATATACACGACGGCCCTCGTCAAGCTACTACTGGATCACGGCCTTAGAATAGCTAAGCCGTCTGCAACGACGGCCGAGAGGTTTGGCCTCAAAGAATCGCCCAGGGACTGGGACGTGGCGATCAGGGACTACAAGCCCCCCAAGGGCTCTATAGCCGTCGAGGGCCCAAAGGCTAGCGAGGTCGTGGGCCTATTAATGAACACCTTACCAGACGCCATCGTCACGAGGAGGAAGGTAGGCTACGAGATCTACAAGGGGATCGTCGAAAGGGTCGACGAAAAGGGGTGCTACGTAAACTACGGCGATGGGATTGGCTTCTTGCTCGAGAGGCTAGTCGAGGGGCAAGAAGTGATAGTCTCGCCCATCAAGAATGAGGCCCTCAAGGGTAGCTATACCACCTTGACGAAGAGGGTAAGGCTGGTCGGCCACTACGCGGACTTGGTGAAGGACGGCAGGGTCTCGACGCCCAAGGAAATGCCTCCAGCGACAGCCAGCAAGCTGATGAACTTGGGCAACTTGATGAGGCCGCCGGACTGGGGGGTGCAGTGGAAGAGAGAGGCATCGACGGCGAGCATGAGCGAGCTTCTCGACGAGCTCCAGAGGCTGAGGGAGGAGGCCCTGAAGTTAATGCGGAGAGCTCAGGAGGTCAAGGCGCCTTGCCTCATATATGAGCCGCCGACGCGCTACGTGATCATGTTGTCCTACGATAGCAAGAGGCGCTTAGATGAGCTCCGAGGCCTAGTGATCGCGACCATGCCAAATCACCACCTGATAAAGAGCTGGGGGAGGAAGTACGCGTATGCGGTCGACGTGGTGGAGAAGCTCATGACTACTTTGGGCGAAGAGATAGGCGCCATGGCCTCTGACGCAATCGTGAAGGGCGCGGTCGAAAGAGGTGCTAAAATGGTGATAGAGCACATAAAGCCCGATGGCAAGATCTACGAGCTCACGCCCGGGGTCGTGGAGGAGTTCGACGCCGAGACCGTGACGGTGACGCTGAAGAGGAAGTTTAAGGGCGGCGGGGTCTACGACGGCCTAGAGGTGCCAAAGGAACGAGGGGACTACGGCCTCTCGACCTACAGGCTTGGATCTCTGATATCGAAGACCGCTTACTACGACGAGAGGGGAGGCCTAAAGGGCATCTACGTCAACATATCCACCCCAGTAGAGTTGACCCCTAAGAGGATAAGGTACGTGGACCTAGAGGTCGACGTGGTGGCCAAGCCGAATGGAGAGGTCAGGGTCCTAGACTTGGACAAGGCAAAGGAGCTCGTGGAGAGAGGAGCGATAACAGCCAAGCTCTACGACGCTGTGATCGAGACAGCAGAGAAGGTCAGGAAGATGTTGATCGAGAAGGGAGACGTGGAGCTGGACCTCAGGCCTTTCTGACCCTGACCACCAAGAACCCCTGCTTGAAAGAAACGATCCTCAAAGACGTGGGGTCGAGGGGCTCGGGGAACCTTATGACCTTCCTGTACCTCTTGAACTCGACGTTCTTCTGAACAGTTCCCCAGCGCTCGAACCTCACCCCCTCCCTTATCTCCGCCTCGACCTTCATGGTGTCATTGCCCTCGACGTAGACGTTTATCTTGCCGCTGTCGACGAGGGGTAGGTCGACCACGACTTCGTACTCGTCCCCCAAGTCTCTTATGGTGGATAGAGGGGTGAGGCAACACTCGCTGGCGTTCCACATGGGCTCCTCAAGGTCCTCGAAGAACGACGAGAGCCTCTCGACCTCGCTCCTTATCTCGTCTAGGAGGTCGGAGATCGATTCGAAGAGGGTCCTCCTCCTTTTGAACACACGCGTCACCTCTACGTGTACATCAACGGGACCTCGTACTCGTGACCCTTCCTCATCTGCTTCATGAACTCCGCCGTCCTCCTCATTAGCTCGCGGGTCCTCACCCTTATCATCTCCGCCTCCTCTAGCAACGGCTTGACATCCACGTCTATCTCGAGCATCCTGTTCAAGGCCGTAATCGCCTGGGCTGCGGCGCCGGGGTCTGGATACTCCAGGAAGCACTGCGCTAAGAGCATCACGGTTGGAAGGCCCCTTTTAATGCCCTCCCTCATCATCACTGCTGTAGGCCCGACTACGAAGCCCTCCTCGAAGCTCTTCACGTTGGCCTTAGCTAGCATCTCGTAGAGCTCGAAGCTACCTGCTATGCCATAGACTTCGGGGATCTCGATCTCGAGCCTGTTCGGCACGGCGATGCCGGTGATGGCTATTATCCCCTTGGCCCCCTCCCTCACCGCCCACTCGACGACGCTCTTGCCTAACGGATAGACGAGCGAGGGGTAGATTGGGACCTCGCTGCTCAAGACCATCAAGCCCTGCCTGCCGAAGACCCTCATCGGATCGCAGACCTTGGACTGGTGGACGACTATCACCGGCGGCAGGAGCTCGCTCTCCACGTAGGCTATGGCCTCTAAGCCTAGGGCTCTAACCACGTGGGCCGCTGAGATTGCTCCCACGAGCCCCGCGTCGGGGAGACCGACGACGAGCCAGCTATCTTTGAAGCCCTTACCAACTATCTTCACTTCCAAGCTGGGCACCGAGAATACAGAGCAGAGCTCGATGAGATAAAGCTAACTTCAGCTCGAAGGCCTAACATTTAAGAGCGCCCGCTAAAAATCATAGACAAGGCCCGGTCGTATAGAGGCCTGCGTGGGGCCGTAGAGCCAGGTCAAGTATCCCGGCCTTTCGAGCCGGAGACCCGGGTTCAAATCCCGGCCGGGCCATTAACTCCGCATAACCCCACTTCTCGCACCAACCTTTTGTCGCGCAGACATCGTAAATGAAATTAGATGACCTTTACTTTGCAGTCTTTATATAACTCGATGACCTCAATTACATTAGTGCTATATGCCGAGTAAGTGCGTAATGGGGGCATAGTTGTGAAGGACGAGAGAGCGGTGAGCTACGTCTGTTATAATATCAGTCGTGATTGCGGTAGCAATGGCGTAGCCGTGGGGTACTGGGTGTTGGGGCTGGGCGCGACCTTCACGAAGCACGAGATATGAGAGGTGCACTTGATTTACGCCGGGAGGACCACAGGTTGGTGGAAGGTAACGGCGAAGCCGGGCACTACTGGTAGCAGGGCCGCGAGATTAACGCTATATTAATTAATGGGAGGCCTGTACCCCAAACCCTTGTTGCAGACGGCTACGTCATGGTGGATGGAACCGTGCCAATCAACGTCATTGCAACTCTAGATTCCGGGAAGAGTCACACCATTACGATAATTTTAGACAACACCTTAGCCAACGTGATGGACATGACCCTTGTCCAAAACATTAGAGTCGAGGTAGCATTCTGTGCAACGGCTGGTGGCATTACCCGAAGGTAGCGGTCCTCTCCTAACGGCTTTACTCGCCCAACAGTGCATGGGTATGAGATTTGAGGCATCGTAAAAGCGTAGTGTATGCTGAAGATGTGGCCAAGACTTGTGCTAAGTCCCTCATTGATTGTCGCTCTAACGCGTCGTCGCACGCGCCACCGTAGCTAAAGCCACATTCCTTGAAGCGAGGTCGACAAGTTGCTTCGACGCCGCTCAAGCGCCTATCGCGGTGCGCGCAAAGGCGAAGCCGTCTTCGGGTATGAGGTCGTCTCACTAAGCTTCCCTCATTTCTCTCGGCCTCGCGAACCTCTCGTACCAGTTTTCGAAGACCTCAGGCGCCGCTACGCGTAGCCCTACGGGCGCCTCGGCTTCTTCATGCACCGCGACCGCGACGTCGCGCTTTAGCTTCACGTCGGGCGTCACTACGAGTACGCCTACGCTGCTTGAGGCCTATAGTTCTCCTCCCACGACGGAGCCTATCAAGCGCGCTACGTCCTTCACCCTCTTTGCGACCTCTAAGCGGTCCCTGAGATGGCAACGATCGGGTCCACGCTGGCTCGACAAGCGACCTGAACGCCTCCAAGACGAACTCAACTATGCCCTTGGCCTCCTCGATTGCGTACTCAATGGGAGGCGCCTCGAAGCCATGCGGGGCTCCTCAAAGCGCGCAGCGTAGTGCATTTTCCATGCTGTTGACCAACGCCAAGACTGCCACAAGCTGATGAGCGCTGAGTAAAGCTTTTATTTCCACCCTTCCCTTTTAATCTTTTTTAAAGTGAGGGGAGTAGTATAGGGAGGTAGAGGAATGCCAAAGCCGTCAAAGGTCTTGATCCTTAGCCTTGTCTTAACCTACGGCTACGCCTTTGCGCTGTGGATAGCCGAAGCCGCCATCAAGGACTTGCCCGGCATAATGGTCGGGGGCATACCGCTGAGCCTCCTCTACATAGTCCCGATAGGCGGGATACTATTGGGTTGCGCGCTAGCGGCCATCAACTCGTGGTACTTCAGTAAGAGGGACGTGGAAGCGGCCAAACCCCTCAAGGAGGAGGAGAAGAAGGGGTGAGCGAATGCAAGTAGGGCTCGAGGCAGCTTGGGCGATAGTGATCATCTACTTCGCCATCCTGATATGGATGGGCCTTTGGTCGAGGAAAGCGATAGTCTCGCCCGAGGACTATCACATCGCCGGCAGGAAGGTCGGGGCCTTCATCAACGGATCTGCCTACTGCGCAGGGTACCTCAGCATTGCGAGCTTCTTGGGCCTGCCAGCATTTATCTTCCTCTTAGGCATGCCCTTTGACTGGGCTTTGCTGGGCATAGCGTCGGCCATGCCCTTCGGAGCTGCGCTCGTAGCTGCCCAGCTCAGGAAAGCAATGCCCGTCAGCACAGCTGACTACTTTGCTTGGAGGTATGAGACTGATCGCTTTGGGCGGACGATCTTAACAGTGGCGTACATGTGGGGTAGCATCCTCTACATCACGCTCTGCTTAGTGGGCATGGGCTTGATGTTCGTCTCGATCTTAAGGGTCCACTACGTGATAGCCCTAATCATAGTCACCATAATAATGCTGTTCTACCTCTGGCTCGGGGGGATGGTCGCGACCACGCTTACTTCCGCTTTCCAGTGCTGGGTCATGGTACTCGCGGCGTGGGCGATCGTCGCGGGCATGTTTATGGTAGCGGGTGGTCCGGCTCAGCTCTTCGAGGCATCGAAGCAGCTACAGCCACACTTCTTCATAAGCGGGCCACACAATGCTGCCTTCGTCAGGACAATGGTTAAGACGTGGTTCGACCCAGCAATGGTCTTCGCGAGCGGCTTCTTCGCGATGTTCTGCTGGTACATGGTCTGGAATTGGGGAGGAATCACCATGCCCTACGCTATCGTCAGGATCTTCACGACCTTCGACAGAAGGACGGCTAGGTGGACCCTGTTCTGGGCCCCATTATTCGTGTGGGTCTTCTACACGGCCCTGACCATCATAGGCATAGGAGCTAGGCCGGTGGTAGAAATCTTCGGCCCTCATCCGGTAATCGAGGAGGCCAAGAAGCTCCATCCCGTGCCAAGTATGGGGGTCTTCAGGTGGTACTACATCAATTATGGCATAGGCTCCCTCGTAGACTACGCGACCATAGCCGTGGCCGAAGCCATCAAGAATCCGTGGATCTTGGGCCTAGCCGGTGCTGGGATCCTGTCCATAGGCATGTCCACCATAGCCGCGTGGGCCATGATATCAGCGACCATCGTAGCTAGGGACTGGCCTCGCTTCATACTCGGGAGAGGAGCTCTACCGCCGAAGAGGGAGATACTCGTCGCCAGGATCACCATGATAGTACTCCTCATAGTGTCCCTATTCATAGCGCTCGCTCCTCCAGCACTAATATTGGACCTGTCGGGCGCGGCCTTCCTAGTCATTGTAACCATTTGCGGACCACCGATGTTCCTAGGCATTTGGTGGAAGCGCGGCGGGCCCACGGCCTTCAAGATCTACTCGGTCACGATGTTCATAGCCACGGTGTTCTCGTGGCTATACTCCTACTTGGTCTGGGGCTCGCCGCATGCGTGCGTCTTCTACCCAAGCTTCGCCACGCCACACCAAGTCTACTGGTACCCAATAGGCCTCGTTTACTGGATCATACTCTGCCTCGTGACTAAGCCAGCTAAGCCAGAGACCATTAAGAGGTACTGCGAAGACTTACACACGCCGTAGAACTGGAATAGCCGTAAAACCCACCTTCTTTTTATGATGTTGGCTAATTACCGGGATTACTAGTGAGCTTGATCAAAAAGGACCTCAAACGCGATTTCGTGAAAAACTTTAAATTTCCCTCATCTCTAATCAATTTTAATTGAGATAGGGAACATTGTTAAAGGAATAGGAGCTAGGAGGGTTTCGCGTGAGCGTGAAAGAGATATTTAAGGAGTTCATCACCATACAGGACACCGACGACTTAGAGCAAAGAGAGGTGAAGCTAAGGGATTTCTTCAGCAAATTGAATGCCATGACTTGGCCCAAGTACTTCAACTGGGAGGACGAGATCTTCGAGGGATTGCAGTGTGAGGAGAGGCCGCACCAAAAGGCCTTGATCTGCGTTAATCTCGACACCGACGAAGTGAAGAGCTTCACTTACAAGGAGTGCGCGATCAACGCCAATAAGCTCCTCAACTTCCTGCGCGAGCACGGCGCAAAGAAAGGCGATAACATATACCTGATGACTCCGAACATCCCGGAGACCTGG
The DNA here is from genome assembly GCA_964586135.1 of uncultured Nitrososphaerota archaeon. GTDB lineage: Archaea > Thermoproteota > Methanomethylicia > Nezhaarchaeales > WYZ-LMO8 > WYZ-LMO8. The sequence continues at coordinate 10,164 of CAZPGS010000024.1, forward strand.
TTCACCACCTTGGCGTCTTTGAGAGGTGGCCTCATAACCATTTACACGGCTATGACCATGAAGGCCGGGGACCTGAAGTACAGGTTTGATACCTATCCCCCAGACGTGATCATAGCGCACGAGAGCGTGACCGACGAGCTCGACCGAGCTTTGGCGATGAGCGGTAAGACCCCGAAAATAAAGATGGTTGTAGGAAAAGCAGAGGGGTGGACGAGTTACGAGGAGGTTAAGGGCGCGTCGGACTACGCGGAGCCCGAAAAGACTGAGACAACCGATATTGCCTTCTGCTTCTTCACCTCCGGGACTACGGGCCTGCCAAAGCGCGTGATACACACGCAACTCTCTTACCCCGTGGGCCACTTGATGACAGCGGCGGTAATAGGCGTGAGGCCGGGGCGCGTCCACAACAACCTCAGCGCACCCGGTTGGGCTAAGTGGGCGTGGAGCAACTTCTTCCCGCCGTTCAACGTGGGGGCAATAACTTCAGGCTTTGACTGGAAGGGGACCTTGAACTACGCTAAGTACCTCGAGTACATAGCCAAGCTGAAGGTCTATAGCTTCTGCGCTCCTCCCACTGCGTGGAGGAGGATCATAAGGCTGAACCTCGAAGAGATAACTTCCAAGTACGACTTCAGCTCCCTCAAAGAGATAGTGAGCGCGGGAGAACCCCTGAACCCTGAAATCATCAACATAGTCAAGAAGTACTTCAAAGTGCCGGTCCGCGACTTCTACGGACAAACGGAGTCGACTTGCATGATCGGCAACATGCCGTGGCACGCGGACAAAGTGAAGCCAGGCTCCTTCGGCTTCCCGACGTTCATGTACGACATAGTGTTGCTCGACGACGATGGGAGGGAGGTCACGGAGCCCTACAAAGACGGGCACATAGTGGTCAGATTGACCAAGTGGAGGCCCATAGGGCTCTTCGTCGGGTACATGGGCGATCCAGAGAAGACTAAAGAGGTCTTTAAGGGCGGTTATTACTACACGGGCGATAAGGCCTATCGAGACGAGGATGGCTATCTGTGGTTCGTAGGTAGAGCGGATGACGTGATTAAGTCCTCCGACTACAGGATCGGCCCCTTCGAGGTAGAGAGCGCTCTGCTCGAGCACCCAGCCGTAGCTGAGAGCGCCGTGGTAGGCGTCCCCGATCCGGAGGTCTACCAGAGAGTAAAGGCCTTCGTCGTCCTTCGACCAGGCTACGAGCCCTCGGCTCAAATGGCCAAGGAGCTCTTCATGCACTGCATCAAGATATTGCCCAAATGGAAGATCCCGAGGATCATAGAGTTCGTGCCCTCGCTCCCCTTGAGCACTGGTCAGAAGATAAGGAGAGTAGAGCTCCGCAAAGCAGAGGAAGAGAGAGCTAAGAGAGGAGAGGGTAGGAGGCCGAACGAGTACTTCTACACGGACTTCCCAGAGCTCAAGGAGCTGAAATAAATCACACATCTTCTCTTCTCCTTTTTCTCTTTTTCCCGTCTCTCAAATCTCGGAGAGGTTGTTGCAGGTCTGAGCTGGCGAGTTAGCCGTTGTCTAGCCGAAGGCCGAGGATTTTCCGATTCATGGCCTTGCTGATGGCCTAAGCGAACTTATGGACGCTAGCGCAAAGCCTGTGATGACAGGAGAGACTGAACAGGGCTGCTCTCGCGGCGTGAGTTTTAGCGCTCCTTACCCCTATGCTGAGGATATCGCCGCGCGGCGGCGAGGCTCTGCGATAAGTATGGCATCGCCGTGGACCCAAAGTTAGCCTTTAACTTCAAGCCTGTTGGGCGCGCTATGGGCTTGGGGTGAGCCCTCTAAATTTGCTCTTAGCCTTGGGTTGCGTGCAAGCTAATTTTTAGCTCTACATCGCGAGAGCGAGCGCGGACTTGAAGGAGCAGTTTTTATGAAGTGTTGCCCAGTGTGCTATGGGGGCAGAGGTTGAGATTCTTCATCCTCGTATTGGCATTGACATTGGCTGTTCAAATGAGCTTGATTGGCGTGAGCGCTTAGGGGCAGGCCACAGTTGAGGTGAGGAGTGACAGAATACCCCTGGCCTCAGGAGAGGCCTTAATCATTACGCTTTACGGAAGAGAGAGGGTCGTGACGCTTTATTCGTTTCCAAGCAGCGCCAAGGTAGAACTCGTCGAAAGTCATCGCCAAGGACAAAATTAATACCGAGCGACCTGGCTCTGGAAGTGTGCTGAGCCCTTTGGCGTGAATGGATATGCCGAGCCCCAGTGCCCTTCCAGAATATTGATCAATGGAAGGCCCATACCTCAAAGCCTCGTATTTGATGGACTCCACG
>CAZPGS010000025.1:0-11513 GCA_964586135.1 uncultured Nitrososphaerota archaeon
TGTTCGAGAGGATAATGAGGGAGAAGGGGATCTACAGTCGCGACCTGATAATCAAAGTGGCCAAGACCGGGTCGTTGAGGGAGGTCCCGGGGGTGCCGGAGGACGTGAAGAGGCTTATGGCCACGGCCCTTGACATAGACCCGGAGTGGCACGTGAAGATGCAGGCGACGTTTCAGAAGCACGTCGACAACTCGGTGGCCAAGACCGTCAACTTAAGGCATGAGGCCGGCCTCGACGTGGTCAGGAAGGTCTTCATGTTGGCTTACAAGCTGAAGTGCAAGGGCGTAACGATATACAGGTACGGGAGCAAGCCTGAGCAAGTGCTGTACGTGGGCCTCGAGCCCGGGGAGGAGGCCTCTATAACCTTGAGCATGGAGTACCTAGAGCAGTGCCCTAAGGGCCTCTGCTTCGTCTAGGTGGAGCGCAGTGGGAAGGGGCTACATTCACGTATACACAGGTAGCGGAGAGGGCAAGACCCTCACGGCATTTGGCTTGGCCCTGAGGGCCGTGGGCCACGGGTACAAAGTCATAATAGTACAGTTCATGAAGGGCAGGAAGGACGTTGGGGAGTACAAAGTGAGGGCCAGGCTGCAACCTGAGTACGAAATCTACCAGTTCGGCAGGGAGGACTTCGTAGACCTAGAGAACCCTCTCCCCGTCGACTACGAGCTCGCCAAGAAGGGCCTCGAGTTTGCTGAGAAGGCCTTGGAGAAGAGGCCCAGGGTCCTCGTGCTCGACGAGATAAACTTAGTGGCCGCGATCGGTTTGGTGAAGGTAGAGGACGTGTTGAGGCTCTTAGAGAAGGTGCCCGAAGAGACCGTCGTGGTGCTGACTGGCCGCAAGGCACCGAAGGAGTTCATCGAGGTGGCCGACTTGGTCACGGAGATGAGGGAGATAAAGCACCCGTACAAGCAAGGGATCGAGGCCAGGAAAGGGATAGAGTACTGAGCGTAAAGCATTTGACGGCGCAGGCCTCGCCGTCTCGCTTTTATCCCCTCGACCTCTATACTAACCTCGGGTTCGGGGCGTCGAGCTGTGGTTGAGATATTGTATGAGGTCGACGTTTGGGGGAAGAAGCTCAAGCTGGCCAAAGGGGACATCACCGACTTGGAGGTCGACGCGATAGTGAACGCTGCAAATGAGAGGCTGAAGTTGGGCGGAGGGGTCGCTGGGGCCATATTGAGGAAGGGAGGTCGGGAGATCCAAGAGGAGTGCGACAGGATAGGCTACTGTCCTGTGGGAGGGGCCGTCGTAACGGGGGCCGGCAAGCTGAAGGCAAAGTACGTCATACATGCCGTGGGGCCTAGGTACGGCGAGGGCGACGAGGACAATAAGCTCAGGAGTGCTACCCTCAACAGCCTGAAGAGGGCCGAGGAGAGGAGCTTGAGGTCAATAGCGTTTCCAGCAATCTCGACGGGCATTTTCGGCTTCCCGAAGGATAGGTGCGCCGACATAATGCTCAACACGATAATGGAGTACCTGAAAGGAGACACGAGCTTGAGGGAGGTCATAATGTGCCTCTACGACGACGAGACCTACAGGATTTTTGAGGAGAAGCTCAAGGGGTTGCTGAAGCTCAGCTGAGGCTCGAGGCCAAGTAGCCGTAGCCCCTCTCCCTCAAGAACGCCCTCACCTCGTCTAGCGTAGGCAGCCCGGCTTGGGCGCCGAGCTTAGTGCACTTTATCGCTGCGACCGCGCAGCCGAGCAAGGCGGCCTCTCTTGCTTCGAGGCCCTTCAACAAAGAGAAGACGAAGCCTGCCTCGAAGGCATCTCCGGCCCCCGTCGTGTCGACGACCTCGACCTCGAAGGCCCTCACTCTAACGACCTTACTGCCGTCGGCGACCACGCAGCCCCTCCTGCCCAAGGTCACCACGGCTAAGTCGGCGCCTTGCTCGAGGACCCTGTCGAGGACGTTGAGAGGGCTGAGCCCTGGGAACAGCCTCTTCGCATTGGCCTCGGAGACGAAGACGACGTCGCACCACTTGACGACGTCCTTGACCCAGCTCTCCCTAACCCCTCGGAGGACGTGCTCCGCTAAGAAGCCCAAGTCGGCACTGGTCATGACTCCATGGCGCTTGGCCTCTCTCAGTAGGAAGGAAGCGTGGTCTACGTCCAAGCAGTCCGTGTGAAAGGCCTTGCACTTAGCTACGTACTCTCGAGCTCCCTCGCGTGGCTCCACGCACGCTTGGACGCCGGGGTCGACTATGAAGGTTCTCTCGCCCACTCCATCGACGATGCACACGACCCTACTCGTCGGCCCCCTCTCATCAATGATCAACATCGACGTGTCAATTCCGGAGGACTTCAAGTGCTCGACTATCATCCGGCCATAGCAGTCCCCGCCCACGACACCTATGACGCCGCACCTCAGGCCCAGCCTCGAGCAGCCCACTAGGAAGTTGCCCACGGTGCCCCCGTAGTCGATGAAGCTGGCCCTTGAGAGGTTGCTCGCCCCCTTCTTGGGGTACTTGTCGACCTTGAAGACGAAGTCGACGCAGAGAGAGCCGAAGCCCACGACGTCCATAACTTCCATAGACGTCACTTAGACCCAACACCTGAGAGAGGCATCGGGCTCGGTTTAAATGCCTCGTCGTTAGCCGCTATCCTCGACGTGACAGCCACGCGAGCGACTTCATCGGGCTCCCGTCAGCGGGTCACCACTCATCAATGAGGCCGAGGCAATTCGCCGCCGATACTACTCAACGCTGTTTAGGGGCCAACCCATCTCCGCTTGAACGGCCCTCAGTAGAGCACGAACTCTATCCTCTCGTAGCCGCCGACGACCTCTCCCCTCCTAGCAGTCACGTACAGCGTGTTCCTGCCCACGACTTGGGCCTCGGTCGATATCTGAAAGCCCACTACCTCGCTCCTCCTCGGGAACTGCCACAGTATTTCGAAGTCGTACTCAGCCCTCTCACGCTCGCTCGTGTTCTCGAAGACGTTGAGCCCTCTCCTTAACGGGCCCCTGAAGGTTATGGCCCAAGCTATGTAGGTCGAGTCCATGAAGCCTCTGTGGCCTATGTAGGCTGTGACAACCTTGGGATAAACCCTTAGACCGTTGACCTTGACCTCTTCCTGGTCCAAGAAGCTCTGCATGTTGGCGCATAGCCTCCTAAGCTCCCCTTTGCACTTCTTGGGCTTGTCGAGGAGCTTGGCGTAGTAGCCCCTTGGGTCGTAGTAGTCATAAACGAGGAACTGGTGGAACTCGCCAGACCTCGAGACGCTGAAGAAGCACGAAGCCGAAGTCGGGACTACTTCCTCGCTCAAGCCCATCACCGTGCGAGCTATCTTGATGTCTTGTCATGCTCTTGCACCAAGCTTATAAGCTCTGCGTAGAGTCGCAAGGGCCCAAATAGCAAGCCTGCCTAGCTATGGAAAAATGGTAGCCCGGGGGAGATTCGAACTCCCGTCGACGGGGCCAGAGCCCGCCATGCTTGGCCGCTACACCACCGGGCTCTGAGTATAGAGAGCTCCGCCGAGGAGGCTTAAACTTTAACTATCGCATTAAGCCGTAGCGAACTGAAGCTCTCTTGCCCTGCCCCCAATTAGCTGAGGGATGTCATCGCTTCCTCCCGTAGCGCGACGTCCTCGGTTCTGCTATCGCAACCCGATACGACAGGAGCGAGCGCGAAGCCGTCGCTCCAACCTTAAGGATTTGTTTTCCTCGGCCCTTCTCTTTGGCGCACGCGCCAAGAAAAGTTTTAGTGAGAAGGCATCACTCTTGAATCACAGAACTTCTAAGAACACTCAAGGGACCCTCCTTGCTTGAGGAGCTGAACGTTGACGATATCGCGTTGTTGAGCACAATGAGCAAGTGGAGCAGAGTTAACACGAGGGACTTGATGTCAGTCGTCGGCCTCAAGAGGACTAAATTTTACAACTGCATAAACAAGCTCCTGAGGCTCGGCCTCGTGGACAGGGTCATGGCGGGTGAGTATCGGTTAACCGATCGTGGCAGGTCGTTGGCCGAAAAGCTTGTGGACCTTCGCGAAGTGCCGAGGATACTCGACGGCGACGGGGAGCTGCTGAAACTTAAGCTAAGCGGCTCTGAGGTCGAGGTACGCAACCTCCTTGGCCTGAAAAGGGTCGTCAGCGAGGTCGAGAGCGAGCACCTATATCAACTGGTTAGGGCTGGCGCTATCTCCCGGTGGCTCTACGTCATAGGCGACAGATACCTCTCGCGCGAAGTCGGCAAGCTCAGGGCTACGATCAGTAGAAATGACGTTAAGGAAAAGCTGAGGGGATTGGTGGAGGAGAGGGCGAGCTTCTTAGAGAAGCTGGTGGCCTTGGCCGCCTCAACGCGAAAGAAGAGGGCTGAGAAGCGAGGGGCGCCTAACCATCGCCAAGAGCCTCGCCAAAATGGTTGAGCACTTTTCATACGTTCTTGACGTGACCCCCAATACGAGGAGCTCGAAGTAACGTTCTCGAATTCATTCGAAGTTCTCAGAAGTAATCATCTCGAGAAACCTTGCAAGGCCCGAACCCATAGACGCTTTATAAAAGTTTCAGCGAAAATCTTAGCTCGAGGCTTATTGAAGTGGTTAGAGGGACTACGTTATGAGCATCGCGCAAGTGGAGGTATTCGTATGAAGTCCGACTACGTGGCCATAGCCGAGAAGGCCCTCGATGAGCTCTTGGGCTTTAGAGTGGATTTCGCCGACGTCAGGCTCGTGGAGCTCAAGGGCCTCAGGATAGAGGTCATCGATGGAAGGGTGAGAGAGATAAGGTTCATGAACGAGAGGGGCCTTGCCCTGAGGTGCTTGGTGGCGGGCAAGTGGGGGTTTACGTCGACGTCGTTTTTAACTCCAGCAGACGTCGAAAAGGCCTGTGCCCGAGCGTACAAGCTGGCCAAGAGCGCTAGCAAGGGGGCCGAGGAGAAGGTAGTTCCTTACTGCAAGCCGGCTAGATATTCGAGTAGGGTGGTCCCGGTCGAGGACCCCTCGTCGGTCTCCGTGGAGGAGAAGCTCAAGCTGTGTAGCGACATGGAGAAGACCATGAAGGAGGCGAGCAACAACATCAAGAGCGCGAGCGTCGCTTACGTGGAGCTCGAAGAGAGGGCGTACATAATTAATAGCTCGGGATTGCGAGCGGACTACGAAGTCCCGTCGCTCTTGGTATCAGCCACGGCCTATGCCAGCGAGGCCGGCGTGGTGCAACGAGGGTACGAGTCTCACGGTGGGACTGGGGGGTTCGAAGTGCTCAAGGCGCGAGACCCAATGGACATTGCCCAGAGGGCCTCTGAGGAGGCCCTAGAGCTCCTGAGAGCCAAGGGCCCTCCGGCTGGGAGGTTCACGTGTATCTTGGACCCGGAGCTGGCCGGGCTTTTCATCCACGAGGCCTTTGGACATGCATGTGAGGCCGACGCGGTCCTGCAAGGGAACTCGATACTTGAGGGGATGATGGGGAGGAGGGTCGGCTCGGAGGAGGTCGTGGTAAGGGACGACCCAACGATCAAGGGCCTCTTCGGCTACGTCCCTATAGACTCCGAGGGCGTGGGCGGAAGCGGGACTGTAATAGTCGACAGAGGCGTCTTAAGGTCCTATCTGCACAACCTCGAGACGTCGGCGAAAATGGGCGTGAGCCCGACTGGCAACGCGAGGGCTCAGGGCTACGGCTCGATTCCGATGGTCAGGATGACCAATACATTCATAGACAGAGGGGGGTGGAATGTCGATGAGCTCTTCCGAGACGTCAAGAGGGGGGTCTACGCCCAAGGCGGCGTCTACGGCTACGTAGATCCAGCCAAGGGGGAGTTCGTCTTCAAGTGCTCCAAGCTATACACAATTGAGGGCGGAGAGCTTAAGCAGCTTTGCAGAGACGCATCCCTCTCCGGCTTCACGCTCGACGTCCTGATGAACGTGGAGGCAGTCGCCAACGACCTTTCGTTCAGGCCGGGGTTCTGCGGTAAAGAGGGCCAATACGTCAGGGTGACGACCGGTGCTCCGCACGTAAGGGTTAGAGACGTGGTGGTAGGGGGTCTGGAGTGAGATGGCTCTTTTAGATCTCTGCAAGAGGGTAGTCCTCGAGGCTTCGAGGTCGGGCGCGGACGCGGCCGACGCCTACGGAGTCGACGTCGAGCTCCAGAGAGTTGAGATTAGGAAGGGCGACATAAAGGTCTCAAAGTCCGTTCACGACGTGGGCATGGGGGTCAGGGCAATAGTTAAGGGGTCTGTGGGGTACTCCTACGTCGCTAGCCTCGACGTAGACTTGAGAGAGGTGGCCAGCAGGGCGGTTAAAGCGGCTAAAGCAGGCTACCCGGATCCGGACTTCAAAGAGCTCCCAAGGCCGTCGAGCTACTCCTCTCCCGGCAACACTTACGATGACAAGATCGCCTCGCTCACGCCGGAGGAACTAATAGACATCGGCGTATCTCTCGTGAAGAAGGCCCAAGCGGATAAGGTGTACTCAGTCAACGTGGCCCTCGAAAGCTCGAAGTTTACGCGTTTCGTGGCAAACTCCAACGGCGTAGAGGGAGTAGATCAGGGGACCTATCTGAGCTTCGCGGTCCACGTGACGGCGAGGGACGGCGTGAACACGTCGTCGGGCTACGACGGAGACGTCGTGAGGGCGATGAAGGACATAGACATGGAGTCCATGGTCGCGAGGGTCGCACAAGAGGCCGTAGAGGGTCTGAGGGCGAGGACCTACAAGACGGCCAAGGTACCCGCCATATTCTCGGGCGACGTATTGCTCGCAATAATGGTCGAAGGGGTGGCGTCGGCTCTAAACGCCGACTTGGTCCAGAGGAACCGGAGCTTCCTGGCTGCGCGCCTAAATCAGAGGGTGGGAGTCGAGGAGCTCACCGTAGTCGACGACGGGCTCGTGGAGGGAGGCCCCTTAACTGGCAAGTTCGACGTCGAGGGCTCTCCGAGGCAGAGGACCGTGCTGGTGGAGAGGGGCGTCGTGAAGGGGCTGTTGCACAACTCCTACACAGCTGGCAAGGCAGAAGCAAGGAGCACGGGCAATGCCTCTAGGAGCGGAGGCCCCCTCGACTTTCGAGGGCAAGTAACCATAGCGCCGTCAAATGTGAGGGTAGAGGCGGGCGATTGGAGCTTAGACGAAATGCTCGAAGAGGTGGAGGAGGGGTTGTTAATCCTCAACACCTTCGACTTGCCCAACATGGCGAGCGGAGACCTGTCGGCCCTCATCGTTCAAGGGTACATCGTTGAGAAGGGTGAGGTGAAGTGCCCTGTAAAGCAGACGCTGTTCGCGATAAACATCGCCGACTTCCTCAAGGGCATAAAGGCGTTGGGAAGAGAGAGCAGTAAACACTTTAACTTATACTCGCCACCCATACTCGTCTCCGAAGTGCAGGTCTCGAGTAAGGCCTGAGCCCTTGGAGACTGTCGAGGAGTGAGCGTCATGGCGCTCGACTGGAAGAGCGTAGAGGAGAAGTGGAAGGAGAGGTGGCTCAGAGATGGCGTGTTCAACGCGGACCCCGAGCCGGGCAAGCCGAAGGTCTTCATAACCTTCCCGTTCCCCTACGTGAACGGCAGGCTCCACGTGGGTCACGGCTTCTCGGCGACTAGGCTGGACGTCTACGCCAGGTTTAAGAGGATGCAGGGCTTCAACGTCCTCTTCCCCTTCGCTTGGCACTGGACTGGAGAGCCCATAGTCGGCGCGGCCGAGAGGATAAGCAAGGGCGACGAGAAGGTGATGAGGACCTTGAGGCTCATAGACAAGGTGCCTCAAGAGGAGATCGAGAAGTTCACTGACCCGGTCTACATGGCTAGGTACTACATGGAGGAGAACAAGAAGACCGCCATCGACATGGGCCTCTCCGTGGACTGGAGGAGGGAGTTCCACACGTCCAGCCATCACCCGGCCTTCTCCAAGTTCGTCACTTGGCAGTTCAACAGGCTCAAGAAGCTAGGCTACATAGTCAGGGGAACACATCCGGTGGTGTGGTGCCCTCACTGCCAGAGCCCCACGGGAGACCACGACAGGCTAGAGGGCGAGGGGGTCTCGCCAGAGGTCTACACGTTGGTGAAGTTCAGGTGCGGCGACGCCTTCTTGCCCGCGGCCACCTTCAGGCCCGAGACGATATTCGGGGCCACGAACCTCTGGATCAACCCCGACGCAATTTACGTCGAAGCTGTCGTCGATGGCGAGAAGTGGATAGTGAGCAAGCCCACCGTTCTAAAGCTAAGGGAGCAGCTAAGGAAGGTGGAGGTCCTTAGAGAGCTTAAGGGCGTGGAGCTTTTGGGCTTGTCGTGCAAGACCCCGATAATTGATCGGAGCATACCGATCTTGCCGGCAAAGTTCGTGGACCCCGAGAGCGGCACCGGCGTGGTCTTCAGCGTGCCGGCTCACGCGCCCTATGATTGGCTCGCTCTGAGGGATTTGAAGAGAAATCCAGAACTCCTCAAGAGCTATGAGCTAAACCCTAAGATCGTGGAGGCGATCGACCCAATATCGATAATAAAGGTCGAGGGGTTCAGCGAGTATCCAGCGATAGAGGCTGTGGACAGGCTGGGCGTCAAAGATCAGATGGACCCCAAGGCCGACGAGGCGACGAGGCTGGTCTACAGAAAGGAGTACCACACGGGGGTCATGAAGGAGAACTGCTGGAGCTACTCCGGCCTCAGGGTATCAGAGGCCAAGGAGGAGATAGCCGAGGAGATGAGGAGGGCGGGGCTCGCTGACCAGCTCTACGACTTGCCGGAGAGGGTCGTCTGTAGATGCACGACCAAGTGCATGGTCAAGATATTGACGGACCAGTGGTTCCTCAAGTACTCCGACCCCGAGTGGAAGGCCAAGGTGAAGAAGTTGCTATCGCGCACCAAGATATTCCCCGAAGCCGCCAGGAACTACTTCTTCGAGGTCGTGGACTGGCTCAGGGACTGGGCCTGCGCTAGGAGGACGGGGCTCGGGACCCCCTTGCCGTGGGATCCTTCGTGGATAGTCGAGACGCTTAGCGACTCCACCATCTACATGGCCTTCTACATAATAGCCAAGTACGTCAACATGGGCTTGCTCAGGCCTGAGAACCTGACAGAGGAGTTCTTCGACTACGTCTTCTTAGGAGAGGGAAGCCTTGAAGAGGTGTCTAAAGTCACTGGCTTGAGGTCCGAGTTGATAGATGAGGTCAGGAGAGAATTCCTGTACTGGTACCCCGTCGACCTCCGAGGCTCGGGCAAGGACTTAGTTCCGAATCACTTGACATTCTTCCTCTTTCATCACACGGCGATATTTCCAGAGGAGCTCTGGCCCAGGGGGGTAACGGTCAATGGAATAATGAGGGTCGAGGGAGAGAAGATGTCGAAGTCCAAGGGTAACTTCGTGACCCTCAAAGACGCCATGGAGAGTTACGGAGCCGATGCCGTAAGGTGCACTTTGATGATAGCGGCAGAGGACATGGACGACCCGGACTGGAGGTCTGACGCATGCAAGGACATGAGGGAGAAGCTCGACTTGGTCTTCAAGTTCATTAGTAGCATAGCGTCGATGCCGAGCTCAGGCACAATGGGTCTGCTGGAGAGGTGGTCATTGAGCAGGCTCCAGAAGAGGGTCAAGGCCGTCACAGAGGCCCTCGAGCAGCTCAAAAACAGGACGGCCCTCGAGATCGCTCTATTTGAGGTTTGGAACGACATTCGCTGGTACCTTAGGAGGGCGCAGACGCCTTGCAGGGAAGCGCTCTTAGAAGTGGCGAGGACTTGGGTCAGGTTGCTTGCACCGTTCGCTCCTTTCATGTGCGAGGAGCTCTGGAGCTTGCTGGGCGGAGAGGGCTTCGTCTCTAAAGCTCCTTGGCCCTCTTACGACGAGAGCAAGGTGGACTACTTCGCCGAGGCCTCGGAATCGCTGGTACAGCAAGTCATGGACGATCTGAGAGAAGTCCTGAGGGCTACGGGGATGACGCCTTCTAGGGCGCACGTTTACGTGGCCTCTAAGTGGAAGTGGGACGTGTACTTGAAGGCCCTCGAGGCCCCGTCGCCGCGAGAGGCAATCAAGGTTGCCCATCAGGTGGCAAGGGAGCTCAAAGTGAAGGATCCCAAAATAGTCCAGAAGATAGCCCTCGAGGCCTCCTCCGTGAGCGGGGACCGCAGAGAGGTTAGGTTAAGGGCCGGGCGGCTAGACGAATACGAGGTCTTGACGTCGGTCAAGGACTTCTTAGAGCGAGAGCTCAAGTTTGAGATCAAGATATGGGAGGAGGAAGGAGAAAAGGTCTACGATCCTAAAGGCCGGCGCTTCAACGCCATGCCCTACAAGCCAGCGCTGTACCTGGAGTGAGTCACTTCTTCGACGCCTTCCTCGCGGCTATCTTCTTCAGCGTCTCCACCCCGCTCCCGATGTCCGCGACCTCTAGGTAGCCCTCCTTAACCGCCCCCTCGAAGAGCTTGTCTCCTAAGCTACTCCTCACTATCACTGTCGACCACCTGCGCTGAGAGCCTATAGCCCCGACCGAGACGTCGGCGTAGAGGGCCGTGAGGTCTCTGCACACGTGGCAGTACTCGTTGACGCACACCCCTAGGTTCTTTATGGGCACGCTCAGGGCCTCTGAGCCATCTATGTAGACCTTGAACTTGCCCTCCTTTATGTCGAACTTAGACACTCGGGACACGTCTATCTTGTGAGATGAGAGGTATTCAAGCAACTTGCCGTGTGCGAAGGACTCCATGCAGAACAGGCCTATTATGAAGGCTATCTTGTCCCCCAGCTTAGTCGCGGCTTTGGGCTGGACCTTGACGTTCCGCGCCGCAGCGACTTGGCAGGGTACCCCAACGACGCCGACCTTGCTTAGCCCGTAGCCGTAGGCGGCATCCCCTAAGGCCAAGAGGTTGGGGCAGTTGGAGTACTTAGTCCCCGCGGCCCCGAGGACCTCCTCTGTTGTCAATGCCAAGAGAGGCACAGGCTTCCAGGGGTCTGTAGGGCTCTTAGACGCCACCACAGCACCTTCTATGAACTTCTTCTCCATGGCGTACATTAAGAGCGTCGTGACAACCCCGCCGTCTTGAGCCCTCGCTGCCACTTTGTCGAGCTTGGTCCTAGCGCTTACTATTTTTATGTATCGGCCCAAGACGTCGTCTCTCTTGTCGGAGTCCAAGGAGGCTTCGAGGAGCTCTCCTGAGAAGGATTGGCTCCTCGGGCAGCCATAGTAGCAAGCCCCGCACACCTTACAAGGGCTAACAAGCTTCGGACCCTCCTCGGTCATGGATATCGCGCTAACCGGACACGACGAGACGCAGAGCCCGCACTTGCAACACAATTTCTTCGTTATCACCTCTGCCATTAGATGACCAAACACCTTAAGCCCAACAGCTGCTTGAGAGGCGCTCAAGCCAATACAACCCCCGACAGCGGCTCGCTCTCTTCTACGTCGGAAGCACTAGTCTTTTATCTTTTTTACACGCCACGTCCATTGCTGCACGAGCCTTGGCATCGGGGCGAAGATGCAAGCCTATGGCCTGGTGAGAAGTCCTTAGAGAGCGAGTGATCGGTTCCCGAGCACACAGCGAGAGTATACGGGCGACTGTATGCCGAGGGAGGAGATGGGACTCTGCTCACTAATGCCT
>CAZPGS010000026.1:0-10930 GCA_964586135.1 uncultured Nitrososphaerota archaeon
CCAGGTTCTCGCCGAGGACGGGCGACCTCTACGGCAGGGAGCTGTACTCAGAGCTCTACAGGGTCCTCAGGGGCGGAGGGCTCCTCTTCCACTACGTGGGCTCGCCAGGCAGGGTTAGAGGACTAGACTTGGCTAAAGGCGTGGCCAAGAGGCTGGCGGAAGTCGGCTTTGAGGTTAAGGTGTTCAGAGGTGTGGAGGCCGTGCTGGCCGTTAAGGCTTAGCGCCAGCGCTATCTTATGCATGCCTAAGACGCCCAAACAAGGGACCTCGGGCTTTTAGTGACGGTCTTGCGTCTAAAACTTTAATATTTGGTCTAAGCGAGGTCATTAAGGGATGCGACGATGGGCGAGACGCGAATACGCGTAAGGTTTCGTGCATCGCCAACGGGCCCGGCGTCACAAGAGCTGAGCTTACTCGTAGACACGGGAGCTGTGCACTCCTGGTTGCCGAGGAAGCTCCTTGAGGAACTCGGAGTCAAGCCCGTCAGGAAGGGCAAGTTCAAAACCATAAGGGGCAAGGTCATCGTCAGAGACGTGGGGTACGCGTTTGTAGAGTACGAAGGCGAGATAGCTCCTACGCTCGTGGTCTTCGCGGAGGATAGCGATGAAAGCGTTCTCGGCCTTCACGCCCTCGAAAGCTTAGGCCTTGAGGTGGACCCAGTAACAAGGCAAGTGAGGAAGAGCGAAGCTTTAATAGCCCTCTAAGCGACGACCCCGACGACGTCTGGTCGATACAGGCATAAATTCGACGGAGAACACGTTGTCGGGATGAAGCCTCGAGAAGGGTCAGGAGTCGGCTTCCTATCTTCAACGCTGAGGCTCATCGAGGGCAGGAGAGCTAGGGACTTGATAGTAGCGATGGACTAAGAAGAGCTAACGCTTGAGGAGGTCGAGGCGAGCATTGAGAGAAAGTTGCGAGAAGCCGAAATAGAACACGAGCCGATTAAAGAGGATAAGAGGGTCTACGACTTCAATCGTGTCTACAGCCCCTACAGATAGCTCAGCTTCACGTTTGCTAGGGCCCAATCGATCTCCTCACTTTTGACGTTTCTGTTTCTTAGAGGGCAGACTGAGCCCTCACTTAGCCCCCACTTGAAGCTCAAGAGGGCAGATCCCGACTAAACCTACGTCGTGCCCCGAGACCTCTCGACACCCTTAATATCATGAGGGTCCTAGTGTTAGTGAAGGACACGAGGCTTAGGAGATGGTCAGAGCGAGGAGGGTCGAACTCCGGCTCACCGCTGACGTGGGGGTCGAGTCCTGCGACAGAGGCAAGGGCTCTGAGGCAGATCGAGGGGTCGCCAAAGGGGCGGAGTTCTGGATAGACGGGCTGTCACCTGAAAAGGACCTTGAGCTAGGCATTGGAGGGGGCGTGGCTTGGCAGACCCCATCGCGTAAGAGGGCCCTGAGGTTTTCACAGTATGATAAGTGTCGAATAAGTCGATGCGTCGCATACTCAAGTGCTAAGCTTAAATCCCTCGAAGAGATAGGCGGTGCAGAGGTCGTGAATCGAATTTAAGTCACGTCAGGCGTTAGAGAGGGCTGAGATGAAGAGGGTAAAGCTAAACTTCGCGGGGCTGGAGGTGGAGTTCTGTGACAGGGAGAGGGCCCTCCAACAAGTGAGGGTATTTGCCGAGAAGGGGACGTGGCACCCAATAGTGGTCTTCGGGCCCGAGGGGTGCGGCAAGACTGCCTGGCTTAAGCAGGCAACCGAGTTGCTGAGGGAGATAGGCTATGAGGTGATCTACGTAGATCCGATGCATAAAGACTTCATAGTCTATGCAGACGTCAAGGATCTCGTGAGCAGGTTCGTTGAAGCGGCTTCCGAGGCCGCTGGCGTCGCTGAAGCGAAGCTCGCCTCGTTAGCCGTAACCGCCGTCAGGTGGTTCATGGGGAGGCTGAGGAGGAAGGTCGCCGTCTTGGTCGACGACGCCTTCCAAGCGATAGGGCTGGACAAGGCAGCCATGTACGTGAAGTCCCTGCTGGGCTTGACCGAGTACCCGCCGGAGGGCTGCGAGAGAGTGGTCGCGATCGCGACGACGAGCGAGGGCCTCTCGAGGAGGGAGATAGGGAGGCACAGGTGGGCCGAGCTCACGTCAATGTGGAACATGAGCAAGAGGGGGTTTGAAGAGCTCTACGAGAAGCTACCGGGTCGGAAGCCAGAGTTCAAGGAGGTGTGGGAGCTCACCGGCGGGAACCCCGAAATGCTGGCGAGGCTCTACCAAGCCGGTTGGGACGTAGATGTCGTCGTCGCCGAGCTCATTAAGGCAAAGGAGTTAACGAGGGACTTCGTTAAGAGGTGGGAGCCATACCTCAAGGAGGTCGTCGAGGACCCCCAGAACCTGTGGGAGGAGGACTACCCGAGAGAGTTCAGGGAAGAGCTCATCGCCAAGAACCTCATAGTCTACAACGTGTACGATAGAGACCCCGTATTCTGGATAGACGAGCCACCGCCCGAAAGGGACCCAGAGCTCGGGATCGGGAAGGAAGTGGCTTGGCAGACCCCTCTGCACAGAGAGGCCGTGAGGAAGGCGATTGCTAGGTCGTGATGTACGCTCTCGACGCCTCGCCCTTCACCTGGGGCCTACGCTCTCCTCGGCCTCTCCCCTTCGCCCGGGGTAGAGGCTCTGCGCTCTATGGTTGAAAAGGGTCTGGTATTTCTGAGAGGAGCCTCAGAGCTCCTTCTCTGTCGTCATTTCTCAGCGCTTCGAGGAGCCTCGAGGTTAATTCGAAGGCCCTATCTAGCACGACCTTTGCCAACACGGTCCTCCACAAGACCTCGACCGCCGACTCCGTCTTGAAGAACTTGATGAGGCCCTCGTAGGCCTTCCTCGGCCTCTCCATGACCATTGATAAGAGGTCTAAGTGGGGCTCCCCACCGATTTCGAGGCTCAAGTAGAAGTCCAAGGCCTTGAGAAAAGTGGGGCCGAAGACATCTTCAAAGGCACCTCTCAACTTGTTGGCCGATGGCCCCGCCAGCTTGACCATATCTGCTGAGGACATGCTCTCACAATTATATAATATTGCATATTTTAAATTATTTTCGGTCACATTGTCGCAATAATTGAAAAATTTACAACGATCACAGGGCCTTAAGATGTGTTAGATGTGTTAGACGTAAGGCAGTCCAACGTCAACTTTATCTTCGCTAAAGGGCGCAGATACTTTAAGCACTTGAAAGAGGCCTGGTCGGGGCTCGCTGGCTCCGTGACCAAGAGGTGGCCGCGAATGACGGCGTTCATCGATGTCTGCAGGCTATGCGAAGAGCTCGAGTCCACTAGCTCTAGGAGCTCGATGGTGGCCTTGGTGTCGAACTTCATAAAGAGGCTCGACGCCGAAGACCTGGAGCTCGCGGTCAGGTTCATCATCGGCGAGCTCTTCCCTCCTTGGGAGCCCGAGGTGGGCCTAGGGGCCTCGGGCGTGGTCGAGTGCGTCGTCAAGGCCTTCTCCTCATCAAGAGAGGAGTTCTTCGAGGTCTTTAAGTCGACGGGGGATCTGGGCCTCGCCTCGATGAAGATCGCCGAGAGGCGCTCGAGGGGGCATGCGCTCTCGATGGGGGGCCGCCTGAGGGTCAGGGAGGTCTACGAGGCCTTCAAGTCCATAGCCAAGGCGACGGGCGAGGGCTCGAGACGGAGGAAGCTCAGGCTGTTCCAAGGGCTCCTCTTGAGGTCCAAGAGCCCCTTAGAGGTCAAGTACTTGGTGAAGCTGGCGCTGGGCGAGAGGAGGCACGGCTTCAGCGAGGGCTTGATGGAGGAGGCGATAGCGGAGGCCTTCAACGCGCCCCACGAGCTCGTCAGGAGGGCCCACATGCTAACAAGCGACTTGGGGCTCACGGCCAAGAGGGCCAAGCTCGAGGGGGTCGAGGGCCTAAGGAGGCAGGAGATAGTGCTCTTTCACCCAGTGAAGCCCATGCTGGCGGAGAAGGCGGAGGACTTGCTGTCAGCCCTGAGGGAGCTAGGGGGGAGGGCGTCGTTCGAGGTGAAGGTCGACGGGGCTCGCGTGCAGATACACAAGCTCCACGACAGAGTCCGGATATTCAGCCGCAGGGCCACTGACGTCACCTCCAGCCTGCCCGAGGTAGTGGAACTCGTCAAGAAGATCGACGCCGAGAGCGCCGTGCTCGAGGGAGAGGTCGTGGCGCTGACGAGCGACGGTAGGCCAGCGCCCTTCCAAGTGTTGATGAGGAGGTTCAGGAGGCAGAGGGGCGTGGGCGAGCTGGCGAAGGAGATACCGCTGAGGCTCTACCTCTTCGACGTTCTCTACTTGAACAGCAGGACCCTAATAGACCTGCCCTACGCCGAGAGGAGAGAAGTGTTGAGGGGTATAGCTGGCGACGAGCTGATAATCGAGACCCTTGTCACCAGCAAGTACGAGGAGGCGAGGGGGTTCTACGAGAAGGCCCTCAGAGAGGGGCACGAGGGGGTCGTGGTCAAGGACCTGGAGTCGCCCTACACCCCCGGGGTCAGGGGCAAGAGGTGGCTCAAGGTCAAGCCGGTCTTCAACACCCTAGACCTGGTCGTCGTGGCTGCGGAGTACGGCCACGGCTACAGGGCCTCGATGCTCAGCGACCTCTACCTAGCGGCCTACGACCCCGAGAGCAGTAGCTTCGAGGTCGTGGGCAAGTGCTTCACGGGCCTGACCGATGAGGAGCTCGTCCAAATGACTAGAAGGCTCAAGGAGATAGTGATAAGGGAGGAGGGCAGGGTGGTCTACGTGGAGCCCAAGATAGTCGTCGAGGTCGCCTTCGACGAGGTCCAGAAGAGCCCCCACTACAGGTCTGGGCTGGCGCTGAGGTTCCCCAGGATCGTGAGGGTCAGGGAGGACAAGTCGCCCCTCGAGGCCGACACCATTCAAACGTTGAGGAGGATATACGAGGGACAACGAGGGAGGGGGCCTTAGTGCTCGTCCTCAACGCTTTCCCCGCCTGTTTCGACGCCCTTCCCATCAGTCAAGACGGCTGGGAAAAGCAGGAGGCGCCCCAAGGTGCAGAGCCCTCGAAGCAATTATTACTGCTAGTGCATGTACGGGTTCTCACGATTATCTTTATATTGCGAGGTCGCGATATTCTTTCTGGTAGAGATGTCAACTGGCAGGCAGTTGTTAGAGGAGCTGAGGAGGGACGAGGAGCTGAGGAGGGCCTTAGCAGAGGAGCTGTTACCAGAGGCCCTCAGGCACAGGGAACTGAGGAGGGCAATGCTCATAGCGATATCGAGGGAGATGGCGACCAAGGAGGACGTAGAGGCTCTGAGGAAGGCTACTAGAGAAGATATCGAGGCCTTGAGGAGGGAGATGGCGACCAAGGAGGACTTGGAGAAGTTGAGGGCCTACGTCGATGCGAGGATAAATAGCTTAAACGAGAGGATAAGCGACCTATATGGCATCGTGAAGGCCTCTCTAGTCGCGATAGTCGTCACGCTCGCCTCGACGATACTCACGCCGCTGATGCTTAGGTTGCTCCTTGGATTATAGGAGCGACCTATGCCCAACAAAAGCTCAGCTCGTGCCAGCACGAGCGAGCGAACGTTGGTGATCGTAAAGATCGTAGAGAACGCTAAGAAGTTGCGAGCTCTAAATAACAACGACGCGCCATCGTCTATTAGGTCGACGAGGACGTGAAAGGTGGCGAGCTGAAGCACTGGCGCCTTAATTCGCTCTTCGGGACAGTGGATCCCAGCGTCTGCGCCGAGGGCCCTCCTGCGCGCGTGCTTTGAGCGGCTCTCGATCCATTGGCTTGATGAGCTCTTGACGCGTCTCAGAAGCTCTAAAGAGGCCTTCGCAGGTTGGTCGCCAAAGCCCGCCGAGGTGTGGCCGAGTACATCGGCCCACCCGGCCACTTAGAAGGCCCGAGGGTGCTCCGTGCCCTTGACACGAGCAAATCAGTGCTGGCCTCTAAGCGACTAGTTGCGGTCACCAAAGCACTATCCTTGACTTATTGGAGCCGCACTGTATTTGTATTGTCCCTCCTCCGGGGTCTTGGTCGGCGCGCTCCAAAATCAGCACCAATTTGCTCCCCTTGGGGATCACCTTCATGGACGGGTCTACGGTCAACTCGAATACGTATTCTCTGTACTCGCTTGACTTCTCGATCCTCTTAGTGTCGCTACCAATCAAGTGGAAGGTACTCTCGTAATCGTAGTATCCGAAAGACACCTTGAGGTCGAGGCCCCCCGACCCCTTTGAGGTAGCCCTCGCGTATAACGATATCTTCATCACGTCCCCTAGCATCAGATCGCTCGGCGTCCTCTCATCCGAGTTTCCGCAAGGCGATGGTTGCCCATAACTTATCGGGGGCTTGATCTCGCCTTCTTCAGGATTGAGCGTCAGCGTGAAGTTGTGTTGATGGCCTTGGCCCTGGCCTTGAGGCCTTAGAGGGCTAAGGTAAACTGTCTGCCAGCTCGAGTTCCTCGAGGGCTCGTAGATCGCTATGAGCGACCCGTTGCCCACGACTGTGACCGTGATGTTCTGGGAGCTAGGGCCGCTGAACACTAGGCCTCCGGAGGCCTCCCAGTATCTGAACACGTATCCGCGCTCAGGGCTGTAGCTTACCGAGATTGTCGAGTTTGGGGGGACCTCGAGAGTGACGATCCCGTTCTCGGTTCTTGACAAGCTGTATTCAGCTCCGTCGACTACAATGACCCCCTTGCCAAAGCTCTCGCCATTAAGCTCTCGGCTACTCACGTTTACGAAGCACCGTGATGTTTGGACGCCGTATAGGGCCGCTATCCTTCCATCCCCCCTATGTAAGACCCTTATCGTCGCCGATGTGCCGCTCTGCTCGATTACATCAAGCGGGCCAGAGACCGAGAGGTCGCAAGGGAGCTCTCCGTCTAAGCTGAAGGTCACGTGCAGAATCTGGTCTGGGAAGGCCGATATCGCGCTCCCAGGGCTGAAGGTCGTTCCGTTGACGGTGAATGTGCCCTCGTTGTCCTCTCCTGGAGTAGAGAGGTCGTCGCTTTTCAGCTCCATTACGCACAACCCCTTCTTCGCGGCTACGACCGCGCCCTTATCCGTCGTGACCGCCAGCCTTACCTCCCTCACAGCGAGAGAGGTCGTCTCAAACTCGACTAAGTACACCCCCTGGCCCAAGTAGTCAAGCTTTATGCTACTCTCGTCGACTCCTCCTCCTTCGGCTACTACGCTGATGCCCTTAATGGAGGGCTTAGTGGGCCTGCCCTCGTTCACTTTCTCGCTAATCGTAAACTTCATGGTCACTTTGCCGCGATCGCCTGCGAAGCTCATCTTTGCCTCTAAGATGTTGAGGTCCACTCTTATGGACTTCGTCAGGGCCAGGCCCTCAAGCCCGTAGCCCGCGACGTCTAGGCCGAAGGTCGTGTACACGTAGCTCGTCCCGCGATCTTCAGACCACTCAAGCGACAAGCCTAGGCAACTGCCGCTCTCCCTATCGGCCGTGAAGGTCACGTTTATCCCGTAGCCGCTGTAAGCGCTCGAGACAGCGTTAAGCCACCTCCGGACTTCGCCCTCGAGCAATTCTCGAGCTCCGCTGTCTTCCGGCTGCTCCTCGACCAAGTAGCTCTGCAGGTAGCCTTGCGAGGCCTTGGAAAATGCGCTTTGCAAGCAACGCTCAAAGTCGCTCGATACGGTGATCACTATTTCGTCCACGGGCTCGAAGCTGAAGGTCTGCCTCTGGACATTCATCTGACTTATCGTGAGGGTCAGGGCGAACATGAAGACAGCTATTATTATAGCCCCTATGATTATGAACTGGCCCTTCTTGTCTCCCCTAATGGGCCTCAAGCAAGACATCTCGATATAGATATTCGAACACGTAATATTAAAAAATTATCTCCTTCACGCGGCCCCCGCGACCGCCAGCTTTAGTATCAGCTCGTAGACGGAGCCCCTGCTCGACGTGTAGATGGCCTTTGCCGACGCGACCTCGCCCGATCTCTCGAAGACAGCCGACACAGCGTTGGACACGCTCATGACCGTGTTCCTGCTCGAGGCCTCCGTGACGTTTACTATCGTTAAGTCAAAGAAGACGTTCGACGGCAGGATGCTTTGGAGGGTCTTAACGAGCATGGCCTCGCCTGCTTGCGCGCTACTGCTCAAAGCCCTCTCCACGACCCCCGACTCGACCAAGTACATCAAGGCGTTGTAGCTCAGCCTGTTCAGGTCGACGGCCTCTTGCTTGAAGAACTTCTCCGACGAGTAGAGCATGAAGTAGAAGGCGGTGAATGCCACCAGCAGTATCGTGGTCGCTATCACAGCCTCCAAGATCCTCATCTGCCCTTTTCTCGAGGGCCTCACCAAGACATCCTCCATATCATCAGCCTGAGGTTGTAGTGGGAGAGGCCTATCCTGACGCTCCTCTCCAAAGTGTAGGAGATAGGGGGGTGAACCTCTCCAGCGATCGAGGAGTAGCTCTTGGGCACCAGCCTGTAAGCGACTAAGAGCTCGTCATTGTCCAACACCACGACCGCCGCTAGTAGGTTCGGCTCCTCGAAGTCCATGTCGTACACGTTGTAGTCTCCAAGATCAAGATCTTTAACGTTTAGCTTACTGCTCACGATATTCACCTGAAGGGACCCCTCGGGCCCCGTTGAGAGGAAGAGCTGGTAGGCCGTCTTCTGGTCCAACCCATTGCCTGGGTCCACCGACTTGCTCACGACGAGGCTCTTGCCGACCAATAGCGACTTGTGGACTCCAAGACCTGTTACAGACACGTTGACCGCCCTCATACTGTGGTGGTCTACTACAGTTATCAAAAGCGCCGGCAGAGGGCTTCCCAAGTTCAAGGCGCACGCCCCATTGACGTCGGTTCGGCCGCTGTGTCGAGACGAGCTCAGCCCTCCACCGCTCGCGTAGACGGCCACGACCGTCACGTTCGCGTCCTCGATCGGCAAGCCCTGCGCCGAGGTCACCCTAACGACCACGTTGGGACCTTGAGGGGGCTCCACGATCACGTTCAGCACGGGGACGAACTCCAGCCTAATGCCGTAGTCGAGGCCCAAGCCCAAGAGGGCGAGGGCTACGCTCGGCGGCACGTAGAGCGGGTCTGGGACCTCGCGGCTCAGCCTCTGCACCTTGTCCTGGTCCAAGACGTAGGCCTCGCGGGTGAGGGTCGTGTAGGAGGCCAGGCCGAAGGAGGCCAGATCCCCGGCCTTGACGCTTAGGTCGCTTCCCCAGTCGTGCGGGTAGCCGGGGTTGAGGAGCAAGTTGTTCACGACCTTCTGGGCCGCGATCTTGAGCTGGTCCACCTCGGACACGCTCCTGTAGAGAGGGAGCACGGTGACTGCGAGGTAGGCGGCCGCCGTGAAGACAGCCATCATCACCAGAGCGGCGAATATGTACTCGTAGGCCTCCACTTCCTACCCCTCCTCAGCCCCTCACCCCCAGCCCCACGAGGATTACATAGCCTCCCTCCTCGAGCCTCTTCTCGCACCAGACCACTGCCTTCGGGTTCCCGCCGTAGACGTAGGGCTTCGGCTTGACGTCCTGATCGGATAGATAGAGGCCCTCGTCGGCGACTATCCGCACCACGGCGGTGGTGTTCCTTAAGGGTATGGGGGATCTCACGCGCAGGTCGCCCAGCCCGCTCACCTCGACCACCACGTAGTATCCCCCATCGTGGCTCTCGAGCTTCACGAGGTAGGGCTTCCCCGACAAGTCGGCTGGCAACTTCAAGCTCTTGGAAACGGTCCAGCTCGAGAGGGCCCCGTAGGCGAACTCCGTCAAGCTGACGACGTCGCTCACGCTCTGGGCCACGTACTCCGCCACTTGGCTAGCCTGCGTGTGGATGGCGCTGATCTGCACGGAGGTGACCACTATCTGGTAGGCGTAGGCGAGCGACAGGACGAGCACAAGCAGGGCCGTCGTCCCGATTATGTGCTGTATAGCTACGTGGACCATCCCTTAGCACCTCACATTATCGATACCTCTATCACTACCTCTGTGATCCTAATGCTCCACAAGTATTGTTGGTTTTTGTCTCCTAGCTGCTCTTTTGCGCCTCCTACCTCGATTTCGACGCAGTTCCCCTCGCAGGCCCAGGTCCTCACGCCCTTGTTCTGAACTTTGACCGTCACCGTGCCCGTGCCGCTGAAGATCCCCGGTTGAAGGAGGATGACGAAGACGTCCACGGTCCCGAGCGACGGGTTGCTCGAGATCCTCGCCCTGTTGTAGTCCAAGACTATCCAAGCGCCGCCCCCGACCTCCACTCGGACGTGCCCAAGGGGCTTGTAGGCCTCGACCACCAGCCCACTCGAGCCGCTTAGGTCCGTCGGGGCCGCTGAGACCATGCTCCCCCCTCGGTACTTCACGACGTAGGTGGCGTTGCTGAGCTCCAAGACTTGGTTCAAGCAGTTGAAGACGCGTATGGTCATGGTCTCCCCTTCGTAAACTCCTATCCCGCCGCTTCTTTGATTGAACTGGACCGAGCTGGCGGCACCGGGCCTCAGCGAGACCTCCGCTATCGCCTTGTCCAGCGCCATCATAGTCGTCTTAGCCTGCTCGAACTCCAGGTTCTGGAGCTGCATCTCCAGCATGTTGGAGGCCAGGGCCGTAGCCACGACGAGTATTATCAGCAGGGTGGCCGTGATCATGACCGTCGATATGACTGGAGAGGTGGCCCTCCTCCTCGCACCCGCCGCTTTAGTCGCCCTCAGCACCCCGAACACCTTAAAACGGCATCGCTATCTTGAGCATCGGCATTATCACTATGGTGACTAGGGCTATGATGGTGAGCACTACCGCGTGCTTGAAGCCCGCCGAGACCGCCCCCTTGCCCGTCTTGCCCGTCACGAGCCCCATGATGTAGGACGTCAGGACCAAGGTCGGGGCTATAGTGGACGTCAACTGGGCGAATGGCACCGGCACGCGGGCCATGGTCATGACCGCCGAGTGCATGAAGTACACCGTTATCATGGTCGAGAAGACCATGAGGGCGGCCCCTATGTACGGCATTATCATGA
>CAZPGS010000027.1:0-3408 GCA_964586135.1 uncultured Nitrososphaerota archaeon
CGGTCATCTCCGAGTGCCCCATAGACCTTTTGGTCGTGGAGTCCACGTACGGCGATAGGCCTCACGAGGACAGGGCGCTCACCGAGAAGAGCTTCGTGGAGTCCGTGATCGACTGCGTTGAAGGCGGCGGGGTCGTGCTAGTGCCAGCCTTCGCCTACAGCAGAGCCCAAGAGATATTGTGCGTGCTCTACAGGCATGCAGGTCACTTAGTGGTCTACTTGGACGGCATGGCTAAGAGCATATCGCTTGAGCTGCTGGACTTCAAGGACTTTTTAAGGGATGGAGACCTGTACGAAGAGGGCCTAGGGTTCGTGAGGTTCGTGAGGGGGCCCAAGGACAGGAAGAGGCTTTTGAAGGAAGGCGGGGTCGTCATAAGCCCATCGGGAATGCTGAAGGGGGGTCCCTCGGCCCTATACGCCAAGCGCTTAGCCGACAAGAGCAATAGCGCAATATTCTTGGTTAGCTACCAGATCCCGAACACGCCCGGTGACTACTTGTTGAAGTATGGCAAGCTAACGCCCGACTCACAGAAGGTCAAGTGCGACGTGAAGTGGTTCGACTTTTCGTCCCACGCGGGCAGGGGCGAGCTCTTGGACTTCATAACTAAGGTCGTGGATTGCTCTGAGGGTAGGACCAAGGTTGTCTTAGTCCATGGAGAGGAGCGGGCGGTGTCGTCCCTCGAAGAGGCTTTGAGGGGCAAGGGAGTAGAAGTCTTGGCTCCCAAGAACGGTGAGTTGCTAGCCTTTTAAACCTCATGAGACCTCGCGGGCTTCCTCATTCGATGTGGGTCGCGGACCCAGGTCGTCGTCTATGAATGGGCCGCGTGACCTGAAGTCCTTGGTCGACGAGCTTATAGAAGAGATCAAGAGGATGAAGAGCGCGCTGGTGGCCTTCTCGGGCGGCGTTGACAGCTCAACACTTGCTGCGCTGGCGTACAAGGCATTGGGCGATAGGGCCTTGGCCGTGACCATAAACTCCCCCCTTCTGCCTCACGGCGAGCTCGATGAAGCAGTCAAGGTGGCCAGGGTCATCGGGATGCGACACCTAGTAGTCGAGTTCAATGAACTCGAGCTCCCAGGCTTCTCCGACAACCCTCGAGGCCGCTGCTACATATGCAAGAAGGCCAGGCTCGCTGTGCTCAAGGACATAGCGTCAAGAGAGGGGCTCAAGGCCATTCTCGATGGGACCACTAAGAGCGACTTGAGCGACTACAGGCCTGGCATTAGGGCCCTAATTGAAGAAGGGGTCCGCAGCCCACTGCTCGAGGCCGGGCTTTCGAAGGACAAAGTGCGCGAGATAGCTAGGCTCTTAGGACTCCCGGTCCACAACAAACCTCCCAGCTCTTGTCTCGCCACTAGGATACCGCACGGTCAGAAGATAACCTTAGAGAAGTTGAGGAGAATAGACTTGGCCGAGAGGGTGATAAAGGAGAGGCTCGGAGCCTCGCTGGTACGCGTCAGGCTTCACGGAGGTGACCTGGCGAGGATAGAGGTGGACCCTAGAGAGAGGAGGCTGTTTTTCAGCGAGGAGGCCCTAAACTTCATAGCCATCGAATTTAAAAAGCTCGGCTTCAAGATCGTGGCCTTAGACGTGGAGGGCTACCGAGCGGGTAAGGTGCCATTAGAGCAGAAAGCAGGGACGGGGTCAGTCCTTTAGGTCTTTGAGCCATGAGTATAGTTTAAAGAGCTTGGAGACTGATTTCTTCACTTCGTCTTCAGGGTATTCGTAAGGCATTAATGAGTCGTTGAGATACGCCTCGTAGGCCGCTATGTCGAAGTAACCGTGACCGGACATGTTAAACAGTATCACCTTTTCATCACCTTTTCTTCTCCCCTCTTCTTGCACTCCAGCGCTATGTCGATGACGGCCCCGATCACGTGGGCCGTTTCTGGAGCTGGAAGTATCCCCTCGGTCCTCGAGAAGAGGATCCCGGCCTCGAAGGCCTCTACTTGGTTGTAAGCCCCGCCTTGACGATCCCTTCTCTCTCATTAAGAGGCAGAGTGTCGGCGCGTCTCCGTGGTAAGCCCTCCAGCGTGTATCGGGGCTTGTATGAAGTCGTGGCCTAAGGTGTACACCTGAGCAGGGGCGTGAGCCTAGCCGCGTCGCCGTGGTCGTAAGTGTAGGTGCCCTTAGTCAACGTCGAGCAGGCTGTCGGCTCGACGGCTATGAACTCCACCTCTTTCTCCGCCTTCTTGGAGACGATGTCGTAATAAAAGGGCTGCACTATGCCGGAGAAGTTGCTACTTCCTCCGACGTACCCGATGACGTAATCGGGGTACTCGTCCATCGCCTCGAGTTGCTTCTTGGCCTCCAACTCCACAACAGCTTGGTGCGCGAGGACTTAAAAGCTTAAGCCGTTCTTTGAAATCGTTCACTCGACACGGAGTCTGTGAAGGTTTTGAAGGAGTGCTAGACAATGATAGAGATCGTGGCGATCCATGCAGGTATAGCTACCAAGCCCCATATAGCCGGGTTCCACTTGACCACGCCGGAGCCGTCGAGCGGCGGTATTGGAAGGAGGTTAAAGGCCGCGAGCCATAGGTTGACCCTGAGTCCAACCGATGCCGTAAAGCTCACGAATGGATGGACGCTCAGCCCTTGCAACGAGTAGAAGGCTAATGCCAATGCTAGGTTCGCTATCGGCCCTGAGAGGGCTATCAAGCCGTAGACCCTCCGCATCTGTTCCGTCGATATGTAGGGCGAGTACGCTGGTGGGGCTATGTACACCGCCCCTGGAGCGGCAAATATGACACTTCCACCTGAGACAAATGCCAGCGCCAAGGCGAGCAAGAGCCCCAAGGGCCACATTCTGTACTCGGCGTGGCAGGCGAACGACCTAGCAACGATCCTGTGCATAAGCTCGTGCAACAAGAAGCCCAAGCCCACGGCGATGATGGACGAAGTGAAGAGCATTAGGAAGTGGGGCGTGCTAGCATAGACCCCTCGTATCGAGAAGCATAGGCTTATCACTATCCAAGATATCGCGAGATCCGCGACCTCTCTCGCGGTCGGCCCTATTTTGCGCAAGGGCTTCACCGCATAGCGTTTTTTCTAGTGTAACTGTGTTGTGTAGGGCATAGCTTAAGAGCCTTTTTAGGGGTCCATCGAGCATGCCCTGCTTCAGGGGGCTAGACTCCAAGGCTCTGGGTTCTAGTTTGATGATGTGGCCTCCTTAATGTCCGCGGATGGCCTCGCTACGACGCGGAGCCGTTGAGCAAATGCGATAACTTTCTCCTACAGCTCATGACTAAGTAATTAATGGTGGAGGAGCATGGTATTGCTGAGCACGGGCTTCATCATAGCTGGTGCTTATGCTGGTAAAGTCAGGAAGACGCTATTCGCTCAATTGAGGGATCACGTGAAGAGAGGGGAGGTCTCGGCCCAAGAGGTCGCTAGGGCCGCCGAGCT
>CAZPGS010000027.1:3508-10195 GCA_964586135.1 uncultured Nitrososphaerota archaeon
CCGGAATGAACTCGATGATCCGCACCGCTATGAATCTCGTCCGAGCTCGTCCGAGAAAGTATAAAAAGGGTTAAAATATAAAAAGGGTTTAGGTTTTCATCGACCGCCGACGTCAGCCGGAGTCGGCGATTTAGCTCGCGAGGCTAGGGCTTGAGCCGCCACGTTAAAAAGCAAAACCTCTAAATGATAACCTCAGAAGAGGATAGATAACGCGCTGGGGCGAGAGATGAAGGTAACTTGCCTCTGCGGCGGGGTCGGAGCAGCGAGGTTCCTCCAAGGGTTAGTCCAAGTGGTGGAGCCCTCTAGCGTTACGGCCATAGTGAACACAGGGGACGACATAGTGATAAACGGCTTGATGGTGTCGCCGGACATAGACATAGTGATATATCACTTAGCCGGAGTCGTCGACGAGGAGAGGGGCTGGGGGATAAAGGGCGACACCTTTAATTGCCTCAAGGCCATGGAGAGGTTCGGCCTAGAGACTTGGTTCAAGCTTGGGGATGCCGATTTAGCCACCCATATCTTCAGGACGCTTTTATTGAGGAAGGGCTTGAGGCTGAGCGAAGTGACGGAGATCGAGAGGAGGGCCTTCGGAGTCGCGGTCAAGGTCATACCCATGACCGATGACAAGGTCTCCACCATGGTCAAGGTCAATGGCAAGTGGGTCCACTTCCAAGACTACTTGGTCAAGATGGCGTGCCAGGGCGTCGTAGAGGGGGTGGGCTTCGCCGGCATAGAGGGGGCCAAGCCAGCCCCAGGCGTCGTCGAGGCCCTCGAGGAGGCCGACGTCATAATTATTCCGCCCAGCAACCCCATAGTCAGCATAAGGCCCATATTGTCGATGAGGGGGATTAAGGAATTGGTGGCCAGAGCTGAAAAAGTTGTAGCCGTAAGCCCGATAGTGGGGGGGAAGACCATCAAGGGACCCGCCGACAAGCTCATGGCCGCGCTGGGGTTCGACGTCTCACCCAAAGGGGTCGCTGAGATATACAGGGGCTTGATAAAGTTCATGGTGATGGACCAAGTGGACTCGCACTACGCCCCCCAGATAGAGCGGATGAACATAAAGGTGGGGGTCACGAACACAATCATGAAGGACTTGGAGAGCAAGAAGGCCCTGGCCGCCTTCGCCTTGAACTTGGCGCTAGGTAGACAGTCATGACCGTAGTCGAGAGGTACTCAATAGTAATGGTCGTAAATGAGGTCGACGCGGTAGAGGGAGAGCTCGTTAGGACTTATGCCCCGATAACTATATCGAAGCTCATCAGGATGTTGCCCATAAGGTCTAGGCTCTACAAGCTCCCTGACAGGGCGTACTTTCAGGTGGGCTTGAGGATGGACGTGGAGAAGCCCAGGGAGCAAGTCTCGAGGGGCTGCATAGCTTTTTGGCCCCAAGCCTCAGCGATGGCCCTGTTCCTCAGGGACTCCAAGCTGAGGCAGCCGGTGAGCCTGATAGGCAAGGTCACTAAGGGGCTCGAGGCCGTCGAGAGGGCTTCGATGGGCGCCCCAATAGTCATCAAGTTAGCTACGTAGATTTGCCTTGCTTGTGCGCGAAGTCCGTGAAGGGCGGCGGCTCGTCTAGGTTTATTATGGGTATGGCTATCCAGCCGGGCCTAGACCCCTCAGACACGGTCACGTACTCCCTGTTCTCCTCGGTCCTGATCAACAAGTACTTGCCGCTGAGCTTCTCCTCGCTTATGTAGTGGTAGAATATCGGGAGGCCGTACAAGTTGTAGTAGTCGTGGTATACCGCGAAGAGGCCGTAGACGTGCTTCCCCTCGTGCTCAAAGTGTATGATATAGATCATCTGCCCTAGAGTTGACATCGAGGCAGCGAACCTGGCCAAGTCGCTTAGGCTCTTGACCTTCACGAGCGTCGTGGACTCGATCTTTATTTTGGGCGCGGCCATCTCCTTTAAAGCGCCGTCGATCACTTATAAGCTTTCAATGACCTCGGGAGCATCACCTCTCACGCTCCCTCAATAGGTTCAAGACCTCTTCGTAGTCCAGGTCCCTCCACTCCTGGTAAGCGTCCGCGACAGCGAACCATGGGCCTGACCTGATGTTCAAGCACACCATCAAGTCTACGCTCCTCGAGAGCCTCAGTAACGAGTCCAGACATCCAGTCGGCGTCGCTATAACGACTCCTCTCGCCTTCTTAGATTTGACGAACTCTATGGCGGCCGTCATCGTGTAGCCAGCGGCCACGCCATCGTCGACGAGGACGACTCTAAGGCCCTCCAGCGAGGGGTAGCCCCTTCCCCGCCTCAACAGCTCGTTCCTCCTCCTTATCTCCTCGAGCTGCTCCTCCACCGCCTCCTGAATGTCGTGGTCGCTCAATCCTATGCTCCTAGCGAAGGCCTCGTCTACGAAGTAGCTCCCATCAGGGCTCACGGCGCCGAAGCCGGCTTCTCTATTCCAAGGTATCAAGAGCTTTCTGCATATCAGTATGTCGAACTCCGAGCTCAAGGCCTTGGAGACCATGAGGCCCACGGGAACTCCCCCCATGGGCACGGCGAATACGTAGTCCGCTCCATCGAGGACTGAGCGACAGGCCTCTCCGAGCAGCTCACCGGCGTGAAACCTATCCTTGAAGACGTGGAACTTGCCGAGCAATTCCTCGTCGTACACCACGTTGCCTCTCCGAGAGAGCTTCAAGGGGGCCACGAAGATACTCTCTTATCCCTTATCCCTCATATTTTTATCCTCCGAGCAGTGCCAGCCTTGGACCCCCGGTGAGGCGGTCACTAGGAAAACGTGCTCGTTTGAGCTAACAAATTTAAGCCCAGATATTGTGAGGTAAAAGCGTGAGGATTGAGGGCGTATGGGCTTGAGCCCTCAGAATCTCAAGGCCTTTTACTCGGCCATGGACGAGATACTCTCCTTCCTCAGGGACTTGAGGGAGAAGCTGAGCAGCTCTGATGTGGATAAAATGGTCGGCATGCTCCTCGAGGCCTGGGGATGGGGAAAGATAGTCCTAGTCGTCGGAGCTGGTCGAAGCGGCTTAGTGGGAAGGGCCTTCGCCATGAGGCTGATGCACTTGGGCTTTAGGACCTACGTAGTCGGTGAGACCATAACTCCGGCCATAGGCCCCAACGACGTCCTAGTGGCGATATCAGGCTCGGGCTCGACGGCTGTGGTGGTCACGGCGGCGGAGGCAGCCAAGAAGGTTGGGGCCAAGGTGATAGCCATAACCTCGTACAAGGATAGCCCTCTAGCCAAGATAGCTGACCACGTGGTCGTCGTCCCCGGCAGGACTAAGACGGCGGTGGAGCAGGACTACTTCTCGAGACAGATACTCGGAATTCACGAGCCCCTAGCTCCGCTAGGCACGCTCTTCGAACTCGGGACGGCCGTGTTCCTTGACAGCATAGTTGCGGAGCTCATGTACAGGCTCGGCAAGTCGGAGGTCGAGATGAAGTACAGGCATGCGGTGATAGAGTAGTCACTGAGCTACGCCTAAGCGGTGATTGAGCTGAGGGTCGGCGAGCACGTTTTAGTCGATAAGCATCGCGATCCCCAAGGCAACTTCGTGGCTTTGACGGAGATTAACGTCTGGAGGGCTCTAGAGCCAAAGGTGAGCGCTGAAGTGCTCAAGGGCATCGAAGTAGAGTTTTCCAGAGAGAAGGTCCTCCTAAAATCTAAGTCACGGGCCAAGATAAGGGCGATTATAAACAAGGCGAGGGCGTCGGGGATCGCGGTCATCGGCTCGCTTTAAACTCGGGGCCGACGAAGGAACGCGACCTTCGCCGCTCCATCACCTCATCCTTGTCCTCTGCATCGAAATTTCGCTAACCTCGCTCATCAGAGCCGGATGTACCGACCATCCCCTGAGTCTCAAGTTCCAGCGCTCATCATCTGAGGAAGCATTACACGAGCCTCGCTAAAAGCTTTTCTACAAGCCGAGGGTCGATCGCCTGCGCACGTTCAAGAGCTTCCGGGACGCGAGTAATCTTAATAGAGCCGCCAGGATATTTTAAGCAACGAGGCCGATGAAGATAGTCATGCCCGCTGAAACTCAATGAGGTGTCCTAGGGTATCGGAGGCCTCTACGCTATGTAGTGACCCCTTATCTCCTTGATCCTGTCCTCCTCTTCCTTGCTTATATTGGAGCCCTTCTTGAGGATTTGGACTATGAAGTTGCAGACGAACTCCGGGTTTTCCCTGAACATCGCCTGCAACGTCTTTAGCAGGATGTTCACGTTCTTTGGCGGCAAGTCGCTCAGCATTTTGTCGAGGCCCTCCTTGATGACGTCCCTCATGTAGTCGTTGAAGTCGCTCTCAGTCTCTATGACTGCGTCGTAGACCTTCTTGAAGTTGATGATCATTCGGTACTCTTCCTCATCCACCCTAACGACTATCTCCTTCATCTCCGTCATAGCCTCTGGTTTGTCGGAGGCACGGAAGTTTATCAAGATTCGTATTACGGAGGTCTTACTGAGTAATGGTTATCCTAGCGCCCTGATTATCGGCCTTGACGACTAATATCCGGCACCTCGCCTCGAGCCTCCTCTTGAGCCTCCTGGCCACGTGCTCAGCCCTGTCGTCGCTCGTCACGGCGTAGACAGCGGGGCCCCACGAGCTCTGGCCGTAGCCCTCGACTCTGAGCTCCTTGAGCACCTCTATGACCTTGGCCGATAGGGGGTTGTACGTCCCCCCTTGCACTCCCGAGAACATCTCACCGACGACCTCTTGAAGATCTATGAGAGCCTTCCCGAACGACCCCAGATCTTCGTCCAGCAAAGCCGGTACAAGCCTGCAGAGAGCTATTTGGGCCGCCCTACCAACGAGCTTGTCCCCCTCGACCGCTGGCCTGAGCTTAGCAAAGGCCTCCTCCTCGGCCCTGCCGCTGACCCCCTTCCCCAAGGGGATCGCTACCACGAAGCTCCACCACTCCGGGAAGTCGAGCCTCAGGATGAGCGGTGGAAACGAGCCCTCCTCCTTCTTTACGCCCCCGTCAAGGACGAGGCCCCCTCTCTCGAAGACGTAAGTGCCCACGCCGGACTGCTTCCCGAGGCCCAGGGCCTTGGCCACCTCGGGGACCCTCTCCTCTACTCTATTCAGGGACAGCAAGGCGTAGGCGACCGACAGGGCTAGCTGGGTGGTAGAGCCGAGCCCCACGTGTCGAGGGGCCGTGGAGTGGACCCTTATCCTGCCCCTCCAAACCCCAAAGGCCTTTGCTACTCGCTCGACGAACTTCTGAGCCAGCCTCCTCTGGACCCCCTCCACTGACAGCTCATCGGCTGTCTCGGCCTCGACCACCGTCCTAGGCTCTTCGATACCGACGCCCAGCGACACGTAGAGCCTGCCCTCAGACCCCAAGGGGTTTATCATCCCGAAGTGCAACCTCGAGGGGGCGCTGACCCAGACCCTCAAAGCCCGCCACCGCGATGAAGTTCCTCAGTAGGATTAATTCTCGAAGGCAAAAAGCGTTTCTGTGGAGAGCTCTAGGGACGCGGCCTCACGCAGACGACGCCTCGGCAAAGGCCTTAGGCGCGGCTCCAAGACCTTGAAGTCCCGACGCGGCCTGCTACTGGCAATAGAGCCCGCCAGAGGTCGACGCTTCGCGCAACGCCTGGCGTTTACAATCCTAGGACGGCGGGCCGCGGATCCTACGAGCCATGAAAGCCCTTAGGGCCTCGGCCTCGCGACTCTCGATGGAGAGCTGGCTACGTAGCTCGAGGCCTCACCTCTTCTTCTTGGCTCCCCTGGCCCTCTTTAGCTCCTTCGCCATGTAGTCCTTGAACTCCTCAACGTTCATGGCCTCTCTGTGGCTGGGCAACTTGATTAAGACGACGTCGCCCTCATGGGTTTTAACCCTGATCTCGTCGTGGTCGGGATATCTGTAGACGTCCAGCTGCGTCAGGCCCATTCTCTCGAGCTCTACCTTGTATTTCGACAAGGCCTTGGCCATCGTAGGAGCACCTAGCTAGCCTAGCTTCGGGCCGGCTTAAGAGCTTTTTCACTCTAACTCAGGCGACCATGTAGGTGAACCATGAACTCGTTGGCCCTAAAGGTGGCCTTGGTTAAGAGGTAATACCAAAGATTTTATCGCTCCTCAAAGCCCTTCAGTGCAGGCGTCGACTATGGGGGCCTTTGACGATAGCAGAGCGGCTAGGGTACTCGTCATGGTCGTCATAGCCATAGCCGCGCTCCTCGCGGGTTACTTCATAGCATCCGCGCTGGCGTCAGGGCAGTCGCAACAAGAGCAGAACCAGGGATTGGGGGGCGTTAAAGTGCTCGAGGTCTCCATAAATCCCTCGAGCGTCAGAGCTGGCGAACCGACCCACTTAGTGGTCAGAGTCTCCAATCTGCTGAATGACTTCGCAGACGTCAAGGTGATGGTACTCATAAAGGGAGAAGTCGAGAAGTTTGTGACTGTGAGCGGCTTCAACGTCGCAAAGCTGGACGAGGGGACTTGGCGGTGGGACTGGGGGTCGCTACCGCCGCTCTCTGAGATCAAGTACGTCGCGAACTTGGTCTTCAACGTCCCTTCGGGGGTGGCCGAGATAAAGTATAGGGTTCAAGTCGACGTAGTGGCACGAGGCTTGACGGTCGACAGCAGGACCTTCATAGTCCAAGTGTCGACGTAGCCGTATAGCAACAGCAATACTCACTCTTTCTACGCCCCTCGGCCCTCTCGAGGCTTCAAGGCGTTGTGGCTTGAGGCTGGGCCTCACACGTGCAT
>CAZPGS010000028.1:0-9558 GCA_964586135.1 uncultured Nitrososphaerota archaeon
GGTCTTACCGCGCCCGCCTCAACCTCTCCAGTATGTCTTCGTGGAGCTCTTGGGTGCACGCAGCTATTACCGTCGACCTAGCCTTGGGGTCTAGCTTGCAGTCCAGCTCCTTGCCATCGGCGTCGGTTACTACGCCCCCGGCCTCCTTGAGGATGAAGGCAGAGGCCGCGAAGTCGGGCGCCCTCAAGAAGCCCCTCAAGTCCACGAACGCGTCGGATGCCCCCGAGGCCACGAAGCATATCTCGAGAGCGTCAGAGCCTATGAGCCTTACGTGCCTCGCCCTCTCTATGAGCTCGGCCACTCTCAAGACGTAACCACTTATCTGCCCCCTTATGTTCAGTTCGAAGGCCATGAACGCGTCCTCAACCTTGCTCGTGCCGCGAGGCCCTATCCTCTCGCCGTTTAAGTAAGCCCCAAAGCCCTTCTCGGCATAGTAGAGGTCGCCGGTTATGAGGTTTACTACGCCAGCCGCGACCACGTCGCTCAGCGCGGTCCCTCTGGCTATCGCTATCGCCGAGCTACAGGCAGGGTAACCTCTCAAGACGTTCGTGCTACCGTCCAAAGGGTCCACGACTATCACGCATCCGCCCGCTCCGTAGGTCTTGAGCCCGCTCTCCTCGCTTACGAGGACGAAGTCCCTCAAGTTCTCGGACAACGATCTGACTATAGCCTTCTCGACCTCCAAGTCTATGACCCTCGTGACGTCACCGCCAGCGCCGATGCCAAGCTCCCTGCGGGCCTCCTCGGAGCCCCTCAGCTCCAAGAAGCGAGCCCTAGCAGACCTCAACGCCTCGGTTATGAGCTCTTTGAACTGCATAGCGTTCTGGAAAATAGGGTGCTGAGCCGCGACGTTAAACTCTTTCCGCTTAAGCCCGTCAAGGGCTCCATTTCGAAGGGGTTGCTTAGCGCTCGCACCTCGTGCAAGCGCTCACGCGCGAGAGGATGGAGGTGCGCTAACCTCGCCTCCTCAACGGTTCTACGCCAGTTTCAAGACCAATGAAACCGCAAAGCTCATAGCGAGAACTAGAGAACTTCGATAGGAAGTTCTTTGTAGCTTATGGAGGCCGCTGACGAGGATGGAGGGGGCGAGGTTGGCTAAAGCAAACAAAGAGTGCGTGTTTTGTGAAATAGTTGCGGGCAACGAGAGGGCTGTGAAGGTTTACGAGGACGACATCTGCGTAGCGATAATGGACATAGCCCCCGTGAACAAGGGGCACTTGCTGGTCGTACCCAAGAAGCACTACGGCACAGTGTTCGAGATGCCCTTCAACGAGGCCGCTCACGTCTTCGGCGTAGCGTGCTTAATGGCTAGGGCCGTTAAGGAAGCCGTCGGCGCCGAGGGAGTCAACATACTTCAGAGCAATGGAAGAGCCGCTTGGCAGCACATATTCCACGTACACGTGCATGTAATACCGAGGTGGATCGGCGATAGGATCGAGGTCTACTGGCCCGCTGAGCGAAGCGATTATGACGAGCTAGAGGTCATCGCAGCCAAGATAAAGGAGAAGGTGGTTGCGCTGGACTTCAGGGCAACCAGCCCTGAGCCATTAGCAGAGGACCAGCATCGCTAGACATGACAAGCCCTTGAGCAACAAAAAGTGGAGTTGTTGGGCCTCGCTCTCTTCTTTAGAGCTCTCGCCCCTCTTCCTCTTCGATGGGCTTGTAGAGCTCCTCCTTGCTTATAGCCACTTCATTCAATATCTCGCTGGAGACCAATATGGGCGCGTTGGCTATGAACGCTAAGGCGACTATGTCGCCGGTCCTGCCATCGACCTCCTTAAGCCCTTCGCCGGTCTCTAGAGCTATCTTGGTCAAGAACCTCGACCCCTCCATACCGTATATGACTGCCTTTTTGACTTTCACGTGCAACTGGTTCAAAACATCAAGCATGAAGCCGTGTATCGTATGCACGGGCTCTCCGTCTAGCATGTACTTGATGCTAAGTGCCTGCGCCCCGTCCATGACCAAGAGCAAGACCCTCTCTTGAGGGTCTTCGAGGAGGGCTACTGGCAGCGGTCCTTGAGGCGTCGGGGTCATTGCTATCCCTGAGACCTTAACCTCCACAAGATCTTCTTCCAAATTGCCCATTATCCTTCTGAAGGAAGGGCAACACCCGGCTACTTAAATCTATCGTCGGTAAGTGGTCCCCTTCGTCTCAGAAGCGCTCGGCTTCTCTCATCAATCGATAAAGCCAGTGCTCATCATCGACGTCTTCGAGGGGCCTCGATTTATTAGTTCTCCTAAACCCCTAAGTTAGTTTTCTCCGAGGATCGGTTAAGCCTCACTTACGATTAAGGGCCCGATCTCTGCGTCGAGCAGATCGGCTCGAGTCAATCAACTTCGGCTCAAGCCCTCTTTTACTATGTCGACTATAGCTGGCAAGGCCTCTCCAGCTTTAGTGTGAATCACCACGTCAGCGGCCTCGTCGAAGGGCGTCGGCTCCATGTTTATTATGACGAGCTTCGCCCCTCTCTGCTTAGCGAGTGCCGGCAAGTACGCCGCCGGGTACACCTGCAACGAAGTGCCCACGACCAGCATCAGGTCGCACCTCATGCTCTCCAAGAGGGCCCTCTTGTACGCGTCCTCGGGCAACGGCTCGTTGAAGAGCACCACGTTAGGCTTGAGTATACCTCCGCAATCGCACCTCGGCGGTAAGTGGCCCCTCTTGGCCATGCTCATTGCCTCCTCCATGGAGACGACGCGGCGGCAGCTCAGGCAAACGGCCTCCCTCATGTTGCCGTGGAGCTCCACGACGCTCTTGGAGCCCGCCTTCGAGTGGAGGCCGTCCACGTTCTGCGTTATGACGCAGCTCAGCTTGCCGAGCCTCTCGAGCTCGGCGAGGGCATAGTGGGCCCTGTTGGGCTCAGCCCTCATGATGTTCTCCAGCCTGGTGACTATGAACTGCCAGAAGGCGTCCGGGAACTGCCTGAAGAACTGGATGGTGCTCGTCCTAGGATCTATTTGCTTCCAAAGTCCTTGGGGACCTCTGAAGTCAGGTATGCCGCTCTCGGTCGATATGCCAGCCCCTGTCAAGGCCACGACCTTCTTGGACTCTAAGATCATGTCAGCGACAAGCTTAACTTCTCTCGCGAAGTTCATTTCCTCCTCACTTCGATAAGAGGATGTTTTAGCTTAATTTATCCCTTGTCCTCTACTTTGCTGAAGAGGTCTGAGCGAGGTGTCCTCTTCGTACCCGACCTTGCACATCGATTGCAGGGTCGACGGAAGGTTTTGCGGCAAGTGTTGCTACGACACGAGGATGCCGCTGACCAAAAGGGACATAGAGAGGATCAAGAGATTGGGCTTCGCCGAAGAGCGCTTCGTCGACAAGCACGGCCGCATACCGAGGCTCAAGAACGTCAACGGGCACTGCGTCTTCCTCGACCCGACCACAAACTCCTGCACGATATACCCCGATAGGCCCGAGGGTTGCCGCCTATACCCGCTGGTGTATGAGGAGGGGGGCGACAGGATTTCAGTGGACCCCCTATGCCCGAGGGCCAGTACGATACCTCAAAGGCTCATCAGGGAGCTGAGCGGCGCGCTACTCGGCCTGATAGATAGGTTGTACGAAGACTACTTGAGGTGAGCAAATGTCCTCGCAATGCGACGGGCCTTGCGAGTGAGATGTTAAAAGAAGACGTCGAGCGCTATAGCGGTCGCTCGCATCTCTATCTCAGCTAGTTCGAAGGGCCTTGCCCTTCTCAGTCAGCGAGTACAGCGCCGTGGGCCCCGACCCCTTGGCCTCTACGTAGCCCCTCTGGGCCAAGAGCCACAGGTACAGCTCCACAGCTAGGGGTTGCAGGCCTGTGGGCGAGATTCTATTAAGGCAGTCGACCACGTCCTTGACGGTCTTTTCTCCCGATTTTAGGCAGTCTATTATCTCCCTTATGGCCACATTACCCAATAGCCTCGAAACCTCCTCCGACACATCCCTCACCTCTTAACCCGTTTCCAGAGAGCCACTACGGACGGTATATAAGAGTTGTTGAGAGGCTTGGAGGTAGAGCTCCGACCATTTAAGCCTTCGCTTTAGCGCTAGGCTTATGCTCTTGAGGCGTCTCGAGGGATGGTCTCCCGAATCGAGCTGCGCGGCACGTCACAATCGAGTCGCCCTATGAGCTCGTGGTCGCCCCGAATCTCGTGCGCTGGGATCTCGAAAACTTAGACCGACGTCAAGCTGATACTTATGTACCTTATCATGTCCGCCACTTCCTCGCACCTGTCCACGGAGTTCTCCACCTCGTCGACTACTTCCTTAGCCAAGGCGCACCACTTGGGCCCCTTTTCATCGCACTTCGAGAGCACGTACTCCAAGAGAGAGGTCCTTATGTCGTCGACCTCTTCCTCGATGCACTCTATTGCGTCGGCCGTGCTCAGTGCCCTTTGAGGGCTCTCCGTCATCTCTCTGAGGGCCCGATCTACTAAGACCATGGCCTCGCGGAGCTTTAGCGCCATGTCCAAGAGTTTTGACAAGTACTCTTTGTCGAAACGAACTCCCATTTTCGTCGCGATCAACAACCTCCTCGCAGCAGCCTTGGAGTAATCGGCCACGTCGTCTAACCTCAATATGAGCCTCATCATGTAGTCCCTGTCAAGGGGCAACAACGTCGCCCTTGACAGGTCGTATATCAGATTTCTCTTCGCCTCATCAGCCTTCCTCTCGGCTACCATGACCTCAGCGAATATCGAGGTTACGCTCTCGAGTCGCCCCTCCTCTATCGCCTTAAGTAGGGAGGCCAGGTTTCCAACGACGTCCGAGACCTTAAGGCAATGATCCAGGCACTTAGACACCATTTCCTTCTCGATCTTCTTAGAAGCCCATATCCAAGTCGCCAAAAGGCTCTCACCAGTAAGGGCGCTTGTAGTCTTGTCATGCCGCCAAGATATATACTTTTTCTCCTCATGGACTATGATGAAGGTAGGAGGTTATGGACAAGAACGTAGAGGCACGACGAGATCCCCATGGCCACGGGCACGGTCAAAAGCCATGAAGCCACTATGTAGCCCGCGATCTTGAGGTTTACGCCCCTCAAGCTCTTAGCCCTCGCCATGCCGGCGCCCATTATTGCTGAGACGCTCGCGTGGGTAGTCGAGATGGGCATGCCGAAGCCCCAGAGCATGTAGGGGATTGTTGTAAAGAGCCACACCGTCAGCGCGAGTGAAAAGCCTGCAGATAAGCCGCTCGGGCGATCTAGTCTCGTGAGCCTGAAAGCCGTCGTCTGCACTACTCTATGGCCTAAGGTGAGGCCGCCTATGGCTATGAAGATGCCGCCAAGGAAGGAGAGTAAGAGCATGGTCTCGTGGGTCGGCAATCCGAGATGCCTCTCGGTTATCGTCAAGTAGACCCCGGTGGCGTTCGCCACGTCATTTGCCCCGAAGGCGTAAGCGGCAAAAGCTACAGAGACCACGTGAAGGGCTATCAGCAGTTTTTCGCCCTTGCCCTTCCTCACGAGGAACTTCTGGAGCCTCGCGAAGGGGAAGTAGAAGAGGGCCGCTAGGCTCATGGCTATTAAGGGGGACGTGACCCAGCTAAGCATTATCCCCACCATGACGCCCCAGTTGATCTCGTGAAAGCCTATCCTGCCGATTATGGCGTACGCCACGCCAGTGCCCAGCACGGCGCCCGTTATGCTCTGTGAGGTGGATATCGGCAGGCGGAGGAAGGTTGCTGTGAGTATCCACGCCCCGGCCGCCACGACGGACAACAAAGCGCCTACTAAGTCTATCTCAGGCACTATCCCCTTTCCCAGCGTCTTGATGACGTAGCTCCCTTGGAGGAGCGCTCCGACAATCGTGAAGGTGGAGAAGAGCGCGAGGGCCTGCTTCAGCTTTAGCGCTCCAGAGCCGACGGCCTGGTCTACCGGGTTCGCAGCGTCGTTAGCGCCTATGCTGAAGGCCATGAAGGCCGCTGCCGCCAGCCCGACTATGTAGAGTACTTGCTCTATCATTCGCCCTCTTCCTTTTAGTGATTGCTTTATAACACTTACTGGGTGAGGGTCGCGATGGTGCTGTAGGGGCGTGTCAAAAGGTTAAAGTTGGCGGCGAACGACATTAACTATGGTGAAGGGCCGTGGGCGAAGCAGGCAAGAGGGTTAAGTTCGGACAACTCTTGCCCATCCCCGCAGCCCCGGTCGACGCGTTGATAAGGATCGGTCACAGGACGGAGAAGGCGGGCTTCGACTCTGTCTGGGTCGCGGACCACCTGCTGATGATACCTGCTGGGATCGTACCGAACGTCTGGCCAGTCCTCAGCGTGATAGCATCCCAGACCGAGAGGGTCGAGCTAGGTACTTGCGTCTCTGACCCTCACAGGATCCACCCCGCGGTCTTCGCGCAACTCGTCGCGACTGTCGATCAGATATCGCAGGGGAGGCTGATCGTCGGCTTGGGGGCTGGTGAGGCTATGAACTTAGATCAATTCGGAATACGATGGGACAGGCCCTTATCGAGGCTCGTCGAGTTCACGAGAATGGTCCGAGACCTCTGGCTAAAGGACGAGGTCAGCTACCAAGGCAAGTTCTGGACCCTAAGGAGGGCCTTCCTGCAGATAAGGCCCAAGAGGAACCCCGTGCCGATATACTTCGCGGCCAACTCCCCTCTCTCGCGAAAGATGGCGGCTAAGTACGCGGACGGCTGGCTACCCGTCTCTCTAGGGCCGAGGACCTACAGAAGGCACTTGGAGGAGATAAAGAAGGCCGCTGAGGCTGTCGGGCGACCTTTGGACAACTTCGAGCTCGGCCTATTCGTCCACGTGGCCGTGGCGGAGAGCTACGAGGAGGCCTTAAACCAAGCGAGGAGGGCCAAGGTGCAGATAGCCCCCGCCCCCAAGCTCATCAAGGAAGCGGGCTTCGAGCTGGAGTTCCCAAGCGGCTTGCCGGAGAACGTGTACAGTGCCGTGACTCTCACAGAAGAGGGCCTTAGGCTGTTCGAGGAGTTTGATAAATGCATCCCTGACGAGGTCGTCGTCGAGTTCTCGATAGTGGGGACCCCGGAGGACTGCGTGAGGAAGGTCGAGGAGTTCGTGAAGGCAGGGGTGAGGCACTTCGTCTTAGTCAACTTGGGGCCAGACCCCAAGTTCGTCCTAGACGTGTTCGCTAAAAAAGTGATCCCCTCTTACAGGGATTGACGGGAGGGGAACGGCAGATGATGAGAGGAAAGGAGTACGTGGGGAGCCTGAAGAAGCTCAAGCCCAAGATATACTTCATGGGCGAAGAGGTCGAGAGCGTAGTCGAGCATCCCGTATTCAGGCCTCACGTAAATGCCGCCGCCATGACCTACGAGCTAGCACACGACCCGAAGTACGAGGAAGTGATGATCGCGAAATCTCACCTAACTGGAGAAAAGATCAACAGGTTCACCCACATTCACCAGAGCACCGACGACCTCGTGAAGAAGGTGAAGATGATGAGGCTCCTGGGCCAGAGGACCGGGGCCTGTTTTCAGCGCTGTGCGGGTTTCGACGCCCTCAACGCGCTGTACATAACCACCTACGACGTGGACAAAAAGTACGGTACTGACTATCACGAGAGGCTCAAGAAGTACTTGCTGTACGTCCAGAGGAACGACTTGATGTGCGCTGGCGCCATGACCGACGTGAAGGGCGATCGCAGCCTCAGGCCCCATCAACAGACAGATCCCGACCTCTACGTCCGCGTGGTCGAGAGGACCGAGGCCGGAATAGTCGTCAGGGGGGCCAAGGCCCACATAACCGGGGCTGCGAACTCACACGAGATAATAGTCATGCCCACGAGGGCTCTGGGACCGGAGGACAAGGACTACGCGGTCTCGTTCGCCGTCCCAGTCGATGCCGAGGGTGTCTACATGGTCTTTGGCAGGCAAGTAAACGAGGTGAGGAGGCTCGAGAGCGCAATGGACTGCGGGAACGCGAAGTACGGGGCCGTCGGTGGAG
The DNA here is from genome assembly GCA_964586135.1 of uncultured Nitrososphaerota archaeon. Taxonomy (GTDB): domain Archaea; phylum Thermoproteota; class Methanomethylicia; order Nezhaarchaeales; family WYZ-LMO8; genus WYZ-LMO8. The sequence continues at coordinate 7,913 of CAZPGS010000028.1, forward strand.
AGGCCCTCATAGTATTCGACGACGTCTTCGTGCCTTGGGAGAGAGTCTTCATGTGTGGCGAGTACGAGTTCGCGGGGGAGCTCGTGGAGACCTTCGCGGCCCTCCACAGGCAGAACTACGGCGGTTGCAAGGTCGGCGTCGCCGACGTCCTCGTAGGGGCCGCAGCTAGCGTGGCTGAGTACCACGGCGTAGCCAGCGCCCCGCACATAGTGGACAAGCTGACGGATATGATGTTTATGGCAGAGGCCTGTTGGTGCTGCTCGCTCGCGTGCTCCTACGAGGGCCACAGGACCCCTTCTGGAGCGTACATGCCGAACCCCTTGCTCGCGAACGTCACGAAGCTGCTCATAACCAGGTTCCCCTACGAGTGGTCCAGGCTGGCCCAAGACATAGCGGGAGGGCTATTGGCTACTTGCCCCTCGGAGAAGGACTACAAGCACCCGAAGATCGGGAAGTACGTGGAGAAGTACCTCAAGGGGGTTGCCGGGGTCCCGACCGAGCACAGGATTCGAATGCTCAGGCTCATCGAGGCCCTGTCCGTAGGCGCGCACTTGGTGGAGTCCTTGCACGGCGCTGGCTCGCCACAGGCGCAGAAGATAATGATATGGAGGAGAGGGGACGTCGAGGCGAAGAAGAGGCTGGCGAGGGTAATCGCCGGGATAGAGAAGGACGAGTACTTCGAGAGGATCACGGGCAAGAGCGAGGACGAGTACTTCGAGGAGCTTCTGAAGAAGTAGAGAAGTGGAGAGGTCTTTTTTTACCCCGAGCTCCATTTTTTAATAGAAGACCAGCTCTTCGTCTCTTGGCTGCCCAAGCGGACATAGCCCCGAGCCGTCAAGTTGGATTGCGGGTGAGGGACTCACCAACGCTCAGAGCAGGCCTTTAGGCTGGCGAGGGTCGTGAGGTCCTATCCGAGGATGATTAAGAGGGGAGATAAGTTCGACCCCCTCGACGTCGCTAAGCAGACCGAGAGGATGGTCTGTCGCAATGGGGCCAGGAAGTACACGGCCTTCTACGCCACGGGGGTCTACGGAGGGATAGCGACAGGTTACGTAGTCGGCTGTTGCCTCAGGTGCTTCTTCTGCTGGACGGACTTCAGCAGGGACTTTCCAGAGGCGTATGGAGAGTACTACACGGCTGAGGAGGCCTGCGAGAACATAGCGAGAGCGGCAAAGAAGTGGAGAGTCACCAAGGCTAGGATAAGCGGCGGCGAGCCCACCCTCTGCAGGAAGCACTTGCTCGAGCTCTTGGAGCTGATCGAGGAGAGGGACGAGGTGAAGCTGTTCATCCTCGAGACCAACGGCATCCTGTTCGGGGCCGATGAGAGCTACGTAAGGGACATCGCAGGCCTCAGAAAGGTTTACGTGAGGGTCTCGCTCAAGGCCGGGGAGCCGGAGGCTTTCGAGGCAAGGACGGGGGCCTCTAGGGAGTTCTTCGAGTTGCCGTTTAGGGCGGTGAAGGCCCTCTTGGACAATGGCGTAAGATTTCACGTAGCAGCCATGACGGACCCGAGGATAATGCCCTCTGAGGAGAGGAGGAGGCTCATAGAGAGGCTAGCGGAGATAGATGAGTTCTTGGCGGCCAACCTGGAGGAAGAGGTCTGCGACCCCTACGAGGGGACTCTCGTGAGGATGCAGTTCTACGGC
>CAZPGS010000029.1:0-9474 GCA_964586135.1 uncultured Nitrososphaerota archaeon
CTTTAATCCACTCGACCCACTTTATGTGGCTGAATACTTGGTCTATGCTCAGGCCGACCAGCTCGCAGCCCAGCTTCTTGAACTCCTCGTACCTCTTCTGGAAAGCTACGAACTCCGTCGTGCACACTGGCGTGAAGTCGGCCGGGTGTGAGAACAGGACTATCCACTTCCCCTTGTAGTCGTCGGGGAACCTTATGACGCCCTTGGTGCTCTTCGCCACGCAGCTCGGGGCCCTGTCCCCTAGGAGCGGAAACCTTACAGTCATCTGTCCAGAGCTCATGGGTCAGTTATTAGCTCGAGGACTATTAAGCCTAATCCGAGTTCTCAAGCGCTAAGAAACACCGCGACCGTAAGTGTTATATTTCAAGTGGCATTGACCTAGAGGTTAGGAGGGGTCTATGAATCGAGACAAGGTGATTGGCGGGGGCCTCCTAGCGCTCTCACTCGCGGTAATAGTGGTCTACTTGTGGTTGGTCTTCCTCCCGCCTCTCGAGCACGTGGACATATTCGTGCTCAAGCTCACTGGTGCCGTAGCGGTCGTGGCACTCTTCGCCATAGTCGGCTGGATAGGGTACACCCTAGCGACGACTCCTCCACCAAAGCCCATAGAGGAGATAGAGAAGGAGATAGAGGCGGAGCTTAAGAAGCTCGAGGAGCCCAAGGGCGAGGCGGAGAAGGCCCCTGGAGAAGGCTCCTCGAAGCAGAGCTGAGCCTTAGACGCTCAATCTCGCCCTCTTATCACAAGGTTTTTCTTGACGTCTGGCCACGGCCTCAGCCCGAGCAACGACTTGACCATGTCTTCACAGGCCAACTCCTTCCCGCTGACCTGCTCTATTGAGCAGAAGACTATCCAAGGCGGGTTCGGGAATAGAGCGCTGACTATTTCCTCAACATCAACATTCTCGCCCTCTTCGTAGAGCTCCTCTGCCATCTTCTTCAGCCCCAGCAAGTAGTCGAGCTGACCTCCTCCCCGCCCTGAAGGGCGATGGTTCCCGATAGGGCTGGGAGGTTTGGGATTGCATCCCCTCTTCGAGGGTTCAATCCCGGGCCGGGCCTCCGGCCCATTACCCCTACCCCTCTCGGGGCTCGGGGCTATATCAACTACTAACTAGGAACAGGGCGCCTCATAGGCTTTCCCCATCACCCCCGCCCTGAAGGGCGAGGCTTTCAGTTGTAAGCGGGTATGTCGGACGGCCTCTTCAATGTGCTTACTGACATGTCCGGGGCGTACTTCTCGGCGTTCAGCAGAGGAGCCGCGCCCACGTGGTCTTCGTGGTAGTGGGTTATGAGGGCTTCCCTCACCTTGCTCACGGCCTCTACTATTTTGTCGGAGGCTTTTGGAACTGCAGTCAAAGAGCACGTCGCTGAACTTGTAGAAGTAGGTCCAGCAGAGGATTCGGCCTTGCACGATGGCTCCGCACTTAAGACCTTGACCCCGTAGACCTCAGAGACCTCGATGGACATCCGACATCACTTGCCCCCCTGGGCAGGGCTTACGATCACAAGATGCTAAGCGTCAAGGCTATATAGCGCGCGTCAGCGTCAAAGAGGGCGATCGCTTCGAGGAAGGCACTCGACCTGAAGCGACTCCAGACGACTGTAACGCTTCGTCACCGTGCTCTCACCAGCATTGACGCCACGCCTCTGGCTGGCGGTGGAGGCGCCCGAGGAAGCTTTAACTGCTCAGCCTAGGGCTATAGCTTCGCGACTCGAAGTGGTCCTCGAGTTCATAGCTACGGTCGTCGTGGTGTCAGCTTCAGGGGCCCTCAGCCCTGGCCCCCTGACGGCCGCCACCGCCGCCCTCGGCGCCAAGAGGGGCTGGAAGACAGGCCTCTTAGCAGCTTTGGGCCACGCAATGGTGGAGCTACCGCTAGTGGTCCTGATAGGGCTGGGCCTCTTCGTAGTGCTCGAAAGCGCCACAGCCTCGAGCGCACTAGCCCTAGTCGGAGGATGCTTTCTATTGTTCTTCGGGCTCCTCACCTTGAGGGACGCGTTAAAGCCAGGGCTATCGAGCAAGGCAGGGGCGGGGAGCCTCTACGAGAGCCCCGTGCTCGTGGGCCTCGCGCTCTCAGCCCTAAACCCCTTCTTCATAGTCTGGTGGCTCGGGGTCGGCTCACCCCTTATTTCCGAGGCTCTAAGGCTCTGGGGGCTCCAAGGGGTGGCATTGATGTACATCAGCCACGTGTGGCTGGACTTCGCTTGGCTACCAGTAGTCGCGTACCTCGCATCCCTAGGGAGGCTCAACGTGAGGCTCTTGAGGGGCCTGCTCCTCGCCTTGGCGTTAGCGGTCATATTCTTCGGGCTCTCGTTCTTGAGGGAGGGCATCGCCTCCTTGCAGTTGCAGAGCTAGCTTAAAGTTCTGCGCTCGCAACACCTGCAGAGGGAGGGGTCGTGCCCCTCGTCCCGTGGCGCAAGGTCGAGAACTGGCTCTGCGTGGCCTGCGGGGACTGCTGCAAGGAGTTCAGGGTGCCCTTGAGGGCCCACGAGGCCGCGAGGTTCGCGAGCCTCTTCGGGTACGGATGCCTGGAGCTCGGGCTAGGGGGGTACAGGTTAAGGAAGGGGCTCGACGGGCGTTGCGTGTTCCAAGTCTACAGAGGCGGCAAGTGGATTTGCGGCATACAGAGCGTTAAGCCCCTAGCCTGCAAGCTGTGGCCATTCTTCATCTCGGACGAGCCGCAGGACTCGAAGGACGAGGCCGAGTACGAGTTCAAGGGCTACAGGTTCTACGTGTACGTGAACACGTTTTGCAGAGGGGTCATTTACGGCAAGCCCTGCGACGCTTTCGCAAATAAGGTCATACCGGAGCTGGTAGAGCTTAGCCTAGGGCTCAGAAAGGAACAGAGCCTCTCGACGTCACCCTTCGTGGGCCACGAACTCGACCTCTTCCCGAGGGTTGAGTTGGGCACGAAGGTCTTGGTGGTGGCGCCTATGGGCTGGCCAATCGAGCTGAGGGCCATTCGAACAGCTCGTCGAATAGCTTAATAAGAGCCCCTCACAAACATTGAGGAGGGGTTAAGCGATGGGGTTCACGGAGCGAGTCCTGAGCAAGTGCTCTCTGTGTGGCGTGCTTTTCGCCAAGGTTAGTTGCAAGAGGTGCTGGGGCGGCCTCCTAAGAGAATTAGGGCGGCCTCAAAAGACTTAAAGCGACCATGTAGTCTCCGGGGGCCCCTACCACTATGCGCTGGTAGCGCTCCTCCCTGAACCGCACCTCCTCGAGGATCCCCCTCACGTCGACGACCTCGCCCTCAAAGGCCTGCTCGGCAAACCTCCCCCTGAAGGAAGTCACCTCTCTCAGCGCCCGCGCGTCTACCTCACCTTCTAATACCTCCAAGCACTCGACCTTGTAGTTGCAGGGCGTGAACAGGGACTCGGAGTCGTCGATGACTCTTGCTCTGACCTCGGCCACCCCCAGCCTCCTGCACCTCCTCTCGCCGTAGGCCTCGCCCACCTCGTCCAAGTCCTTTAGGAAGCGGATGAAGTACACATAGCCCTTGTAGAGGCCCTGGATAACCTTCCTCTTCTCCTGCTCCACGAAGACCTCGTAGTCCATGGGCGTCTCAGTCGCCCTGAAGTCGAAGAGGCCCCTCATGCGCTCTTCGTCGAACCTCTTGAAGTCCTCGCCCTCGTCGAGAAGCCCCCTTAGAGCGTCTCTCGCCTTGAGACAGTTCTTGACTCCGTAGACCACGAAGTCTATGTCAGACGAGCTCGTGTGTAGCGAGAGGAGGAGCGAGCCGGAGATCCCCATGTCCTTCACGTCGACGCCGGACGCCGAGCTCAACTTCTCGGCGAAGCCCTTGGCAGCTTGGACTAGGGGGTCGTCGGTGTTCGAGCTCATTAAGCACTTCAAGCCCTCGCTCGGATCGTACTTCCTCCAGACCCTATCGCGCGGCACGGACTGTAGCTCGACGTCCCAAGCCTCGTCGTAGTGCATGTACTGCGGGTAGCGAGATCTCACGATCGCGAGCTGTTCCTCGAACCCGTAGACTCTCCTGTATCTGATGCCCTCTCGAACCCTGTCGCCCGTGGGGTCGGCCACGTACCTCAAGTAAGCCACGACCCTGTCTGGTGGGTGGACTAGGCCCTTAACTGCGAATATCAGCCGTTCGGGGGTCTCGACGTAGCCGCCCTCAAGCCCCCACCTTCCTCTTGAGCTCTTCGAGCGCCTGCTCAATACTACCAAGCCTCTTCTCGATCCTCTTCAACCTGTCCTCGAGCCCCTTATAAGCCAAGACCCTCTTCGCCTGGAGCTTGAGCTTGTCGAAGCTCCAAGACCCCTTGATTATGCCCCTCGACCTCAGGCCGTTGACCTGGCGCCAGACATCTTGGACCGTGAGCTTTAGCTCGGAGGCCACCTCCTCTACGCTGTTCGATGATGCTATGGCCCTCAGGAGCTTGAGGTCGTCCCTCGTGAGCCTCTCGCCGTGCGGCAGCGGTATCGAGGGCCCTAGCTCGTCCAAGCTCTCCTGTAGAGCCGCCCTCACCGCGAGCTCCAGCTCCTCGACCTCTAACAACATGTAGTACTCCGGTATGGCGAGGACCTTTACGTCGAGCTCTCTGGCCACGGTCTCGGCGGCCGCGTCGGCGAAGCCCTTGCAGATCATGAGCGGCCTCATCCCCAATAGGAGGGCACTCGTGTAGGCCTGCCTCACGTCACCAACGCTCGCCTTGCCCGCCTTGACCTCGACCGCGTAGAGCTCTCCCTCGGGGCTCGATGCCACTATGTCCACCTCCCCCACTTCGACCCCGTCCTTCACTATCTTCTTCCTGGTGTCGAGGACCTTGAAGCCCACCCTCTCCAGGATCCCTACGGCGACCCTCTCGCTACTCAGCCCTCTCTTCAAGACCCATCGACCTAGAGCAGCGCCCTCGCTACCTTAAGCGCGAGGACTGGGTGCCTCACGAGCTTGGTGGCCACCCTCAGGAGGTCCCACCCATTGGCCAAGTCGACCACGTCCTCCCCCGAGAGCGCGTCGGCCAGCATGTTCAGCTCCTCGTCCTTGAGCTTCTCTATGGCACTCAGCGCCTTGAGGCTCCTCCTTATTCGAGAACCCCAAGGGTTTTCGTACCTCGCCGGATACTCGAGCAAGGCCCTCAGCGAGACGTCGCCGCTGAGCACCGCCTTGCCGGCGACCTCGCCCCCTATCTTTCCGGCAGCTATTGACGAGTGTATTCCACCTCCGGTCAGCGGTATTACTTGGCCCGCCGCGTCGCCACAAAGCATCAGCCGGTCGGCCACGAAGCTCTTTAGCATCCCCCCTACGGGGACCGCGGCGGCGCCGACCTCCGTCACCTCGGCTTTCTGGAAGAGGTCTGGATGCCTCTTCACGAACGCCTTCAAGTACTCGATCGCCGGGCCCCTCCACCTGACCCCGAGGCCAACGTTAGCCATCTTGTCCCCCCTTGGGAAGACCCATGCGTAGCCGCCGGGCGCCACGTTGTTGCCCACGTAAAATAGGAGCAAGTCGCTGTGGGGGAGGTCGACGTTCTTCATCCTGAACTGGACGCACGGTATCAGCTCGTAGCCGCTCCTGTCGAAGAACTTCTTGGCGACTATAGAGTTGTAGCCCTCGCAGCCCATGACGAGCCTCGCCTTGATTCTGAGCTCGTCCGCCCCGCTGCGCGCCATCGCCACGACTCCATCGCCCGTCGGTTGCACGTCCTCCACCTTGGTCCTCATAACCACCTTCGCTCCGCCGTCCTGAGCCAGCTCAGCCATCCTCCTCAGGAAGGCCTTCTTGTCTAATATGTAGCCCTGAACCCCGCCCTCGCTGACGAGCTTGACCTTCTTGGACTCGTCGGGAGCGTGGACTACAAACCCCCTTATCTTCTCGATGACTACGTCGCTCGAAGGGGATAGCTCGGCCGTCTCGAAGCAGCGAGACGAGACCCCCTCGCCGCAGGGCTTGAGGCCGAAGGCCTCCTTGGCCTCGGCGAGCAAGACGTCTGCGCCTAGCCTAGAGGCGCACCGAGCGGCCATGAGCCCGGCGGGCCCGCCGCCGATTACCAAGACGTCACATCGAAGCTCCTTACCCATACGCTCTCAGAGAGTACTGGGCTCGACGAGGCACTAATTACTTATCACTAAGCGATGGACCTGGCCCTCTTGGCCAGCTGAGATTCCGAGCCCCACGACCTCATGGTTCCTCTGCGTCGCCGCGCACGCTTATATCGCCTCGATCGCCTACTATACCCAGCGGGCCTTAGAGTTCCTAGAGCTGCTGGTGTGGGTCGATGTCGAGGATATTTATCGACAAGAGCAAGCTCTCTCCGTCTTACATACCCGACAAGCTGCCTCATAGAGAGGACCAGTTGAGGACTCTGCTAAGCCTCATAGAGGTAGAGGACCTGAGGAGGGCCGTCTACCCTAAGTGCGTCCAGGTCGTGGGCCCAACAGGTTCCGGGAAGACGTCGTCGTGCATCAAGCTCGGAAAGTTGTTAGAGCAGAAGGCGTCGGAGAAGGGCGTCAACTTGAAGACTGTGTACATAAACTTGAGGCTCGAGGGCTCCTCCAGGTTCATGGCGTTTAAGTCCATGGTCGAGAAGGTAGCGTTCGAGGCCTCTTCTCGAAGCCTTAGTCCGGACGAGGTCTTGAAGCAATTCGTCGAGACCTTGAGGGCGAGGAGGCTCGTGGCACTCTTGGTGATGGACGAGATCGACTTTCACGTCAGGAGGAGCAAGGAGACGGTAATCTACGACCTCACAAGGCTCAGCGAGCTCACGGCTGGCGAGAGCCCCAACGTCTTGGCCGTTATATTCATAGCCAGGGACCCCGAGTGGACGAAGCTCTTGGACCCCGCCGAGAGGTCGAGCTTGGGGGGCATAAAAATAGTATTCCCCCCGTACTCTAAGGCTCAGGTCCTCGACATACTCGAGTACAGGGCCTCTGAGGCGCTTCGCCCAGGAGCGGCCTCTCGCGAGGTCTTGGAGTTCATATCCGACCTCACAGTCCAACCGCCGAGGAGCGGCGACGTCCGCTTCGCCTTGGACATGCTCTTATACAGCGGAGCGCTGGCCGAGGAGCAAGGCTTCAGCTGCATAACGGTGGACCACGTGAGGAGCGTCTACGGCAGGGCCATCGACGCCATACCTCTGAGCGACTTCGAGGAGCTGTCGCTGGAGGAGAAGCTGGTCTTGCTGTCCCTCGCGAAGGCCCTATTGACCACCACGGCCCCGTACGTTGAGCTCAACGCCGTAGAGGAGCAGCTCGTCGTGACCTTGGACGAGCTCAGCATAAAGGCTAAGGTCCAAACGGACAAGGCGATTAAGAGGTTGTTTGAAAGAGGCTTCGTTGAAGTCAGCGGAAGGAGGGCCGGCATATTGATGGGCCCTCTGAGCAAGCTAATAACCTTGTTAGAAGACATGGTCTCGAGGGAGGCCAGAGGTGGGCGAGCACTCGCTTGAAGTGGCCTTGGGCAGTAGCGGCAGGCTCAGGATATTGAAGTGCCTCATCTCGTCTTCGAAGCCCCTGACCAGGTACGCCATCCAGAAGGCCACAGGCCTGAAGTCGATCGACGTGAAGCGCGACCTTGAGAAGCTGGTCTCGGTAGGCTGGGTCAAGGTGGTCAAGAGCCCTAGGGCCCCGGACAAGTACGCTATAAACCAAGACCTAGAGGAGGTCAAGGCCCTAGAGGCACTGTTCAGGGTAGCGGGCTACATATGAGGACGCCATCGAACCCCTCCCCCCTCCCCCCAGTACTCCACGGCTTATAAGGTCGGCCGCCCCAGCCGTAAATGGAGGTCGAAATGGCCTACGACTACGACTTGACCGACGTGAAGGGAATAGGTCCCGTCACAGCCGAAAAGCTGAGGAGCGCTGGCATAACGAGCGTCGAGATGCTGGCCATAACGCCGGTGAGGACGCTGGTCGAGGTCGTTGGCCTCGGCGAGGACAAGGCCCTAGAGCTGGTCAAGGCCGCGAGGGAACTAGTTCAGATAAAGTTCATGAGGGCCTCTGAGTACCTCGAGAAGCGCAAGCAAGTGGGCTTCTTGACGACCGGTTGCAAGGCCCTAGACGACCTACTCGTGGGGGGCATAGAGACGCAGGCCATAACCGAGCTAGTCGGAGAGTACGGGGTGGGCAAGACGCAGCTGTGCCACCAGCTCTGCGTGACGGTGCAGTTGCCCAAGGACAAGGGGGGCCTGGCAGGGTCTGCGCTCTACGTGGACACGGAGGGCACCTTCAGGCCCGAGAGGATACTCCAGATAGCCGAGAGGTTCTCTTTCAACGAGAAGAGGGTCTTGGACAACATCATTTACGCCAGGGCCTACAACAGCGACCACCAGATGCTTATCATCGAAGAGGCCGCCGACGTGATCAAGGAGAACAACGTAAAGCTGATAGTCGTGGACTCGCTGATCGGCCACTTCAGGGGCGAGTACTTGGGCAGGGAGACGCTGGCCCTCAGGCAACAGAGGCTTAACAAGCACATACACCAGCTCATGAGGCTGGCCGACATCTACAACCTAGCGGTCGTCGTGACCAACCAAGTGTTGGCGAACCCCGAGGCCTTCCTCGGGAACCCCCAGAAGCCTGCGGGGGGCAACATACTGGCGCACGGGTCTACCTACAGGATATGGCTGAGGAAGGGGAAGGAGAACAAGAGGATAGCGAGGATATTCGACTCGCCTAAGCATCCCGAGGCGGAGGCGGTCTTCACGATAACCGACAAGGGGGTCATCGACGTAGAGGAGTAGCGCGAAGCTCGCGGCCAGCCTAACACCTCTTCACCCCTAGCCCACGGCGTAGCGGGCCATGCTCATTGAAGGACGGCTACCGCGCTTATGGTCCTCCGCGCCATCGACTCGAGGCGTTGAAGGCTCTACGAGGCGGGGCTAGCCCACGTCCCTTTTGCAGCGATAAGGAGTTATCAAGTCTCGCTTTTTAGAGGTTCTCAGCAAGAACGCAACGCTATTATAAGGCTACCTGAGACTCACTCGAGAGGGGGCAGCCTTCATGCCGTTGCTCGAGGTCGTCAACCTGCACGCAGAGGTAGGCGGGAAGGAGATACTCAGAGGCATAAACCTCAGCATAAACGCTGGAGAGGTCCACGTGCTCTTCGGGCCCAACGGTTCCGGCAAGACCACGCTCATAAACGCGATAATAGGGAACCCCGCCGTCAAGGTCGTTAAGGGGAGGGTATTGTTCAAGGGCGTTGACGTAACTGGCTTGCCGACGCACGAGAGGATCAAGATGGGCATGGGGGTGGCCTTTCAACACCCCCCAAAGATCAGGGGCGTGAGGCTCGGCGAGCTCTTGGAGAAGATGGCTAGCAAGCTGGGGAGGAAAGTGGACGTAGAGAAGGCCGCCGAGTTGGTTAAGATGAGGGACTACCTCGGCCGAGAGGTCAACGTCGGCTTCTCGGGCGGCGAGCTCAAGAGGTCCGAGATACTCCAGTTGCTCATACAATCGCCGGAGCTAGTGCTGCTCGACGAGCCGGACTCCGGGGTCGACGTGGAGAACTTGACGGTCGTAGC
>CAZPGS010000030.1:0-6561 GCA_964586135.1 uncultured Nitrososphaerota archaeon
GCCGTCCCTGCCCACGAACGCCCCCACTTCCCTGAGGAACACTACCTTGACGTACTTCACGAGAAGCCCCGACATAAGCTTAAACAGCACTGAGTGAAAAGCCCTACGCCTGCGTGGGTGGGGATGCACTTAGCTGCTCACCCCGTGCAGTGCCGTCGTAGAACTCATGACTATCAAGCTCGGCCCATATCAGGATCGCACCGTTGATTGTGCGTCTTTTAGAACGATGATTAGCCGTTGAGGGCTTTTGCGTAGACTCGCAAAACAAGCTGCGACGGAGTTAAGCGAGTAAGGCCTTGGTCACTACTTTTCAACGACCTCGTGGTCAGAACCTTCTAGAGGTAGGCACGTCAGCCCGAACTTCTTAATTCTCATTAAAACCCTCTTTACAGTCCTGGAGACATTAGGCGCGTCGAGGGCTTCATCTATCTTAAGCCACGCCGCGTTTCTCGCGTCTTCACCGGCCTTCAACTCGCCCCTCACGCTACTCGAGTCGAATAGCACATGAACTATGAGGTAGTGGAACTTAACCTCGCCATTAGGGTCCCTAACGATGTTGTTTAAGACCCATAGAATGCCCATGGGCTCGGCTTCTAGGCCCGTTTCCTCGATCAACTCCCTCTTAGCAGCTTCGCCGAGCCTCTCGCCGGCCTTAATGACGCCTCCGGGAAAGGACCACTTGCCGACAGCAGGAGGATGACCCCTCTCGACGAGGAGGACCCTGTCGCCAGCTATGAGCACGGCGACTACAGTGGCGATGGCGAATCTGGGGTAAAGCCTGTCGAGGCTCACAGCTGTGGCACCAAACGATAAGGGGGATAGACCACGATTTATGTGTTGGGGCCTCGCGCCTTTACGCGACGCTCCTTTGCGAGGCAAGAGATGGCAAGGCTGTGGCCGTTGACGAATCTCAGGGCGGGCTCGGCCAGTCGATGAACTAGCGCCAAAGCCAGTTCGGGGCTTGGTATAGCTCTTCAGAATAAGTAGATGAAGTCGTCGTCATCGTCTTTGGCTTCCCTCGATCGCTCGAGGGTCTTCGCTACGGCCGCGGGCGGGAACACGCCCCTGTGAGTTATTATCCCCGAAATATACTTCGCCGGGACCACGTCGAAGGCGGGGTAGTACCCCCTAACCCCCTCGGGGGCTATCCTCTTGCCCTCAAAGCAAAGCACTTCTTCGCCGCTCCTCTCTTCAATCGGTATCTCCTCACCCGTCCTTATTTGAGGGTCAGGCCAGGCCGCGACGTAGAAGGGCACGTTGTTTTCAAAAGCGGCAAGGGCTATCAAGTAAGTCCCTACTTTGTTCGCTATGTCGCCATTCATGGCACATCTATCTGACCCTACGATCACTACATCCGCCATACCCTTCCAGAGGACGTAGCCCGCTGCGCTGTCGGGTATTACGGTGACGTCAAATCCCTCGTTGGTCAATTCCCACGCCGTCTCTCTTGCGCCTTGCAGATAAGGCCTCGTCTCTGTGGCTATGAACTTCACGCTCTTCCCCTGCCTCTTGCACGCCCTCGCTAGGAGCACCATCATCCCGGACATATTGCAGTGAGTGAGTATCGTGTCGCCATCCTCGATGAGGGGGGCCGCGACCTCGGCCCACTTGAGCGCGACCTCCTTCATCCTCCTAATCCATAGCTCCACCCTCTCGTCGACGAACTTCGCGATGTCGAGGTTTTCTTTCCAAGCCCTCACCGCATACTCATAGACCCTCTCGGCTACTCTGCGGAGGTTTGCGGTGGGCCTAGCACTCCCCAGCGCGTTCCTCGCCCTATCTAGTTCGCGCAAGAGCTCGCGAGGGTCCAAGTGCTTATTCTTAATGGCTGTCAGCCTCATAGACTCTAGTACCACGTAGAATTGCCCGAGGGCCCTAGTCTTCATGTCCTTGATGGCCTTGGCGGCTTCTTCGTATGTGGCTACGTATATGAAGCTCACCTGGGGGAGCTTGCTCTCATCGAGGATCTTGATCTCATCGCCCTCTATCCAAGCGGGACGGGCCAGCAAGGGCAGTTCCGGGTCCTTCGGGTTGATCATGACATCCGCACCTCCGCCTTACCCGAGGCACCTCACTAAATTAGTTTGCACGCCTCAACCGGCGAAGAGCGTGCAGCGACGTGAGCCCTATCGCCTCCACGCTCAAGCGCGTGCTCGTCCTGGCCGAGTAGCACGAGCTCCTTTAAAGAAGCCCATATAAGCCCTCGACGACAAAGATGTACACGAGCTCCGCGAAGGCAAGGAGCTTCTTGGAGGTCCTCTCACAGGCGGTCGTGATGCGACATGGACCGAGACTACGCTAGGGACATGATGTGGTTCCTTGAATTCATGGAGAAGGGGAGGCGTAAGAAGGGGAGGACCGCGAAGACGCGGACGAAAAGGCGATGTGATCGCCTCACTACACGTCGACCGAGCGAGAGGAGCGGACCGCACTGGCGTTGCGGAGTCCTGTAGCCGTTAGCTCGACACTACCTCGACGAAGGGCCGCCGTGGAAGCGAGCTCGCGCGAAGCCATATAGCCATATATGTCCTCCGCACCACAAGCCCCTAGGCGACGCCAGTGCTCTTCTTCAAGTGGGTCGTCTTCGGAAAGCTTGCCGCGTCGGGCATGCCGAGCGAGGGCGACCTAGACTCCATCGCCTCCACCTTCAAGTGCGTGGTCGTGCTGGCTGAGGAGCACGAGCTCCTCTACGACAAGTACGACCTCGAGAAGGGGGGCGTTCGAGTAGTCCACAAGCCCGTGCCAGACTTCGGGACGCTAAACCTCGTCGACCTCCACGGGCTCGTGGACGAAATTCGGAGCTACGAGGGGCCCGTGCTCGTGCACTGCTACGGCGGCGGGGGGAGGAGCGGGCTCGTGGTCGTCGCTTACCTCATGGCGACCGAGGGGCTGGGCTGGGAAGAGGCCTTGGAGAGGGCCAGGGGGATCGAGCCGGCTTTCGTCGAGACCAAGGAGCAGTACAGGACGCTTTGGCTCTACGACAGGCTCTTGGAGGCGGTTCCGCCGAGGCTCTTCTCGAAGGCCATCGAGATCGGCAGAGCTCAGGGCCGGTTCGGCCGAGGCGTCGGCCACGCCTCCAAGGTACTCGAGCTCACGGTCGAGCTGTCGGAGGAGCTGAGGAGGCTCGGCCTAGCTCATCTGAGCACCGAGGCTCGGAGGGCCCTGTACCTGGCGGCCCTCTTACACGACATCGGGGTGTGCAGGCTGTCGGGCTCGGAGCTCGACGACGCCCACAGAGAGCACTCCTACGAGCTGATGCTCGAGCACGCGGAGGAGCTGAGCGTTGCCTGCGACCGCGCCGCCGTCGAGAAGGCGGCCTTGATGGCTCGAAGCCACGGAAGGGACGACCCCGTCCCAGTGAGCGCCGATAAGGAGCTATTAACGGCCATAGGGGTCTTGAGGGTCGCCGACGGGCTGGACTACTCCCTCGACCAGTCAGTCGAGAGGTTGGGGGTCGATCGCAGGGGGGAGGGGCTGGTCATCAAGGTCAGTTGCAGAAGGGAAAGCCTCAGTTGCGAGTTCAACAAGAGGAGGGCCGACGAGAAGAAGCTGTTGTTGGAAGACGTGCTGGGAATGCCCATAACGGTGGAGTAGAGCCCTTCAGAGAGGCCCTATAGCCCTCGACGACGAAATACCATACGTGGCGCGCCGTGAAGTCGAGGACCCTCTTGGAAGCCCTCTTGTAGGTGGTCGCGGGCGTAGCCATAGGCGTGGCCTCCGCCTACCTCGTCCTCGAGCTCGGCGCAGGGGTTGAGCGGGTTTCAAGTCGGCACGTGGAGGACCTCGCTGGCGATGCTGTCTGAAAGGGCAAATCCCTACACGAGGGCTTGGGTCGTGGCTCATGAGGTCGAGCCCCAGGGCGACATTCACGACTGACAACCCCGTGCTGGTGGAGATAGCGAAGAACGCCATCGTTGAGAACGAGGTCGAGAGGACGCTGATACTGCCGCGAGTACTCCGATAGAGGCCCCGACGGACGCGCACCTCTTCTGGAGGAGCGGGGTCCCGATATGCAGCTTGATAAGTGGGCCCCTATACCTCTTCGACTCCAAGGACGCGCCCGACGAGGTGGCCAAAGACCAGCTCCCCTTGCTGACGAATACGTTCATCGATGTAATGAGGGAGCTGGACAAAGTCCCCGCCGAGAAGATAAGGGCCAAGGAGTAGTGCGACGAAAACCCGCCTCTCTTTTCCTCTGCGACGAGCGCCACCTTTAAGGCCGAGGAGCCAGGACGACGCGGCCTCCTCTCCTCTCCAAGAAGCCCTCCTCGGCCAGGAGGTCGAGAGCCCTCTCTAAGTAGAGGGGGTCGGGGCGCGAGCCGTACCAGCTCTCGAAGAGCTCCCCCACTTCCTCCACCGCCAGGGAGCTCCTGCCCTCTGTAGCCGAGGCCTCGAGCGCTACCCTGACGAACTGCTTGTAGTCGTCGAGCCTGGACCACGGGAACTGGTACCAAACGAAGCCCTTCTCCTCTCTCACGAAGTAGTCGGGCCTCACCTTGCAGGCCGTGGACTTCCACACTAGGGCGGCGGTCCTGAGCTCTGAGGACCCCCAATCCCCTTGGACGACGCGCCTCGCCAAGTCCATGTGGTAGCCTGTGACTACTATCTCCTCGACCAATAGGGACCTCATGCCCCTCAGGTCGACGTGGTAATTGAAGCTTAGGGCACACTTGAGCCTGCTGACCACGCGCGCTATCGCCTCTTCGTACGATGACCCCCTCCTGGAGGCTTCGACCCAGCCCCTCACTAGGTCGGCTGTGTACTTCTCGCCCGGCCTCGTCGGCCCCTCAACCCACTTGACCGGGACGCATAGCAGGTTGCTGACGTCGAGGAAGTCGCACAGGAGCCTCGCGACGACGAAGCCTCCCCTGCCGATCGCGACCACGACCTCGGGTCTAAAGCCGTCGCTAACCACACTCTTGCTGAGCTCGGCGGTCCACTCGACGACCTCGCGCCAATCGACGAACTTGACCGGGTAGAGGGCCATAGTCAATAGCGAGCGCGCCGCCCTCAAAATAAGAGTTGCTACTCGAAAAATAGTAGGCGTCAAAGCCCCTCGATCGCAAAGCTCTATAGCTAGCCCTCGCAAGCAACTTAAGCGGTGCGGGCCGTGCGCGAATGGCTTGTCGTCGCCCTCGGAGCGAGGCCGCGGTCCCGCGCCCCGGTACCGGCGCGCCATAGGCTATGCGATTGGTGATGGAGATGGAGTTCACGATATGTAAGAGGAAGGTCGACCTGACCAGGGAGAAGGTCGAGGAGGTCCTGGAGAAGCTGATAGCGGAGACCTTTAAGGGCAGGGCCAAGTACTACATAGAGTACAAGGGGATGAAGTACCCCGTGAAGCAGGTGATCTCGGCCGTCGTGGGCATACCGAAGGACTCGTTCGCTACTGAGCAGGCGTGCAGGATATTGAGGGCCCTGGGCTTCGAGGTCAGGGAGATCAGGAGGGGCGCCTGACTTCACCTCGGCCAAGCCCGATGGAGCTCAATATTGGCCCCTCGGAGCTAGCCCTGTGGGCCGGTGAAGGGACTCCTCGTCGGCGAGTGGTGAGAGAGGTGGCTCGGGCCCGAGCCTTGCTCGAGCGCCCAGAGGCCGAAGGGAGCTCCCTTAGCGCGAGCCCCGCAAACGTATTTAACATGAAGTGCGCATTACTACTTGGTGCAGGCCTTGGTCAGAGTGGGCTACATCAGGGCTAAGAGGGTCAGAGTGGGCTGGGTAAGGGGTCTCACCCGTGGCCGTGAGGGTAAGGCTGAGAGTGCGGAGAGGAGATAGGGTTGTAGAGGCCGCGGCCCTCGTTAACAGCGGCTACGAGGCCGACTCTCCGCAACTCATGATACCAGTCGCGCTCGCGAAGGCCCTCGGGCTCTGGCCCCCGCCCTCAGACGCTAGGGAGTGCGTCTTCGAGACCGCGGGCGGGCCCCTCAGGGTGTGGGTGGTTGCGAGAGGAGCGAGCGTTAGGGCCGTGGCCGGCGACGTGCAGTCCAGGGAGGTCGAGGTGGACTTGGCGATATCGCCCCTGGCGGACGAGCCACTCATAAGCGACGTCTTGACGGACGAGCTCGAGATAGCGATAGAGGGCTTCGCCGAGGGGCTTTGGAGGTTCAGGTGGGAGCCCCCCGAGAAGGTGAGGAGGAGCGAGAGGAGGGCTGTTTCGTAGTTGATGTCTAGGTATCGAGTTTGTAAGCCCTGATACTGCTTACCGCTCAGAGACCGCTCAGGCGATGGGGGGGTGCTCCGAGCTTAGGTGGGCCATTCGTAGGTGGGGGCCCAGTGCCGTTGGGCTCGACCGCCGCCCGCGAACCGCGCTAATAGCGCGCGAGGCGCGGGCGAGGCGGAGGTCACTGGGCGCGACGAATAGAAATAGACTACGGTTGGGTGGCTTGAGGTGCGTGAGGCCCTTTTAGCGCTCGCTCGACCCTCAACTTAGAGGGGCGGCCCCTAAACCTCCCACGCCCGGCGCGCAAAGCAGGTCCCAAGATCAAGCTCGCAGTTCTCGTCTTGACCAAGCCTTGAGGATGGGGACGGAGAGTAAGGCTTATCAGATGTACCCCGTAAAAGACC
>CAZPGS010000030.1:6661-9474 GCA_964586135.1 uncultured Nitrososphaerota archaeon
ATGGGGACGGAGAGTAAGGCTTATCAGATGTACCCCGTAAAAGACCTCTCCGTTTTACTATGCCGGAGAGCGTTCGCGTCGTCCTCTACGGCTTGGGCTCCATCGGAGCACTGATAGCCAAGCACGTGATGAAAAGGAAGGGCGTCGAGGCCGTCGGGGCCGTCGATGTGGCCCCCGATAAGGTCGGCAAGGACCTGGGCGAGGTCATAGGCCTAGGCGAGCGACTGGGCGTGAGGGTCGTCCACGACGATGAGGCCCTGGACCTTATGCTAAGGGTCAAGCCACACGTGGCCCTGCACGCGACGGCCACGTACCTCGACAAGATATATCCGCAAATAGTCAAGTGCGTCAAGGCCGGGGCCAACGTCATCTCTACGGCGGAGACCTTGGCCTACCCGTGGTATAGATATCCCGAGCTCGCCACGCTGATAGACGAAATGGCCAAGAAGTACTGCGTCAGGGTCCTCGGCACCGGCGTGAACCCCGGGTTCGTATTCGACGCCTTGCCCGCTTTCCTGAGCTCGGTTTGCGTTGACGTTAGGAGGATACACGTCATCAGGTCCATTGACGCGTCGAAGAGGAGGTACTCGTTCCAGAAGAAGTACGGCTTGGGCATGACGGTGCAGGAGTTCCAAGAAAAGATGTCTAGAGGCGAGATAACGGCCCACGTGGGGTACGCGGAGTCGATAATGCTCATCTCGTCCATGATCGGCTTAAGGGTGGATGAGATCTCTGAGGGCCAAGAGCCCATAGTGGCCGACAAGCACGTGGAGACCCAGCACTTCAAGATAGAGCCGGGACGGGTGTGCGGCGTGAGGGGCTACGGCATAGGATACGTCGGGGGGAAGGAGTTCATAAGGCTCGAGCTCTTAGCGTCCGTCGGGCGCACTGACTATGACGAGGTCGTAATAGATGGGGACCCTCCGCTCAAGTGGAGGAACGAGTACGGGACGGCCGGCGACATAGCCACGGCGGCGATGATCATTAACGCCATCCCGAGAGTCCTGAGGGCTCCGCCGGGCCTGTTGACTATGAAGGACATAGCCTTGCCGTCGACGTATTTGGGCGCACTGGGGGTTTAGTCGTGTACTTGGACTCCACGCCCAGGTCTAGAGAACTGTTCGAGAGGGCGAGGAAGTACCTGCCGGGCGGCGTCTCTTACGCTTTGAGGCACTTCAGCCCATACCCGTTCTACGTCGTCAAGGCGAAGGGCAGCAGGATATGGGACGTCGACGGCAATGAGTACCTCGACCTCTGGATGGGCCACGGAGCGATAGTGACGGGCCACGGCTACGAGCCCGTAATTAGGGCCGCGATGGAGCAGCTGGAGTACGGCGCCCACTTCGGGTGGTGTCACGAGTGGGAGGTCAAGTGGGCTGAGGCCGTGTGCAGGTGGTTCGACATGGACATGGCGAGGCCGTCGAACAGCGGCACCGAGGCGAACATGTACGCGATAAGGCTCGCTAGGGCGTACACGGGCAGGGTTAAGGTGGGCAAGTTCGAGGGCGGATGGCACGGCGGGTACGACGGCTTGCATAAGGGCGTTAGCTACCCATACGATAGGCCAGCATCGGCGGGGCTACCCGAATCAGTGACCAAAGACATCGTCCTACTCCCATACAACGACCTAGACGGCGTGCGCGAGAGGGTCAAGGGCGAGGACCTGGCCTGCATAATCGTAGAGCCAGTGATGGGCGCCGCCGGCTTCATACCCGCTGAGAGGGAGTTCCTCAGAGGGCTTAGGGAGCTCTGCGACGAGAGGGGCATAGTGCTGATATTTGACGAGGTCATAACGGGCTTTAGATTCTACAAGGGCGCGCAGAATTACTACAACGTCAAGCCCGACATAATCACGACGGGCAAAGCCGTGGGGGGACAGTACTTCCCAGCTGGCGCTCTTTGCGGGAGGGCTGAGATCATGGAGAGGCTCGACCAGATCAAGATACCCAACTTCTGGGAGAGGTCCTTCCACGGAGGAACGTACGTTGGAAATCCCCTGACGATGAGGGCCGGGTACACGCTGATAAGAGAGCTCGAGGACAAGACGGACAAGTTCTTCCCGTATCTAGAGAGGCTCGGGAGGAAGGCCTTGGAGGGGTTGAACGAGATACTCTCCAGGAACGACTTCGAGGCTTATACCACGGGCCTGGGATCGCTATTCGCCATACACTTCACGAAAGAGAGGCCCATAAACGGCTTGACGGCCGAGAGGACCAAGGACAGGGAGCTCACGAAGAAGCTCTTCGAGTTCATGCTGGACAATAGGGTCGTGTACTTGTCGCCGAGCGTAGCCCACTTCGTGCTTTCAATAGCGCACACAGAGGACGACGTGAATCGATTTTTGGCGTTGGTCGAGGAGTTCATTAGATTAAGGATAAGGAAAAATGACGCTTTACGGTGTTAAGGGTAAGGAAGTCCTCGTCGTTCTGCGTAAAGACTACATCGCGAAGCGCGCACGTAGCTATTCACATGTGCAAGCTCTAGGGGTCGTAGAGCATCGGGGCCCGTCTTCTATAGGCGCTCACCTTGACGAGCTCGGACTCGTGGTTGGCGGCTCCTGGTCCTCGAGCACCGCTTCCAGTTGTAGCAATTGGCCAAATCGATGAGGGCCTCTTTGTGATCGCCAAGGAAGGCCAAGAGGCTGTGATAGTCTCCCTCGGGGTCAAGAACACGGGCAAAGAAGTGAAAAGCGCCAGCGATTAAACGAGAACCTCAAACCCCTTATTTAATCATTTTCAACAGTTCGTCAAACCCCACAACTTCAACGCCGTACTTTGGAGCGATCCGCTTGATGTCTCCGTCCTCAGACGCTA
>CAZPGS010000031.1:0-9281 GCA_964586135.1 uncultured Nitrososphaerota archaeon
ACGCGGTGCATCCAAGAGGCGCTTGTCATCTGCCCCATCAGATGTACCTCTACGAGATGGGCAAGGTTCTCGAGGAGTACGAGGTGATGTCGACTGATAAGTTGTCTAGTGAAGGCAAAGGCGTGCTCTTCGCGAAGGTCCAAGACTTTACTGAGCTCTTCAATGACGTAACCATGTGTGCCTTCATGCCAGTAACGCCCACCATGCTAGCTGACATGTTGAAATACGCGACGGGATTCGAGTTCGACGCCTTCAGCTTAGCGAATACTGGCGAGAGGATAATTACACTCAAAAGGCTGTATAACCTCAAGTGTGGTATCAAGCCTGAGGAGGACGACGGGCTCCCGCTCGTAATACTGCAACCAGTAGAAGGTGGAAGCGCTGGCAACGTGCCAGACGTAAAGAAACAGGTTCGAGAGTACTACGAGTACAGAAAGTGGCCTGGCGGCATCCCAAGTCCCGAGAAACTTAGAGAGCTCGAGTTAGAGCTCTAAAACCTTCACTTTTTCTTTTATTCATAAATTTCGCCACTTCATGAACGGCTTTGTGGCAATTCTCAAAATGCTTTTACGCTGAGGTTTCGAAGCTAAGAGAGGCGTGGGATCGTGGAGACGGCGGTCGAGCTCGTCGACGCGCTCAAGAGCGGTAAGGTGAAGGCCTCTGAGCTCGTCGAGAGGTGCCTTGAGAGGATAAGACTGTTAAACGCGAAGATAAATGCCTTCGTAACCCTGAATCCGAAAGCCCTCGAGGAGGTTAAGAAGTGCCAAGGCAAGCCTTTAGCGGGTTTACCTATAGCAGTTAAGGATAATACTCTCACGAAAGGTCTGAGGACCACTTTCGGTTCCAAGTTATTCGAGAACTTCGTTCCAAGCGAAGACTCTGTGATCGTTAAGAGGCTGAGAAGGGCGGGAGCGGTTATCATAGGCAAGACCAACATGCCAGAGTTCGGCTTGATAGCCTACACCGACAACGTGCTCTTCGGCCCGACTAGAAACCCTTGGGATTTAAAGAGGACTGTTGGAGGGTCCAGCGGCGGGAGCGCTGCTGCTGTCGCGGCTGGAATGGTCCCGGTGGCCACGGGGAATGATGCTGGCGGTAGCATAAGGATTCCAGCCAGTTTTTGCGGGGTTTATGGGTTTAAGCCTACCTTGGGTAGAGTGCCCCTATATCCATCCATCCCAATTTTCGCCGACTTGGCGTGCGAAGGCTTCTTGACCAAGTGTGTCGAAGACTCGGCCCTCCTGCTAGACTTTGTGAAAGGGAGGGACGAGAGGGACATGTACTCCTTGCCCGACGATGGAAGAAGCTACCTCAAAGAGCTGGAAAGTCCGATAGATGACGTGAAGATAGCGTTCTCTTCCGATCTCGGTTATGCGATAATAGATCCAGAGGTCGAAGAGGTCGTGAGGAGGGCTGCATTTAAACTCGAAAGGTTCGGGACCGTTGAAGAGATCAGGGCGAGCCTCCCGTGCTTGGAGAACGAGTTAAGAGTAAAGACAACTTTAGAGTTCGTCACCTTTATCTCCGGGAGGCTCGAAGAGTGGAAGAAGGTCGCATATCCGCCTTACTTGGGCTTCTTGCGCTTTGCTGGAGGCCTAACTTACAAAGACTATATAGGGATCGAAGCTAAGAAACAAGAGCTTTGGAGAGCCGTGAAGAGGATCTTTGATAAGTACGACTTCTTGATAACGCCCACGACGGCTGTAAAGCCTTTTGACATCGGGAGGATAGCTCCCAGAGAGATAGCAGGGAGGCCGGCAACGCACTTGGCTTGGATGCCCTTCACATATCCCTTCAATTTCACGGGACAGCCGGCAGCTTCAGTTCCAGCAGGCCTAAGCAGAGAGGGCTTGCCCATCGGCATGCAGATCGTGGGTAGGAAATTCGACGACGTGGGGGTTCTGAAGTTATCGAAGGCCTTTCAAGAGGTCAGCCCCTGGATTAGAGAACTCGATAAGCTTTCCGAGAGGCTCCTCAAAGAGGGAACTCCTTAGCCCTTCATTAATTAAGTTAGTGCATTTAAAGCGTAGGGCCTGATTCGCTAAGCCCAAGTCTCGACCGGCATGTACGAGCACTCATAGCGGGCCTCGCACGAGAAGCTTAAAGGCAAAGTATGGACACCTATTCTGTGAGACTTCGAGGTGGTGTCCTTGAGCCTCAGCCTTCGTAAAGACATTAGGAAGGCTCGCCTCTTCAATCCGATGCGCGGCTTTGAAATGGAGGAGCAAGTTCTCGAGCGAAGATTTGATCCCTTGACGGGCCTCTCGACATTCGTTGTCAAGGGGAGGTTCCAGTATGTCGAGAAATACTTCAACACTGATAAGCAGTTGCTCGAGAGGCTCATCAAGACCTCAAAGTCTAACTGTCCGTTCTGTCCCGAGAGAATAGAGCTTGCAACGCCCAAGTTCCCAAAAGACGTCGCCGATGATGGTAGGATAAAAGTTGGGAATTGCGTGGCCTTTCCGAGCCTTTACGCGCACTCCGACTTCAACGCGATCGTGGTCTTAGGGCCCAAACACTTTGCTTATCCCAAAGAGCTGGGAGCGGACACGTTGGCGGAGGGCCTCGAAGCGGGCCTTAAAGCGTTGAAGGCCGCCTATGGGGCTAGCCCTGACCTCGCTTACGGCACCATAATAATGAGTTACTTACCATCAGCGGGCTCGAGCATAATCCATCCTCACATGCAAGCACTGGCTTCTAACGCCCCATTCAATCACCAGCGCCTCCTCTTGATTAAGAGCTACGAGTACTACATTCAGACCTCGAGGAACTACTGGGTCCAGCTCATCGAGCACGAAAAGAAAGCCCAAGAGCGCCTCATACGCGAAGGTAACTACTTGACTTGGATAGCGCCTTTTGCCCCTCTGAGGTCCTTCGAGGTCTGGGGCGTATTGAAAGAGCCCCTTACGCCCACAGAGCTGGTGTCCCGGCACTTAGCTGAGCTGGCCGATGGGCTGTCGAAGATCTTGGCTTATTACGAGGATCGGGGCATCTTGTGCATGAACTTCGCCCTAATACTTCCTCGATTCGGGACCTCGCAAGAATACTTCAATCCACAGATCAGGGTCTGCGCTAGATTTGGCTTGATCCAACCATTCATAAGCGACTTTTGGGCTCTGGCTACGTTACTCCACGAGACTGAAGTAGTAGAGTCGCCTGAAGATTATGCTGCCGAATTGAGGAAATACTTTCACTAATATCTCAGGCAGCAAGCCAACAAAATGAAAGCAAGCCTTTTACCACCAAGAGGACAAGGCTTACATGCTTTTAAGAGACCACGAGAGTAGGCTCGACGACGTCCTAAGCACAGCCACCAAACCCCTAAATTGGAGGTCGAATACCATGCTAGGAGCAACTTCGGCATTGGCGGCTTCGCTTTGTTGGGCTGCAGGAGCTGATCTCTATAGGAGTAGCATGAGATCGACCTCTCCAACAACTCTAAACTTAGTTCGTAGCACGAGCGCAACCCTCGTCCTCTTCATTTTCGTCGAGCTTCTTAGGAAGTTGGGGTACCTTCTCCTTCTCGACATCAATTTGACTATGTACCTGATAGTCGCTTCCCTCGTGGGATGGGCCTTGGGAGACATGCTGTACTTCATCGAGTTGAAGTGGATAGGCGCCTCATGAGCAGTGCCACTAGCCTACTCCTAACCCTCTCTTTGCGCTTCCCTTCAGCGTTCTCGTTCTTAATGAAAAGCTGACCATAAACATAGTCCTCGAATCTTTTGCAATAATAGCCGCTATATGGTTGATAAGCAAGGCAATAAAGGGGACCCCTACGTTACGCCTCGTAGATCTAAGCTTGGAGTGGCGTCATCGATCGGTGCAGCGCTTTGTTGGGCGGTGGCAGTGCTAATGCTCAAGGCGATGACTGCGGTCCTCGGTCCCATCTTCATAGCTTTCTTTAAAATATTAGCTGTAACCCTCTTCTTGGCATGTTATACGGCACTTTCACCTAATGGTTTCTCTCAGCTATGTTCCCTCAACGCAAAAGAGCTTACCATGGCATTGACCGAAGGGGCTATAGCAGTCGGGCTCGGCGACGCGATTTACTTCATTGGGCTAAGCCTTACGCAAGCCAATATAGTCGCTCCCCTCAGTGCCTTGGCCCAGAAGTTCGCGATGCTCATAGATATGTTCTATCCGAAGAAAAGGCCTGATTTAAGGACCGTGATCGGGGCCCTCCTCGTAGCTGCAGGAATAGTCCTATTGTCTTATTGAAGCTTTTTAAGTGTCATGATATGTGCTTCGAGCTCTTCGAATATACGCTTTCGCACGTGTAAGGAAGTGAAGCACTATCGTTTAATGAAATCATGCGGCCATAGTCCTCTAACTCAAGGGTCTAGAGGCCAAGGACATCGCTTATTTCGCTTAGAGACTTAAGGGCCAGCTCGAGGAATTCGTCAAGAGATAGGCCTATCTGCTCGCAGAACAAGATCCTATCTCTATTGACGTTCCGGGCGAAGTCCTCTTGCTTGAACTTCCTCCTTAGGGTATTGACACTGACCTCTGCTAACTTCTTATTGGGCATGACGAGGGCCGTAGCTATTACAAGGCCCGAGACAGCGTCGGCAGCGATTAGCGCTTTATCTAAGTCGCTTTCAGGACGCTCGCCAGTGTTTTCGAAGTTGTGCGCCTTTATGGCCTTAACAACCTCGAGGGGTACCTTGTCTCTCAACATTTTCTCCGCCTCAAGGCCGTGCCTGCTCGGCTCGTCTTTCGTCTTCTCATAGTCGATACCATGAAGTAAGCCCGTGACCTCCCACAACTCCTCGTTCTTGCCAAGGCGTCACGCCAACGCCTTCACGATTTTTGCTACAGCTATCACGTGGAGGATCATCTTCTCATTCAAGATGTTTTTTGACCTCCTGAAGAGCTTCCTCACCCTTCATCACGCTCAGCTCCGCACCTCTTCTCAATAACCCTCAAAAACCTCGGACAAAGCGTTGATCCCGAGGACTTTAAAGCCCTACACTTCAGAGCTCTCATGTCTACCGATGATCATGTCCCTTGCCTAGAGCTAACAAGGCGGCACCTAGTGCTCCCACAATTATAGGCTCTTTGGGGACCCATATTTCGCAACCAAGCTTGCGCTCTAAAGCCTTTACGAAGCCCACGTTCTTAGCGACTCCTCCGCTTGCGATGACGTCCCTCGTTATACCTACTATCTTCGCGAGGCCAGCGACTCTCGACGCGAAGGCCTCTATTAACCCAGCTATTATCTCCTCTTTAGGGACTCCTTGAGATATTAAGGATATAACCTCTGTTTGAGCGAAAACGGTGCAGGTGTTGGTTATGCTAGCCCTTTTCTTAGCTTTGAGATATATCTCTCCGAGCTGGTCTATGCTGGCCTCAAGCACTTTGGACATAACCTCTAGAAATCTTCCCGTGCCAGCCGCGCACTTGTCATTCATTTCGAAGCCGATTACGCGACCCTCTTCGTCTAGCTTTATGGCTTTAGCATCTTGCCCTCCCACGTCTATCACGCCTCTACACCTTGGGAAGAGGTACTTGGCACCCTTAGCGTGACAAGTGACCTCAGAAACGACGCTTCCTCCGACCTCCAGTTGAACCATCTTACTGCCGTAACCAGTACCCACTATAGCCTTCACATCTTCCCTTGATATCCCTCCCATCTTTAACACCGCATCAAAGACCTCGCGAACGCATCCCCTCATGTCGGGCCTTGTAGGCATTACTTCATAAGCCACTACCTCTATTTGCCTGTCCTCCTTGACCCTTGCTAAGACGGCTTTTGTAAACGCTGATCCGACGTCTATGCCAACGCCGTGCACCTCAGTCACCTAAGTTCATCAGAGTAGCAATTCAATAAAAGCGTTCACCTCTTCTTCACCTCTCCTGAATAGGCCTTCAAGTCATATTTAAGGACGTTGATGCCCACAATTACTGCTTCAAAGTTTTAAGCTCGTATTCATGTAGATGGCCTAAGTGAAATGCTGTCATGACACAGCGTTACGACGGCCTCAGGTCGCCAGGCCAGAAGCACTCATCACAGAACCTGTCTCGATGTCGACGCTGTGCCCGGTTACGTCTTTAGCCGAGCACTTTAGAAGGCTTTCAACATTGATATTTAACTTTTAGAGACCTTTCTCGCGTACCATCTCTATAAAGGCTCTCATCCTGGTCACGTATTGCTCTCTGGGAAAGGGGTAGTCTAAGTCCAGCCTGACAGAGGGGATGTTGTGTTTTCTGAGGCCGTCCCTCAAGTGGGGGTAGGCAAACCCCATGACCTCGCATCCCCTGTCCACTAAGAACACCACGCCATCGGCTTCGAATTCCTCTACTAACGCGCGTATGTACTCTATCCTCTCGTCTATGGCTCTTGAAAGTTGCTTCGACATTAGCAAACTCGGCGCACTTTTGAGCAAGTAGTGCTCTGCTAGGGCGTCGTAGGGGTCCTTGTTCCCATAGACTTCGCCCCAGAAGTAGACAGTCCCTGTGTTTAAGTCGTCAGAGACTATCTTCGCCCCGCAGTCCTCTATTATCTGCAAAACCTCAGGGTCGATTAGCTCCGTTCCGGAGACGTGCACCTTAACCTTCTTTTCAGCGCCTCCTCCTTGCTCGCATCCGGACTTTAATGTACCGATACTCTCTAAGATCTTTTTGACTACCTCTGAATGCTCTTCTTTTGGCATAGTCATGCTTGAGACTACAATCTTCAACACGTCGGCCCCGCTCAAGGGGAAGTCATCCCCCTTCCTAGCTTGGTAAAGCATCCTGAGCAGTCGACGATTCTCGTTGTACACTTTAATGGCCTTCTTCAAGTCATCGTCAGACACAGTCCTTCCTAGGAATTCCTCTACCTTGCTTTTGAGGCCTGAGATCTCCTTTGAGAAGTAATCCTTACAGACCTCGCTCTTCAATACCGGAACCTGCAGAAGGTACGAGAACTTCGGCTTCAAATAATGCCTCAATAAGTAGAACAGCGCTATGTACGTGTCCTCAAGCTTTGAGGCTACGAGGCCGTCGAGCCAGCCATACCTGCCGTTTAAAGCCGTTTCTAGACATTTCCTCGAAAAGCTACAGCTCCAAGAGGGCAAATAGGCGTGCGCTTTTTCGATCAACCGTGCTTCTCCAAAGAGCCTAAATGGGATCACGCCGCTAGCGTATATCACTTCTTCTGGTATGCTCCATGAGATCAAGCCGAATATTTTCTTGCCTCTTCCGTGCAACTCCTCAGCGAGTTTTATGGCAGCTTCGCCGAACCCCCTCTCAACTCCTTTAATTAGGTCCCTTAATTGCATGTCCGCTTCACGCCATACTCCTAACAATTCGTCAAGCTAAATAACTTTCGAGGGCTCATGCTTGTTGTAGCTTCTCTAACAACTGCAATGCATGCGCGAAAGGATAAAAAAGTCGTCATAAAGGACGACCTCTTGCCAGATGCTTTATCGTCGTCTATTATAAAAGCCCGTCCCTTTGCTGCAACCCTCCTTAACGTGGAGAAACCATGTTGCCGCTTATGTGACTGTCATGGTATGAGGTCGTAAAGAAGTTCTTGGGGCTACGTTGTACACTTCGTGGCGCTCTCTATGCCGCTTTAACGCTTGACGCAGTTCATCATAGCTCCTTCACTTGCCCTTTATGTATCTTAAGACCTCAGCTAGGCATCTGAAGGACTCGCCAACTTTCATGGCGTCGCCGAAGTACGTGAGGTTCCATAACACTATATGTTGTACGCTAATCTTCGCGTACTCTTCTATTTTCTTGATAACCTCATCCGGCGTCCCGTGGAGGAAGTAGTGCTCGCACACCTCTTCTGGAACCTTTTTGAGTGCTCGCATGACTTCTTCGCGCGCGTATTTGGTCGGCACGTATTGAGTCAGAGGGTTAAATCCCCTGCCAAGGGGGTGCTCGAAGCCGAGCTTCTCGTACATCAACGAAGGAGCCGTGAGGGCCCAAGCCCTCATGAGGGGTGCTTTGAAAAGTCTATGACATTCTTCGTGGTCTCTGTCTATTACCACATACGCGTAGAGCCCTGGGGTTATCTCGTTGTGGTCTCTACCAGCGCGCTTTGCGGCATCCCTCACGATATTTAACATCTCTCTGTACTCTTCGACTGGAAGACAAGCGGGCAACCAGCCATCGGCCAACCTACCCGTTATCTCCAGCGTCCTCTTCCCGTGAGCGCCCACCCATATCGGTGGATACCTCCCTTCTTGGTAAGGTTCTAAGTCGAGGACGGCATCTCTCAGCTTCCACAACTTCCCGTCGAAGCTCACCTTCTTTCCCTTGGAGCTCCATAGCAATTTTATGATCTTTATGGCCTCTTCGAGCCTTGAGGCTGGCTTGTCGTACGGTATTCCGTAGGGCTCCACGTTCTCGAGCTCGCCAGCTCCTATTCCGAGAATCACTCGCCCCTTTGATATGTGATCCAGCGTTAGGATCTCTTGGGCGAGCGTCGGGGGGTGTCTTCTAAAGCACTCAATGACGCTCGTTCCAAGAAGTACCCTTGAGGTATGTACGGCTACAGCCGCTATCGTCACTAGGGGGTCTAAAAACACGTGGGGCGACTTCATCCTAATTACCAGAGGGGTTACGTCTAGAGTCCATATAGATTCGGGTATCCATCCCATGAGATGGTCAGGCCACCAGATGGAGTCGTACCCTAGCTCTTCGGCCCTCTTGGCGTTCCTTACGACATCGTCGAACGGAGGTATGGTCGTTCCTGGCGCTCCCACCTTAATCTCGTGAATGTCCAACCAAGATCCCTCCGTGCTCGTAGAAAGTTAGGGTCCCTTTTCTATACTAAAATGAGCTTATTAATGTTATCGAGAGATTCAGAGGTTAGATGGCTTGATTTAACGTGACACCCGTAACTGCCTTAACGTGATTCGCCCACTTAAAGCTGCCACGTCGTGGAGAGCCGTTTTAATCATTGCGATGATTAAGATAGCGTGGGCTTGGGCGACATGGACCTCTATTCGCTTAAAGGTGTTCACTTTTTGGCGTTGGGCTTGGCGCAAAACATAGTAAGAATGGCTAGATGCGCCTCTGGGAGTTAGAGGTTAAGGGACTCCTAATCAAAATAATTCACTAATCATTAGCTGAGGGTGTTGCCAAGCCCTCAAGACGAGGGAATTTTGCGAGGAATCATTTAGCGGAAGAGCGCGCGGGGCAACGGAGTATCTCCATGGTCCTCATGGCCGAGGGCGGAACAACCCTGTTCGTCGCGCTTTGTCCCGCTCATAAGAAGTGACCTCTGTTGACTCTGTAGTAGCGTTGAGCAATAACATGGACAACACCGCACCTTAGTAGAC
>CAZPGS010000032.1:0-9019 GCA_964586135.1 uncultured Nitrososphaerota archaeon
CAATGATGTCCCATTGCATGCCTGAGGAGTGATGTGTGACTCCAATGCTGAGCCCGCGACCTTCAGACCTCGGGATGCCCTCGGCCCTAGCGCTGTTTGAGGGCTCTAGAAGTAGCGCTGTTCTCTGCCATATTTGCTGAGGCGCCGTTCACAACCTTTCTCGTACAGCACTTCGAGGCTCAGCACGCTGTAGCACTTGCCTATTTCCTTGAGCCTGTGGGCGTCGGAGTTCCTCAACGGCAGCAAGTTGAACTTCAGCGCGAGCTGCATTGCGAGGTCCTCGTCCATCCCCTTGTGCAAGTAGTTCCTGACCTCGATCCCCTGGCACGTTAACAATATCTCCGGGCGCTCATCATAGGGGTGGACTTGAAACCTAAAGACCCTATCGCCCAAGTAGAGCTCCACGACCTGCCTGTGGGTCGCCGGCCCTATGCCGCTCACCTCGAACTCGACACCTGGTATTATTATCACCTCGGGGAAGTACTCCTTCGCTATCTCCGCGGCTTCGAACCCGTAGGAGCGCTCCTCGTGCTCCGTTATCGCTATCCCGTCGAGCCCAGCCATCTTGACCTGCCTCACTATTTTGGCGACGGTGTCTATGCTGGGGCTCGGGAACCCCAGCGCCTCGAAGGGATGGGTGTGGAGGTCGAGCTTGAGGTACCTCATAACCCCATGCCATCGAGCCTAAGCTATTCGCCCGACCCAGCTCATCCGGGTAGCCTCTCCAGCACCAAGTAGGGGAGCTTTGCCCTGAAGACGACGAAGGGCTCCCTTATCTTCATCAAGTGAGTGAGCACGGCTCTCTTGCCCTTGTCGGTCAGGGCGAAAACCGGTATCGCGACTCCGAGCTGGAACACGGCCCTAGGGGCCACCCTCTCCCTAACGACCTTGGAGTTGCAGGCCCACACCAAGTCCGAGAGCAAGAGGTTTTGAACGTCCTCCGGCTCGCTCCTGGTCGTGCACACGGCGAAGACCGTGACGTCGACCTTGAGCCTCTCCTCCAGTTCTCTTATTCTCGGTATCTCCCAGCTCCTGAACCCAGCCACGGTCACCGCAATCCTCCTGTACCCCATCTTAGCCGCAAGCTCCACGCCCCTCACTTGGTCAATCGCGGCAGTCCTCTCGTCGAGGACGGCGCCGCCGCTGTCCTTCAGCTTCTTGATTATCCCCGGGACAGGCGTCGTCTCGACTATCCCCGAGAGGAAGGCCCCTACCATCTGGACGAGCTCTGGATTGGACGTCAAGACTGTCCCCGCCCCTTCGCACACCGTGACGGCGCAGTCGAAGACACCTTCCTCGAGGCACGACATGATCATCTCCGAGGCGCCGTAGGGCACTCGGGGCTCGACGGCGAACACCCTCTCCTCAGAGGCGAAGCCCAGCTTCTCTATCTTCATCTCCATCTTTCTCTTCACGACGTCTCTGTCTATCTCCTCATAGCCGTAGGCCATAGTCTGCAAGGGACAGCGCTTGGTCAGGGGCTCGTCGAGAACCCTCACTTCCGAGTTCACTATCTCTACCCTAGCGCCGCAACACATCACCACGTGCCTTGACATACAGCGCCTCCCGAGCTGACGGCCGCCGCCTCAGGACTGCGTATGAAGCCTCCCCAACTTGAACTTCTTAGCTATGTGCGTGGCCTCGTCTATGTCATCGGTAGCCCCTATGAACTTGGCCTTCGAGACCGCGTTTCTAGAGCCGCACTTAAAGCACAAGAACGACCTCGCGGGCATTCTCACCACTCGCGGCTCTCCACACTTGTGGCACAGGGCCACTGCGTAGCGCTTCATCGACGCTGGTATCATGCCGGTCCACCTCGAGTTTCATGGAGAGGTCGCTGGGCTACCTATATAACGCTTTCACAAACCTCGATAGACTCGGGGCGCGCTCCTCTGAGGGAGCCGCCGGGGACAGGGTCACTCTCAATAGCTGGACCTCGGCAAGAGTGGGTTGGGGGGTTGTCGAGGTGTCGCCGAGGACCCTCGACCTGAGGACCGAGCTACTCAACGTCGCAAGGCTCTCCTACGAAGGCGTGAGGTTCATATTGAGGAGGTTCGAGGCCTTGAGCCCCTTTGAGCTACTGATAAGCACGATAGTTTCTCAGAACACGAATTGGAAGAACGTCGAGAGGGCCATGAAGAACATGAGGGAGAGGGGGCTCGTGACTATCGACGGCGTCCTGAGGGCCGACGTGTCGGAGCTCGAAGACGCTCTGAGAGTTGCCGGGCTCTACAGGGTCAAGGCTCAGAGGATAAAGGAGATAGCCGAGAGGTTGAGGTCGTGGGGCACAAGCTTGGAGGAGGTCCTCTCCATGCCCTTCGGCGACGCTAGGGCAAAGCTCATGGAGCTCCCCGCGGTGGGCCCCAAGACGGCCGATGTAATGCTCGCCTTCAAGTCCGGAGCCCCGGTCGTCCCCGTGGACACCCACATAGAGAGAGTGGCCAAGAGGCTTGGACTTGTTGACGAGAAGGCCGACTACGAGGGAGTGAGGCTTGCGCTCGAGTCCTTCGTACCGCCTCACGAGAGGGCTCTCTTCCACTTGGCCTTGATAAAATTTGGTAGAGAAGTGTGTAGGGCTAAGAACCCGTCGTGCTTCGAGTGCCCCTTCAACGCCTCGTGCAGATCGAGTAACGTCAGACCCTAGCAGCCCTCCCGAGCCGAGCGTGGGCTTGGGCTAGGTGGCCTGCCGCCAATGCTGAGAGCAGTGAGAGCTCGCCTGCTAGGCAGGCCGCCGCCACTATTTCGGCGAACTTCTTGGCGTTCGAGCCCGGCGGGTTCCCCGGCCCTGCGCAACCCATTATAGCCAAGGCCTCTCTCTGCGTCGGCAGCCCGGTGCCGCCTCCCACAGTCCCTACCTCAAGCGAAGGGATGGTCACCGAGACGTACAGGTCGCCCTCAGACGTCACCTCGGCGGTCGTTATGGCCATCGAGGACTCGACGACTTGAGCGCAGTCCTGCCCCGTCGCTATGAATATGGCGGCGACTATGTTCGCGACGTGGGCGTTCAGGCCGTAGGCGTGCGCGAGGCCGCTCCCCAGCAGGTTCTTCCTCATGCACACGTCGGCCGCGTCCTCTGGCGTGGTCTTCAGCTTCTCCATCACCACCTCCCTCTTTATGAGGGCTTCCGCTACGACGGTCTTGCCCCTTCCGAGGAGCCAGTTGATCGCGCTGGGCTTCTTGTCGACGCAGAGGTTCCCGCTCAGGCTGACCATCCTCGCGAACTTCAGGTTCTCCTCTATGAACCTCCCGGTCCTGTCAGAGGCCAATGTGACTCCGTTCATGCCCATCGCGTCGAAGGTGTTAGCCGTGAAGCGGAGCCACACGTTCCTTCCGACGATCCACGGCTGCACGTCTACCAGCTTCACGTAGGGGTCCACGCTGTTGAACACCTCCTCTATCTCCTTCCTGTGCTCCCTGACCCACTGGACTAGCTTGTAGGCGTGCTCAATGCTCGGCGTTATGAAGAGGGGCGCCCTGGCCATGTAGTCCCTTAATATCTTCGCCCTCGCCCCGCCGGACTCCGTTATCGCTGAGCACCCCCTGTTGACGCTCGCCACCAAGGCCCCCTCGGTCGTGCACAGAGGTATGTAGTGCTCCCCGTCCGCGTAGTCCCCCTTGACCCTGAGGGGACCAGCTATGCCCATGGGTATCTGGCCGACGCCTATGGGGCTCTCTATGTTGCGCTTAGCCGTCACGTTGAGGTCCATGGAGTAGTAGCCTATGTTCTTGAGCTGGACGCCCAAGGCCTTCTCCAAGAAGAGCCTCCTTATCTCGGCGGCCTTGTTGACGTCGCCTACGAGGCCCTCGACCTCGTAGAGCTTGACCTCTCTTTTCAGTAGTTTGTCTAAGACTTCGTTATGGTCCAAAAACTCCACCTCTGTTGTTTTAAGCTAACGTGAGGAGGCTAAATTCCTTCCTGCCCCGATTACGCACAAGGCCTACTTAGCTTCAAGAGCCCTGGGATATCCTTTGGGCTGCGATTCTAACGGCTCGCTCTATGTCCTCGTCGCATATGTCGAGCGTCACTATCGGGAGCGAGACCAGGTCCTTTATTAAGTGAGCGACTATCGGGGCGCATATTATGGCGGTTGCGCCATCGCTTTGGGCCCTCAGCGAGGCCTTGATGGCCTCATCGAGTGTCGAGACGCCATACCCCCTAACCTCTACGACTTGGTCTTGGAGTTTTAGAGCCGGGTAGCGCAACTTACTCAGCGTGGTCACGGCGGCTATTACGGCCACAAAAGGCTTCGCGGGCTTCCCCTCCATCATCTCCATAGCTTTCAATATCTTCCTGAGCGTGGATAGAGTTATGCCGCCCCTCCCACTCAAGACCTTCTTTATCGTGCTGAGCGGTATGCCGGACAACTTGGAGAACTTGCCCGCGCTCACGCCCAAGCTGTCTAAAGTCTTCTTCAACTCCTTAGCCAACTCCTCGTCAGACTTTAAAGAGGCGACCAAGAGGCTTAAGCACCTAGGGCTCAACTCGCGCAATGAGGCTCTCGCCGTGAAGCCCCACCCCACTTTTCTCGAGTTGGCGGCTGATTCCTAGCTCTCGAAGCGCG
This sequence comes from uncultured Nitrososphaerota archaeon, assembly GCA_964586135.1. Classification (GTDB taxonomy): domain Archaea; phylum Thermoproteota; class Methanomethylicia; order Nezhaarchaeales; family WYZ-LMO8; genus WYZ-LMO8. The sequence goes on from CAZPGS010000032.1 coordinate 4,563, forward strand.
GGGGCGACCCCGTGACAATTCATCACCCCTCAAGCCTGTCGAAGACGAGCTTGTCGTCCGTGGGGTTCACGGAAGTGAGCGCTTCGCGCCTTTAAATACTCTTTGTTCGACGCTTCAATTATGGGCAACAACTCGATAAGTAGTCATAGAAATTCGCGTCGTTAAGTCATAGAACCTCAAACGACCTCTTGAGGTAGTCCATGATATTTGGGGCCTTGGCCAAGCTCACGGCTCGAGGGTCAAGCATGGAGCGTCAGGTAGAGCTCTTGATCCTTGGCCTTCTCCCTCCTCTCAAAGCCCGGTATCCCGTAAGAGTCAGCCCTGCACTGTTTACACAGCCTGAACTGCGGTATGTACTTCGAGGCCTCCTCTCTCGCTCTCTTCAGCTCTTCGCAAGTCGGCGGTCTGCGGCCCTTGAAGGAGTGAAGCGGTATCAGCGGGATTATGTTTTGCAGGAAGGCCCCCAGCTCGGCCGCCCTCTTCGCCACCTCTACGACCTCCACCTCGTTCAGGCCGGGTATGAGTACCGTGTTCACCTTGACGAGGAGGCCTTGATCCGCAGCGGCCTTTAGCCCTCTCAATTGCCTCTCTATCAATATCCTAGAGGCCTCGACGCCCTCTATGACCTTGTCGCCCAAGATTATGAACTCGTAAATCGCGGAGGCTATTCGGGGATCTAAGGCATTGATGGTTACGGTGACCGCCCTCACCCTTAGGCTCTTGAGCGCGAGCACCTTCTCCTCGAGCAGGAGGCCGTTCGTCGCGATGCACTTTATGAGCTCTGGGTGCCTCTCGTTCACCAACTCGAAGGTCTCGAAGGTCTCCTCGTTGAATAGGGGCTCGCCGGGCCCGGCTATGGCCACGACCCTGAGGTTCTTGTCCCTCTTGGCCACTTCGTCGACAAGCCTAGCAGCCTCATCCGGGCTCATCATCTTGCACGCGACGCCGGGCCTGTACTCGCGCTTATCTATGCCCCTTTCGCAGTAGCCACACTGAACGTTGCACTTAGGGGCGACTGGCAAGTGCATGCGCGAGAAGGAGAAGTGGGCTCGAGGGTTGAAGCAGGGGTGGCAGGTCAGCCAGTGAGAGAATTTGCTCCCTTGCCCCTTCTCCTTCAGCTCCTCGACCCTCTTGGCTACTCCCTTAACCTCTCCGCTCATTCTCCAACCTCTTGATCAACTGGGAGATGACCTCTGGCCCCCACTGCTCTGCGAAGTGCCTCAGCTTCTCGTCCGACGACATCGCCCTCAGTCTCTCCAAGTGCTCCCCGATCCTCGCCACGAGCCCCTCTTCGTAAAGCAGGGCCCTCGCCGACTCAAATACGACGTCGGGCAAGTCCGGAAAAGTCCCCAACACCCTGACTTTAAACGTCGAGGGTATGCAAGAGAGGTCCATGCCCGGCTCCCAGTCCCTCTTCCACAGGGGGTGCGAGAGGGGGGCGTCCAGCGTCGCGTCGCACCCGAGCCACCGCCCGTTTAAGTAGACCTCCGCCAAGGCGTGGATCAAGGTCTTGGGGAGGGGGTCGTACAGCTCTCGGGGGAGGTAGGGCTTTAGAGCGAGTGACGAGACCTCCTCGAGCCTATACCTAGCCGGTATGCCCACGGCCCTCAGCAGAGCTATCTGCAAGCTGGCCTTGTTGAAGCAGATGCCCTTCTTGCTCCTTAGGACCTCGATTGCTGGTTTCACTCCCTCCACGGTCCACTTAATCCGGTCCCTTACGAAGAGGTACACGTTCTTGACCGCTCGCTCCATCGACAGGCCCTGGCTCAACCTCTTCGCGCACTCCACTATCTCAGGGTGGTCCGATTGCGCGAAGCGGGTCGGCTTTAAGTAGACCTCCTCGATCAACAGCCCTACCCCGAGGCCCTGAAGACTTCTGGAGCTTCATTGATAAGGATTATGCACTGGAGCGAGGCCAAGAGGGGCGCGCTTAGATGTAGGCTGTGAAGCGCTTTGAGAGGTCGTCGACGTGGCACTCGCCGTTTTCGTGCCCGAGACCACGCGTGCGTCTCTTCTCATAAGTCCTTGACGACGTAGGGGCCCAATCTCCTATAGCCCAAGGAGTAGAAGTAGGGCCTCGCGCCCACGCCGCTTATGACCGCCACCCTCTTCGCCCCGAGCTCCTCCGCAGCTATCCTCTCCGCCTCGGCCATCAGTTTTCTCCCCAGCCCTTTGTGTTGCCAGGCGTCCTCGTCCTCGCGGCCCACGGGCACTTCGGGGCCGTACACGTGGAGCTCCCGAACTATCGCCGTGGGCCTCTCAACAAGCTCGGGCCTCCAAGGCCTTGAGGGCATCCTCAGCCTCACGTAGCCCGCTATGAGGTCGTAGTTCTCGTCCTCGAAGGATATGAAGTGCTCTAAGCCCTCTGACGCCTCGTAGGCCCTCGTCTTGACCTCGAGGTCGAGGTCTCGAGGCCTCGTTCCGCGCCTTAGCAGGGCAAAGCCCACCTCCCTGCACCTTATGCACCTGCACTTCAGGCCGAGCTCCTCCATTTTCCTCTTGACAACCTCCCTCAGGTTGTTAGACCTCACGCCAGCGGCGACGCAACTGCTCGGTATGGCCCTCTGGACCCTTATCACCCTGACCCACTCGGGTATGAGGGGTTTGACCCTCAGCAGGAACTCCACGGCCTTGGAGTCGTCCATCTCCTCGTACTCTCCCCTAAGCCACATCTCGTAGAGCTCGGTCCCGGGCACGACGATCGTGGGGTACACCTTTATCATGTCCGGCCTGAAGTCGGGGTTCTCAAACAGCTCCCTGAAGCCCTCCACATCCCTCTCTAGGTCCACGCTCGGCAGGCCGGGCATGTAGTGGTATACGACCTTAAAGCCAGCGTCCTTGAGGGTCCTCGTCGCCTCCACGACGTCGCTGACCTCGTGGCCCCTCTTTATCCTCTCCAAGACGTCGTCGTAGACCGTCTGCACCCCGACCTCGACCCTCGTGACCCCTAGCCTCAACAGGAAGTCCGCCACGTCTTTGCCGGCGTAGTCGGGCCTAGTCTCGACCGTCAGGCCGACGCACCTCGCACGAGCGCCTTCGTTCATCTGATGGGCTTCTTCTATGTCCCTCGACTCAACGGTGGCACTCGGGTATGAGTTTAGTGCGTCGAAGCACCTCCTCACGAACCACTCTTGGTAGTCCCTGGGTAACGCCGGAAAAGTTCCCCCGATGATTATGAGCTCAATCTTGGACGGCTCGTGCCCCATGGACTCGTAGGCCCTGAGCCTCGAGGCCGTTTGAAGGTAAGGGTCGTAGCCGAGCTTCCGTGCCCTGAGGGCCGCGGGGCTCAAGTCTACGTAGCTCTGAGGCGTCAGCCCCGACCCCTTGGGGCAGTACACGCACCTCCCATGCGGGCACGGGAAGTACTTCGTCATTACAGCTACGACTACCACCCCAGAGATGGATCTCACGGGCTTCTTGACCCTCAATTGAGTTGCCTTGCCGATGCCCATGACTTTCGCTCGTCTCGAGAGGGCTGTTCCACGAGCGTTTAAAAAGTCTTATGACGTAACGCGAGAGTAAAAGACCGAGCGCGGCTTTGAGGTCGAGAAATTGATCAGAGTGACCGACAACCACGCGCACGCGAATCCTGTCAGAGGCTTAGGCTTCGTAGAGGTCGCTAGGAGGTTTAGGGATGCGGGTGGCGTAGCCATCGTCTTCGCTCCTCTGCTCTCGTGGCACTACTCCGTGCCCGTGACCTCGTCGGAGAGCTACTCGCGAGTCTTCGAGAAGGTGCTGAGGGGTGTTCGAGAGGCCTCGGCACACGTCAAGGCGCTGGCCGTGCTCGGGATCCACCCTGTCGAAGTGGTGACGTTGGTCGAGGGCTTCGGAGCAGGACGAGCCCTCGAGATAGCTGAGGGGGCCATGAGGTTGGCGGCCCGCTACGTTGAGGAGGGCCTGGCGGTTGGGCTTGGCGAGGTCGGCAGACCGCACTACAAGGTCCCCAAGCTTGCCGTGGACGTCTGCGATAAGGTCCTCGATCTATCGCTGGAGCTGGCCAAGGACTTGAGCTGCCCGATACACCTCCACCTGGAGAGGGGCTACGACGCCGTTAAAGAAGTGGTCCAGAGAGTCCGCAAAGTAGGCATCAAGCCGCAGTTGGTAGTGATACACCACGCCGAGCCGAGGGTCATAGGGAAATGTGGAGGGCTAACGCCATCAGTACCTCGGAGGGCTACGGAAGACTTCCTGACACCGCCACGAGGGCCCGAGGAGCAGGCCAGACCCATTGTAGCTCTAGATCTCGGCTTATTGGCGGCGATCTGCGTCATTGTGTGTGTTAGCGTCATCGCCGCGCTCGTCCTCAGGAAAGCGTAGAACATTGACGAACGAGGCAAAGACTACCTTTATATCGCTGGAACATGAATGCAGTAATAGTAGATGTGGTGCGTTGAGAGGGACTCCTTTTACTCAGCGCTCGAGGTCGAGGGGGATTGCTAATAGCACACATCAGCGAC
>CAZPGS010000033.1:0-8615 GCA_964586135.1 uncultured Nitrososphaerota archaeon
AGTAGACTTGGCTAGGCTTCCAGATGAGCGTGGAGTCTTCACAGAAGTCATGCGTGGCGATTGGAAGGAGCTTCTGGGAGAAGATTCTATAGTTCAAGTAAACTTGTCTGTAACATGTCCCGGTATTGTTAGGGCTTGGCATAGGCATCTCCGCGGCCAGAACGACTACTTCATAGTCGTGAGGGGCTCGATCAAAGTGTGCGCCTACGACGACGAGGAGGGCTCGCCCACGAAGGGCCACTTAGTCGAGGTCGTTTTGAGCGAGGCGAGGATGCAGGTCTTGAGGGTCCCAGGGAGGTACTGGCACGGGTTCAAGGTAGTGGGCCACGAGCCGGCCTACCTCGTGTACTTCGTGAACAGGCTCTACGACTACGCGAGCCCGGACGAGGAGAGGAGGCCTTGGAACGACCCGAGCGTGATACCAGTAGCCGTAAACGGGAGGACGGAGGACCCCAGAGTCGGGAGGCCTTGGGACTGGTTCTACCCTCCCCACAGGTGACGTGGTGCCGTGAAGCTCTTGATCACCGGGGCTAGTAGCCTTCCGGGCTACAGGACGACGCTGGAGGCCCTGAGGAGGGGGCACGAAGTAGTAGCCCTTCACCACAGCCACTCGATACCGATAGAAGGAGAAAGGCTGAAGAAGGTGTCGATCGACATAACCGAGGCGAAGGGCCTCAGGGGCTTGTTGTTTAGGGAGAGGCCCGACGTCGTCGTACACATGGCAGCCTTGGGGGACGTGGACCTCTGCGAGAGGGACAAGGAGCTAGCTTGGAGGACCACGGTCAGGCCGAGCGTCGAGATAGCGTCCCTCGCCTCTAGGCTCGGCTTCTTCGCTGTCTACCTCTCTACGGACTATGTATTCGACGGGGAGAGGGGCGACTACAGGGAGTACGACGTCCCCAATCCCGTTAACTACTACGGGCTCGTGAAGCTGATGGGGGAGGTGGCGTTCTCCTCTTGCCCCAGCCACGCAATAGTGAGGGCCAGCTCGATATACGGCTTCGGCCCGGGGAGAGTCAACTTCGCGAAGTACCTCTTCGAGAAGCTGAGGGTAGGAGAGCCCGTCAAGGCCCTCGTCGACCAATACACGTCGCCCACCCAGGCCTCTCTCTTGGCCAAAGCGGTCCTCGAGATTGTCGAAGAGGGGATGGAGGGGGTATTTCACGTGGTGGGCGAGAGGATGAGCAGGTACGAGTTCGCGGCCAGGGTGGCCGAGGCCTTGGGGCTCGACAAGTCCCTCATACAGAGGGCTGAGATGAAGGAAATGAATTGGGTGGCTAAGAGGCCCAGGGACTCTAGCCTCAACTGCGGCGAGACGAGGAGGAGGATCAAGATAGACTTCTACTCGACCCACGTGGCCCTCAAGACGCTCAAGGAGGAGCTATCGTGAGGCTCTTGGTCACAGGCGGCTTAGGCTTCATAGGGAGCAACTTCATCCGATACGTGCTGAGTAAGCACGAGGGGGTTGAGGTCGTAAACCTAGACAAGATGGGGATGGGGTCGAACCCGCGGAACCTCGAAGACCTAGAGAGTGATGAAAGGTATCGATTTGTGAAGGGAGACCTCCTCGACTTCGACCTCGTGTCGAGGTTGGTGAGGGAGGTTGACGCAGTCATCAACTTCGCAGCCGAGACCCACGTGGACAGGAGCATAGCCAATCCGAGGGCCTTCTTAGAGAGCAACACCGTCGGGACCTTCAACCTCTTAGAGGCGGCTAGGCTGAACAATCCGAGGCTTAGAATAGTCCACGTCTCCACTGACGAGGTCTACTCGGACATACTCGCCGGCTCGTACAAGGAGGAGGACAGGCTCAAGCCCTCGTCCCCCTACGCAGCCTCCAAGGCCGCCGCCGACATGTTCTGTCTTGCTTATCATAGGACGTACAACCTCGACGTCATAATCACAAGGTGCACGAACAACTTCGGCCCCTATCAGTTCCCGGAGAAGCTGGTCCCGAAGACGATAATAAGGGCAAGTCTGGGGATGAAGGTTCCAATATACGGTAGCGGGAGGAACGTCAGGGACTGGATCTACGTCTTAGACCACTGCGAGGCCCTGAACCTAGTATTGGAGAGAGGGAGGCCTGGGGAGATATACAACATCTCGTCGGGAAACGAGATAGACAACTTTGCGCTTGTCAAGAAGATTTTAAGCATAATGGGCAAGGACGAGAGCCTAATAGAATTCGTCGAGGACAGGCCAGGACACGACGTCCGCTACAGCTTGGACTCCTCGAAGATAAGGAGGGAGCTCGAGTGGAGGCCGAGGCATACGCTCGAAGAGGCCTTGAAGGATGTCGTGGAATGGTACTTGAAGAACGAGTGGTGGTGGAGGCCGTTGGCCGACGAGAGGGTGCTCCACCCTACTCCGTGGAAGCTGAGGTGGTGACGGCGTGAAGGGTGTTATTCTGCACGGCGGTGCTGGGACGAGGCTCAGGCCTCTGACCTTCACTGGCCCCAAGCAACTCATACCCATTGCCAACAAGCCCGTCAGCCAATACGTGCTCGAGGACCTCGTCTCCAGCGGCGTCAAGGACGTAGCCGTAGTGTTGGGCGAGGTCTACCCTGAGCTCGTCAGGGAGTACTACAAGGACGGCTCGTCCTTCGGTGCGAGGATAACCTACGTCTACCAGGGCAAGCCGCTGGGCATAGCCCACGCCGTCAAGCTCTGCAGGGACTTCGTGGGCGACGAGAAGTTCGTCGTCTACCTAGGGGACCAGATCCTCCAGAAGGGGATCAAGAGGTACGTGGAGAAGTTCGCAGAGGGAGACTACGACGCCTTCGTCCTCCTTAAGGAGGTCGAGGACCCGACGAGGTTCGGAGTCGCCCAGTTCGACGAGGGGGGAAGGCTCGTGAGGCTCGTCGAGAAGCCCAAGGTCCCTCCCAGCAGGTACGCGCTCGTTGGGGTCTACTTCTTCAAGCCGGTAGTCTTCGACGTGATAGAGGGCTTGAAGCCGAGCTGGAGGGGCGAGCTGGAGATAACGGACGCGATCCAGCTAATGCTTGAGCGCGAGTACAAAGTGGGCTACGAAATACTAGACGGGTGGTGGTTCGACGTCGGCAAGAGCGACGACGTGTTGGCGGTCAACGCCAAGGTGCTCGACGAGAGGGCTAGGGAGAGGATTGAGGGAGAGGTCGAGAACTCCAAGATTGAAGGAAGGGTCGAGGTCGGCAGGGGGACTAAAATTGTGAACAGCATAATTAGAGGGCCCTCAATGATAGGCGAGGGTTGCCTTATAGAGAACTCGTACGTGGGGCCCTACACTAGCGTTGGAAGAGGCTCGAGGATAATCAACAGCTCCGTCGAGTACTGCGTAATACTCGAGAACGCCTCCATCATCAGGGTCAAGAGGCTGGAGGAGAGCTTGATAGGGAGGAACGCCAAGGTAGTCAAGGGCGAGGGCAATAGGAGGTTCGTGAAGCTCAATATCGGAGATTACTCTGAAGTGATGCTGTAATCTTCGAGGGCTTAGGCAACGTCCTTACGATGATGAGTTTGGTGGCTTTGTTTGCATCCGAAGGCCTGGCGAGGTCGTTGAACAACATAGCCGTACGCCTTGGAATCTAGGAGTTGAAGCTGGATGAGGGTCTTGTTCATAGCGCCTACGAACCTGGCAGTACGTAGTGGCACGAGCGTACGCGTCTCGAATTTTGCCAAGGCAGCGGCAAAGATTTGCGAAGAGGTCTTCTTGGCCTCGTTCACTAATAACAAGGGGCTCGAGGAGCTCGAGACACTTAGCAATCTAGTGCACATTAGATTGAGATACGTCCCCCCGCTCTATCGCATAGTAATAATGGCGATAAACGACATTAGCAACCGAGTAGCATCAAGGCTCATCACAAAACTTTGTGAGCACGAGCTTAGTGAGATGAAGGATGTCGCGAGTAGAGTCGACGTGATCCACGCCCACCAACATCTCTTCGGCTTTTGTTTGGCGAAGATGCTTCAAAGGTCGGTGAGGAGGCGAGCGCCTATGGTCATAGACTTACATGGCTTGCTCAGGCTCGAGGGATTGGTGGGGACCTCTGTGAAGGAGGTCCTAGCCAACGCGATCGGGTTCCTGCACGAAGCTACAGCGTTAAGGGATAAATCCGTAGCAGCCTTTACCGTGCCTTCTAGAGGCCTTGGCGAGGTTCTAATGTCCGCTTACGGAGTTGATCCTGACAAGGTCTTCGAGGTCCCCGATGCCGTGGACCCAGAAGTCATCGCGACGGCTAAAAGGTGTGAGGAGATGGAAAGAGAGGTAGAGGAGTTGTTAAGAGGCTCTGAGCTACGCAACGCGGTGGCCTACGTCGGGAGCATAAGTCGATATCACGGCTTCTTCGACCTGGTAAAGGCGATTAAGATCGCTAAGAGGTCTTCTCGAGAGGTCAAGCTACTCCTCATAGTACCTAGCCTAAAGCAACTGTTGAGGTTCCGCGACCTCCTACCAGAGGGCACGGTAGCCTTGGAGAGCGTACCTAGGAGGCTCATCTCCTGTGTGTTAAGACGAGCTGCCGTATGCGTCTTACCACACAGAGCTGGCACGCAGTTTGACTACATCCCCTCGAACAAGATATACGATTACATGCTCTCGGGAAGGCCGATAGTTGCCTACAGAACGCTCTCTGTAGCAGAAGTGCTTAGCAAATACCCGATGCGCGTATTGGTGAAGCCCAATGACTCCATGGCACTCGCTAAGGGGATCGTAAAGGCGCTGGCGCTCTGGAGGGACTCCGAGCCAAAGCCCAAGTTTGACTGCATGCCGACTTTAGATGACGTGGAGAGGTCGCTTAAAACTGTCTACAGCGCGGTTAGCGAGGCCGATTCGAGATGAGGCCGAAGGTCACCCTTGTCTGGCTCAACTACAACAGTGCGGGCTTTTTGAGCTTAGCGCTGAGGTCTTTGAGGAGCTTGCTCCAGCTGGACTACGATGACTACGAGGTCGTCGTAGTGGACAACGCATCTAACGATGGTAGCTTTGAAGCCATAAAGAAATTCGTCGAAGGCCAAGGGTCCATCAAGGCCAAGATCAAGGTCGTTAGGAGTGACGTGAACAGGGGCTACTCGGGGGGCATGAACTTAGGCTGGAGCGCGCGAGACCCCGAGTCCAAGTACGTGGCATTCCTCAACAACGACTTAATCGTCGAGCCCGATTCGCTTCGCAACATCGTTGAATGCATGGAGGCCGAGGAAGACGTGGGGGCCGCGAGCGGCTTAATATTATTCGGCGATGGAAGAACGGTATGCTCGGCAGGAGGCGTCGTTACGGAGCTCTGGAGCGCTGGAGGTATTTGTCGGGACGCCTCCTGCTCTGAGTGCTATGGAAGGGAAAAGCCCTACTACGTGACTTACGCCGATGGTGCCTACATGGTGGTCAAGGCAGACGCTATAAGGAGTGCATGTCCAGATGGGAAGCCGTTCCTCGACGAAGCGTTCCTGTACTTCGATGACTACGTCCTAGGGCTAGTGTTGTGGAATAGGGGTTACAAGGTCAAGTACTATCCCGTTAAAGCGGGGCTACACTATGCTCACAGGACTGCAAAACCCGTTATCAGCTACTATTCTGCGAGAGCAAGAGTGGCCTTAATGAAAGTCGTAGAGACGCGTTTTAAAACTATGGTACCTGCGTTCCTGTTAATGTGGCTCGTCGTGTACAGCCTGATGTGCGTGACTGATAGTACAAAGAGCCGTGCACTCGTAAGGGGCGCTTACGACGGCCTACGCTTAGGATCCTTTGCGAAGAAGAAGGTGGGCGCATTATCACTGTACAGAGCGCCGTACGTGAGGTTAGGATTTAAGCACTCTATGTCTGGATTTCGTGGGTTGCGTGGAAAGACTAAGATAACGCACGGAGACTTGGTTCGCTCAGAATCGGGTCTAAACCATGCACGCGCATAGAGATCGTGGCAGAGCTTGAGCCGAGGGTCATCGATGTCGAGGATGATGTGCCATCCCTCATCGAGCTCGTCCTCAAGGAGGACGCAGAATGCTTAGAAGCGCTCGGCCAGCTCGAGCGATCGTTGCCAGTGGCCGTCAAAATAGTCTAAGCCCAGCGAATAGGGGTTTGCACGAGAGGTGGCCGGAAGCGCCGTCCTCCTTAAGCGCTTGATCCTCGATCGTCTACAACACTATCGTTACGGCCTCTTACGTTATCGCATCGCGTTTCGTGGCCTAGTCGGACTACAAGCTTGCCATTTCCATGGTCTTAGGCACTAAGAGGTCAACGATCCTTGCACTATTCCTGGCCTATACCGCCATAGTGGCCCTTGTGGGCTTTCTGCTGGGGATAGCCATGGGTACTACTGGGGCCCAAGCGGTCTCGACTGCCTTCAGGTGGGTTCGGCTGGGCATCGACATGGCACCCTTCATGAAGGCCGAGCAGGCCCTCCATACCCCTCTTGGCCCTCGCCTCTTCAATTGTGGGCTACGCGTGTCCTGCCCTAAAAGCCGCGCGAGCGGTACCTCCTATGGGCTTTCCCAGCATTCAACGACGGGTGCGAGGTTCCGTGAGCTGAGAGCTACATGAACTTCAAGCAACCGGAAAAGCTCCAAGAGGCCTTCAGGTCTTACGAGAAGGGCAAGACCTCTCCGGGGAACTTTGAATCAAGAGGGGCAAGCAATAAATGAGCAAATGCGTAGCGCGAAGATGAGTATCGCTTCCTCTGAGGCAAGCCCCAAGGACCTCTTCGATATATTTAAGCTCACATATTAACTTTTTAGAGGGTATGAGGAGTTGTCGTGGGACTTGACTTCAACGCGTTGAGGTGAAAGGTATGGATATTATCGGAAAGGGGTTGAAGATTCTCCGTGAAGAAGGAGTTAGGGTGTTCATCCGAAAGGCCTTATCGTACGCATTTCCGCAATCGCGCGCTGGATTGCATAAGCCCTCTTGTCGCGAAGAGTTTTAAAGAAGTTATCCACAATATCAATGAGATTCACGACGCCTTAGACTTCGCCTTTTCCTTCCAAGCCTTCGTGGCATCCCCCACAAAACCCTCTAGCGGTATAGCGCACGCAGGAGGGCTTAGCTATGGAAAGGACAGCCTGCGGTAGACTTGGCAAAACGGCAAAGTTTATCAAGAGATCACGGCTAATACCCTCTGGGTCGATTTGCTTCGATGGCTATCCGCTGTAAGCTGTAATGGGATGCACTACGCGATTAGAGTGTGGTGGCCCAAGTTTGTATATGAAAGCGTGAGATCAGAGGTTGGGGCGCGTTGACGCACGCGTCTAGGTGGTTGTGCAAGTTTTTGATCGCGAGCATGGCGTTGGGGTACGTCTTCTTCATCCACTATTGTTACGTGCGCGATCTGAATATGAACCATTTTGCATCAATTACCATAGCAGTAGCTTTGTCAATGCCAGCGCTGATGCTACTACTAAAACCCCCCAGCGACGAGAGGGAGGTGCCGAAGATAAATTTAGGTAAGGCCGCGTACGCCCTGCCCGTCGTCGTATTTCTATGCGCCTTCCTCGAGGCGTGGTCCTACAAACACCTCGGGATATTTTCGGTGATCGCACTGATGGCAGTACTCGTCGCTCTGGCCTTCTCCGACTCCAGCTCGTCCGCTTCCGTCGCTCTGGCCCTCTCGCTGACCGCGCTCATTATCGCGCTCTACGGCATCTACTCGCCTAGCTTCGGCTGCGACACCTGGCGCGACGCCTCTCAAGCCGCTCAGATAATCGAGAGGGGAGGGCTGAGCGGGCTGACGATCTTCCACGAGGCGTACCCCCTCCCCATAGTCTCGATATTATACGCCGTGCACAGCATGACGAGCGGGTTGAGCACTCCGTGGTCCAGTAGTGTGATCGGACTGGCCTACCTCCTGTCGCTCGCCATCTGGACGCACGTCTTGGCGAGGCGCATAGGCGCGGAGCGAACCCACGTGGCCCCCCTCCTTGCCCTCACGACCCCGTTCCTAGTCCTGTGGTCTGTCTGGTTCATACCTCAGGCGCACTCACTACTGATGGCGCTGCCGCTGCTCTTCCTAGACCTCAACCCGATGATCATCGTGATTCTCGCCATAGCGCTAGCCCTAGGGCATGGAGGTGTGGCCCTATGGACCATAGCCCTGTTGGTGCTCCTAGTCATCGCCAAGAGGGCCCTTAGAGCTCGGTCTCAAATGCTCAAGTCAGTCGAAGTGAAGCTAGTCGTGGCGCTCCCCCTCATAGTCTCCTTCACCGCCTGCACTACTCTCTCAACCGCTCTACAAGGGGCCCTCCTGAGCGTTCTCGAGGTCCCGCGAGCCCTCTTAAGGTGGGAGGGCCCTCCCGTGGCAACTGCCCTCTTTCGAGCGCCCGCTATTGCGTTGCTGGGCATAGTCCCCGTCACGGTGCCCGTCGCGCTAGGCCTTGTGTCGTTGGTCGAGGACGAGGACTCGGCGGTGAGGCTTCTCGCGCTTGTGTCATTGGCAGGGATGGGGATGGGCTACGTGGGGGCCACGGTCTCCTCGGTATCAGACCTACCGAGGTATCTAGGCGTGCAGTCAGCGGCTACCCTGGCGGTGCTGTCGCCCCGAGCCGTGCGAGCCCTAGCAAAGCGCGGACGTAAGGGGTCGCTCTACGCGATCTTGCTACTGTTGTTGGCTATAACCTCCTTCGGGTTCGCTGGCACGCTCATGCCCGAGAACCCG
>CAZPGS010000034.1:0-8341 GCA_964586135.1 uncultured Nitrososphaerota archaeon
AAAGATGGCCGAGAGGATAGCGAGGAGGGCGAACGAGTTCTACAGCGCCTTGGCCGACGGGGTCGAGGTCGCGGCGTCGAAATACGGGGGCCTCGACTTCGCGCTGGCGTGTGGGGGCAATGAGGTCCCCGGCTACCACACCGGGCCGGTTGCTTTAGTCGGCTTCCTGACGGGGTCGAGGCACTCACACCTCGATAGCGCCGGGTATAGCGTGGATCAAAAGGCCCTCAGAGCCTCGATGACCGACGAGGAGATGGTGAGGCAACTGGTCGAGGAGGAGAGGTTCCGGAACGTCTTGACCAGCTCGGTGGTCTGCCTCTTCGCTAGGGGCATCTACAAGCTTGAGGTGGTCTCCAAGGCCCTCGAGCCTCTAGGAGTCAAGGTCAGCCCCGAGGAGCTTCTGAAGATCGGGGCCGAGATGGTGAGGGCGAAGGCCTCGTTTAAGGCTAGGGAGGGCTACGACCCCTATAGGCTGAGGATAGCCAAGAGGTTCCTCGAGACTCCGACGCCTCTCGGCAGGCTGACCGAGGGGAGGATTAGGGGCATGATCAGGATGTACGTGGAGAAAGCGGGGCTGAGCGACGTCTACGGGCCCTCGAGCCGGAGCTGAGGCCTTTCCATCCCTCGTCTTTTGCCCTTTCAGAGGTCGGCCTTTTCTATTATGGTTCGAAGCTCGTCGGCCGCCCTTTCAGGCGAGACCGTGTTTATGTACATGCCCGACGTCAGCTCGAAGCCCGCCAGCGCGGTAATCCTCGGGTGAATCTCTATGTGCCAGTGGTAGCTCTCGCCCCTCCACCGCACCGGGGCGACGTGAAAGCCGAAGTTGTACGGAGGGTCGTCAGCTGCCTTCTCCAAGGCGGAGAGGACGGCCTTGAGCGCTCTCGCCAGGGCCTTCCTCTCCTTGGGGTGGGTGTTTATGAAATTGAGCTCGTGTCGCCTAGGGATTATCCAAACCTCGTGGGGGAAGAGGCTGGCCCAAGGGGCCACGGCAACGTAGTGCTCGTCGGCGTAGACGAGCCTAGGAGAGCCGACCTCGGCCTCTATCAAGTCGCAGTAGAAGCACCCGCCTCGTCCCCTGTTGTACCTCCTCGCGGCCTCTATCTCCCTCCTCACAACCGATGGCACAACGGGTAGGGCTATCACTTGGCTATGCGGGTGGGATATGGAGGCCCCGGCCTCTGGCTTGTAGTTCCTGAAGAGGCACACGTACTTCACGCCCTTCTCGTAAGAGAGCTTGGTCATCACGTCGAAGTAGGCCTCTACGACGAGCTCGAGGCCCTTCACGCTACTGTTGTGCGGGTGGGCGTCGTGGAGCGGGGATTCGACTATGACGTGGTGGAAGCCGAAGCCGCTGTAGGAGGTCGCGAAGAAGAGGGACTCGTCGGTCTTCTCCTCGAAGGGCAAGTCGCTCCTGAGGGCTGGGAACATGTTTGGGAAACACCTGATGACCCACTTGTCGACTCTCTCATTCTCTTTGTCTGCGAGCTTGACGAGTCCCCCCTCAGTCCGTGAGTAGACCAGCCACGCCGGAGGGGTCATGTGCTCGTTTCCTGGGCAGAAGGGACACTGCCCTTTACGGTCTTCTCTCGGCCTCTTAGCTCTATGAGGGGCTATTATCACCCAGCGGTCGGAGACAGCATCGTGCCTTATCTCGGGCTCGCTCAAAATCCACTTCATCCCCCTTCTCCGCGAGCTGGCCTGCGGAGGCCTCGAAGAGTTCCTCTGCCTTAGCCTCTATGCCTGGCAACAACAGCTCCTCTTCCTCGCTGCGTCCCAGCACCTTCAGCTTTATCTTTACGACCCTCAAGCCTCTCGAGATAGTTTAGAGGCTTATCCTTAAATGCTTTAGAGGGCTGCCCACCCTCGTGCACTCGATTTAAAGAGCTCTCAGCCTAGTAGTATTGGGTGGTCAAGGTTGTTGATAGGCCTGATCTCCGACACCCACGACAACATGCAGGCCATAGCAAAGGCGGTGGAGGTCTTCAACTCCAAGAAGGTCGGCCTAGTCTTGCACGCGGGCGACCACGTCGCGCCCTTCACCTGCACCGTCTACAAGGGGCTGGAGTGCAAGCTCGTGGGAGTCTACGGCAACGTCGACGGCGAGAGGAGGGCCTTGCGCGAGAGGTTCTCGAGCATGGGGTTCAAGGTGGAGAAGGACTTCGAGGAGCTGGAGGTGGATGAGGTCAAGATAGCATTACTCCACGGATTGTACCCCCAAATAGTCGAGGCGCTGGCCCTCAGCGGCAAGTACCACGTGGTGGTCCACGGCCACACGCACTTAAGGAGGGCCGAGAAGATGGGGAGCGCATTGGTCGTGAACCCCGGCGAGGCCTGCGGCTACGTCTACGGGGTCAGATCCGTGGCCTTGCTCGATACGGCAACGCTTAAAGTCGAGTTCGTAGAGTTTTGAGCCGCGGGGCTTGAACCATGAGCGAGGACCTGTGGCTACAGATGAAGAAGCTGGAGCTCCAGCGCAAACTGCTCGCGCAAGCGACTAAGAGGAGCGAGGAGAAGGAGGTAAAGCCCAAGGACCCCTATGAGGTCATAAGGCCCCTGTTAGAGGAGAGGGCCGACGAGGTCCTCGAGGCTGCCAAGGCCCAGTTCCCCAGAGTTGCCGACGTGGTCGCCGCCGAGCTGGCGAGGCTCGCAGAAGCCGGTCTGATAAAGAGGATCACGGGCCCCTGGTTGATGGCTCTATTCACGAGGCTCGGGTATAGGCCCAGGCTTGAGGTTAAGATATCGATAGTCTCGGACGGCAAGATAATGGACTTAAAAGAGAGGATATCCAAGGCCCTTCAAGAAGGGTGAGCCATTAACTCGTCCTTAGCGAGCCCTCGTGAGCCCTCTTACCCTCTCCAACCCCCACGCCAGGAGGGCCTCGGCCACCTCAGGCTCCTCCGACTCGGCGTACACCCTCACGACGGGCTCGGTGCCCGACGGCCTTATCAAGACCCATCCCCTCTCGGTCACGAACTTCGCCCCGTCGATCCTGCAAACCCCCTCAACGCGAAGCCCTCCTACGCTCCGGGGCTCTAAGCCCGCGAGGAGGCCCCGGACCTCGTGAGGCCTCTCGACGTCGACCTTCCCCCTCACGCTGTACAACAACTTGATCTCCTTGCCCATCTCTCGAATGAGCTCCTCGAGCCTCTTCTTGCCGGAGAGCGCCAAGGCCTCGACTACGTATAGGCACGTCAGTATCCCGTCCTTCTCCGGGACGTGCCACTTGTACCCAAAGCCGCCGCTCTCCTCGCCGCCCATGATCGCCTCGCCCATAAGTAAGTAGGGCGCTATGTTCTTGAAGCCCACGGGCACTTCGTAGACCCTCAGTCCGTTCTTGGCAGCTACTTCGTCGACCATGTGAGTCGTGGCGACGGTCCTCACGACCCCTCCCCTTACTCCTTTGTTGAGCATGTGCATGAGCAGCAACGGAAATAGCGTGTTTGGGGCGATGTACGTCTCGGAGTAGGCCGACGCCCTGTCCCCATCGCCGTCGGTCGCGAGGCCCACGTCGACGCCCTCCATGAAGCTCTGCATGTCTCGGACGGACTCGGGCATGGTAGGGTCCGGCGTCAGGCTTCCGAACATGGGGTCCTTCTCGCACCGCACACACTTGACCTCGCACCCCAGCCTCCTCAGAGCCTCATCCAATACCCCTGCGACGGAGCCGTGCAAGGGGTTCACCAGAACTCTTAAGCGGGCCCTTCGGATCGCGTCTTTATCGACGAGCGACGAAATCCAGTCCAAGTACTCCTCCCTAAAGTCCGCGTAGGCCACTAGCCCCCTCCTCTCGGCTTCCCCTATGTCCGAGGCCCTGACCTCCGCTCGGGCGATGAACCTTTCAATCTCTTGGGTTATCTCTGCCGAGGCCGGGCCGCCGTAGTGGGGTATGAACTTTATTCCGTTGTACTCCGGGGGGTTGTGAGAGGCCGTGATCATGATGGCGCCCCCAGTCCTCAACTTGGCGGTCGCAAACGCGACGAGGGGCGTCGGGACGTCCGTGACGGTCATGTAGACTGGCACGCCGTTTCCGGCGAGGACCTCCGCGCAAGCCTTGGCGTACTCTCTAGAGCCCCTGCGGGAGTCGTAACCAACGACAACCCCATACCTCGCGAGCCCTCTGCTGATGACGTAGTCAGCTATCGCTTGAGCGACGACCTTGACGTTGTCTATCGTGAAGTCAGCGTTCATCAAGCTCCTCCAGCCATCCGTGCCAAACCTTATGTGCAAGTCTATCACCATATTAAAGAAATGAGTTACCAAAGTAGTTGAGGTTCGGCAAGCATAAAAACCAGCCTCTATCAGCCGACCTTGGTCGATTCTGTACGGTCTTGCCCGCGTGGCTCACTTTGTTTCCTCATAGTTTCCTCATACGCACTCGTCTAGTTATGCGACTCTATGGAACAAAGGGTCGGGTTGTAGGCGCCGATTCTAAGGCTTAAAAGGCTTAAAGTGAGGGAAAAGAGTTATAGAGAGGCTTAGAAGAAGCCTCTGGGCTTGGCACCAATGAGGTCAGTGCCACTAGAGTTTGTAGCAATGATGGGTAAAATCTACGAGGTTGCATTTCGCCACCCCCAAGACGATAAGCAGAGGGCAGGCGTGACGCTCCTAGTAGCACGACGGATGGGCACTGACGCCTACCTCATCGAAGTGTTGCTCAACATCGTCGGGTGAAGGAGGACGTCTAAAGGGGTAACGAAGAGGGACTTGCCGTTGATTGTCTTTTCAAAGAATTGTACTTTTGAAGAGTTTTGTGTCAGAGGTCGCTTTACTCCGTCTTGAGCAAAGTTCTTGAGGTCTTGGATGGACATAGAGTTACAACTGAAAGCCTCGCCCTCCAGGGCGGGGGTGATGGGGAAAGCCTGTAAGGCGTTCCGTTCCTAGTTAGCAGTTGATATGACCCCTAGCCCCGAGAGGGGCAGGGGTGGTGGGCCGGAGGCCCGGGTTGAACCCTCGAAGAGGGGATGCAATCCCAAACCTCCCAGCCCTAGGGGGCGAGGAACCCCCGCCCTTCAGGGCGGGGAGGAGGTCAGTTGACCGGGATGGTGAGTACCCGCTTCGAGGTCAGAGGCGTTAGGGTAAAGGAGGTTTTGCGAGCTAAGGGGGATGACTCGTGCTCATTCGTCTGTCGCCTCGAGCAATCCCTGCCGACCTCTTAGCCCCTCAGTTGAACCTCCTTAAGACTACGTACATCAAAGGCGCTAGATGGGCGAGAGACCACAACGTCAGCACGACGTGAGACCTCAAAACAGCTATAGTCAAGGTCGAGAGGAGGAGCATTGAGAGGAGGAGCTCGAGCATCGGCAAGGCCCTCAAGGCCCTCTTACTGGGGCCCTTAGGCGTAACCCTCCAGCCGTAGCCGACTTTCAGCAAGGGCTTCATCGAGGTAATGAAGACCTCGAGGGACATGGCCACGACCAAGGCAGACGACCTCCCGAGGAGCCTTATCCTCTGAGCTAAGCTACGCCCTCTGGAGGCCTGCTTAGAGAGGTAGTAGCCGTACGGGACCAGCATCGCCGCTCCGATGCCCATAAGGGGCATTAGGGGCAAGAGGGGCGGCTCTCCCCCGAGGATGGTCAGCAATGGCAAAGCAACGACCGACAACCCCGTCAGCGCTAGGCCCCAATACTGGGTCAAATACATAAGCAAGCTGACCCTCTCGGCGAGGCTCAAGCTCGAGGTGGCTATGGCTTTAGCGTGCTTTAGGAGCACTTGGCTCGCGCCGTAGGCCCATCGCTTTTGTTGCCTCTTGAAATCGCCATAAGTGGGTGGATGCTCGATCCACACGGGCACGTCATCGTTGTACACCACTCTATAGCCCCTGAGCCTGAGCCTGACCCCAAGCTCTACGTCCTCCGTCAGGCACCCCTCGTCCCACCCCCCGACTTTTAAGAGGGCCTCCCTCTTTATGATGCAGGCGCTACCAACGAGAAACGAGCTTCCGAACGTCGCTTGAAGCCCCTTGAAGAGTCCGCTCGTGAAGAAGTTCCACCCGAAGCTTACGGCCTCTGAGACCAAGCTTTCTTTAGCGTTAAACGGCTCAAACCTGACGACTACGGCCGCGACGTCATCCGACTCGTAAAGGGAGGGCAACGCCTTAACCAAGAAGTCCGGCGACGGTATGCTATCGACGTCCAGCACTACTATCACGTCGCTCTCAACTTTCAGCGCCTCGTTGAGCGCTCCGGCCTTGAACCCCTTAGGCTCCCTCCTATGCACTAACACCACCTCTAGGTCCTTTCGGGCCCTATCGCACACCACCTCCATTGGCCTGGGGTCCTCGTCGTCACAGACCACTACCACCTTGATCTTGTCCCTGGGATACATGAGGCGCCTAATCGAGGCCAAGGCCCTTTCGAGGAGTAGCGGCGGCTCATCCCTGACGGGGATGTGGAAGGCGACGGTTGGCGTCTCTCGGAGGTAACCTCGGGGGGTCGAGTACTTGGATGCGGCTCTTGAGAGCCACAAGTGGTAGCCTAGGTAAGTGAGCTCCGCTACTATCAGTAACGACAGTAAGGCCAGCGATGTGGCTGACGCCGCTTCCATGGCCCTAGGTATATCTTTTCAATCTACTTAGGCTTTAGCTGTTTCTCTACCCCTTAGTCCTCCCTTACCTTGCTCCTCCAAGCGCTTTTGGACTCATAGGCCTTGTCCATGAACCAAACACTCCGACCGCCGATGATCCTGTAATAGTACTCGCCTTTGAAACGCGCTATTTCATTTTTGTACTCGTCGAACCTCTTGAAGGCCCTTATCTCTGTGTCCCTTCTCCTAACCCTGTTCTTGCATACTGGGCATTGATATATCCTAGTCAAGGTGAAGAACTTCGAGCCGCAATTGCCGCAATTGTACTCGTGGATCTTGATGACGTAGTTCACAGTACCACCTCAAGGGAAGCGGCGTCGCTAAATGAAACCACGTAGTGCGAAGCTTTTGATTTTGCGTGGAAAACTTTATTTAAAGGCATCTGATGCTGGGGCAGACTTTCTCTCAAATAAACTCTGCAATAGTCGAAAAATGGTTATCGAGAAGAACCTGTTGAGAGGGTCTTAGAATTTTACGACCTCAGCAGAACTCTCTTTTTAAGCGTCTTGAGGCCTCAACCTTGGGCTTGAGAAGAAGACATCGTATGAGGCCTTGAGCTGCTAGCACGATGCTGCATCACTATCGGTGACGTTAGTAGTCGTAAGCGTAGCCCCTGCGCTGCGGCGAGTACCTCGACCGTACGCGAATAGCTCTCTGAGTGTCGCCTTCCTCTGCCCTATCGTAAAGCTCTTTCTTGAGGAGCTCTCGGAGAGCGACCCTTATGGCCTCACTCCTTGAGGGGTAGATCCCTAGCCTGACGAGCTCGTCGAGCTCCCTTAAGTGGGCTTCCGGGATTTTGACGGTTATTATCCTCATCGCTATCCTCACACCTTTCGTAGAAGGGGTCCTCGATAATAAGGATAGGTTAAAACCTTGACCTTCACATAGACGAGCCCCTTCGAGAGCGGGTTTAAACGTCCTCGACAATGATCGTTGAGAGGGCTCGGAGAGGAGCATCAATCGAACCTTAACGCTTTATCTATCACTAGAACTCGTCGTTTAAGAGGCTCCTAGGCGCGTAGCCAGTCGTCGGGCGTCGCTTCCTAGATAAAGCTTATAATGGATTGAGGCTGAAGCTAAAGCTGTTAAATCGACTTCGGTGGTAGCTGTTGAGGCCCATAAAGAGGACCAGGAGCCTATGCCCTGAGTGCCTTCAAGTGGTGGAAGCGCTTGTGTACGAGGATAACGGGTGCGTGTACATATCTAAGTCGTGTCCTCAACACGGAGAGTACACCGACGTTTATTGGAGCGACTACGAGCTCTACCGCGAGGCCGAGAAGTGGGGGGTCCTCGGTAGCGGCCTCTCGAACCCTCACAAGAAGAGGGAGAAGGGCTGCCCCTACGACTGCGGCCTGTGCGAGAATCACAAGACGTGTACAGTGCTGGGCATAATAGACGTCACCAATCGTTGCAACCTCAACTGCCCCATATGCTTCGCCCACGCCGGGGCTGTCGGCTACCTATACGAGCCGAGCCTAGAGCAAGTTAGGCAGATGCTGAAGAACCTCAGAAGCGTCAGGCCCATACCACCGACGGCCCTCCAGTACTCAGGCGGAGAGCCGACCCTGAGGAAGGACCTCCCGGAGCTCGTGGCCATGGCCAAGGATGAGGGCTTCAGGCACGTAGAGGTGAACAGCAACGGCATAGTGTTGGCGAAGAGCTTGGAGTACTACAAGAGCTTACTCGACGCGGGCACGTCGACCATCTACCTCCAGTTCGACGGCTTGACGGACGACATATACGTCAAGACCAGGGGGAT
>CAZPGS010000035.1:0-8077 GCA_964586135.1 uncultured Nitrososphaerota archaeon
CACTTTCTCCAACAACCCATAGCACTTAAGCAGGTCGAAGAAGAGCTTGAGACGATGAGGATTGAGGGGGTGCCCCCTTCCAAAGTCGTACTTCAAGTAGACGTCGCTATAGACTATCACAGTTTTGTCCAAGACGGCCCCTCCTAGGTCGAAGGCCTCCTTCAGCCTATATCCACAGTATTTTGCGAGGTTTTTGAAGTTTTCCGTCGATCTACGAGGTCCTCCTAGGAGTCTAAGGCCCCACGCCTTTGTGCGACCGTCAGTTCTAGAGGGCTTAGACCGTGATTAACGCTTGAAGCCTCTTAGAGCTATTAAGGCTCTCGGCGCTAGAGCTGAGTGTGGAGGGTGGAGGGCATGGCCGTGATACCCGGGCACGACGTCTTGAAGATGGGCGCAGTCTCGGGTTTGCTAGACGGCGCGATACAAGCTCAACCTGCCGGGGTGGACTTGACGGTGGGCGAGGTCTATAGGTTTAAGGGGCACGGGCTCTTGGGCTTCTCAGACAAGTCGAGGGCGTTGCCGAGCCTCGAGAAGTTGGAGTTCGACGATGAGGAGAGGTTGTTCTTAGAAAGGGGGGCCTATAGGATCAGGTACAACGAGGTGGTGAGGGTCCCGAGCGATTGCGTTGCGATAGGCCTCCCGCGCTCTAGCCTCGTGAGGATGGGGGCTACGGTGATAAGCGCGCTGTGGGACCCAGGCTACGAGGGCAGGGGCGAGGGCCTACTGATCGTCGAGAACCCTCACGGCATAGTCCTCGAGAAAAACGCTAGAGTCGCGCAACTGGTATTCATAAGGCTCGAGTCCAAGCCTATGAGCGAGTACAGAGGCATTTACATGCACGAGGGCCTGCTTAGAGACCGCCAGCCGTAGAACTTCTTCCAAGTCTCGATTACCTTGGGCAATATGGGCTCTATCAGAGGGCCCCTATAGGCCCCCGAGCACCTTGTGTCGACGTATACGCCATACTTGAAGCCCATATTGTCAATGTATAGTGCGTCACTGTCCTCAGGAGCCCCCACTCTTACGTAGAAGGGATATATCCTGCAAACACCCGGCCTCTCTAGGTATATCATGCATCTCGCGAGGCCCCCTTCGTAGTCCAAGAACACGCAGGACCCGTCGGGCTTCTTGGCCAAGGCTATCTTTCCGTTGACTTGGACTATGAAGGGGCCGAACGACTTGTATATCCTCAGGGCCTCGTGAAGGAACAGCGAGACGAGGAAGTCGCAACAGCACCGCCCGCACCTTATGCAGGTCCACCTCTTCACTTTTCTCCACGGGACGTAGTCGTGCTTGGACAACGAAGCCACCTTTGAGTCCTCTTAGGGACGTATTTAACTCACGCGACCTCTTTTCTAAGCTTTCTGCGACGTGAGTTTAAGGCCGTTAATCCTCCAGATGTCCCTCGCAGGGCTCGTCGACCCTAAGAGGACGTCCTGTTGCAACATCTTTTTATTAGCCGAGGCTCGATATCTCCTAAAGGGCCTGTAGCGAGCACGGTGTGTTGAGAAATGCCCATGAACAAGGCCTATAAGCTTCACGTGGACGCCTGTAACGAAGTGTTGAGCTCGATCCTCACGGGATCCATTAGCAACAGGACAGAGGCTGTCGAGAAGCTGGTAGAGGCCTACAAAAAGCGGGGGATAGGACCCATAAGGGGCTGGTCTTCGAAGAACCTCTACGACAAGGAGATGGCCATGGTCTATCTCGTCTGCAAGCGGGGCCTAGGCCTAGAGCTTAGTGAAAAACCCGCCTTAAGCCGCATCTTCTCGTATGAGGACAAGTACGAGGACATATGCCGTGAGATACTCGAAGGGGCTAGGCCCTACGACGTCATCCAGAGAATCGCCGGTAATGTGGACAAGAACATGATATTTAGGGCTCTGAGGTTGATGCTAACGGCCGTCGTCTTGGGATTTGAGGAGGAGGACAAGCTCTTTAAGCTCCACAAAGCCTTGGCCGAAGAGTTCAAAGAGTACGAGAAGGGCTTCCGCTCATACATTAAGTTTTACGTAGCCCTAAGGGTCGCTGAGAAAATAGCCTCGGGGGAGGTCAAGAGCAAGAAAGAAAAGGAGGCCTTGAAGCTGGCCATGTGCTTGAGAGTTGGTGCGGAGCGCGAAGCCCCGCCAGACGAGCTTATATCGCTCATAGCCAAAGAGGTGTTTGGCGCCCCCGAGGGCGTCATTAACAAGGTCCTGAGAGGTGCTAGGCCGTGATGGTCGCTAGGGCTCCGGCCACTTCAGCGAACTTGGGCCCCGGCTTCGACGTCATAGGTGTGGCCTTAGACTTAGCCTACGATGAAGTCGAGGTGGAGGTGGAGGAAGGGGAGGGGGTGGAGGTAGAGGTAGAGGGGGTGGAGGCCCACGAGATACCCAGGAGCCCTGAGAAGAACACCGCGGGCTTGGTCGCGAAAGAGCTGTTGGAGAGGAAGGGGGCGAGGGCGTACCTGAAGATCAAGATAAGGAAGGGCGTGCCTCAGGGAGTGGGCTTGGGAAGCAGCGCGGCTAGCGCATCAGCAACTGCTGCTGCAGTGGCTAGGGCTCTGGGGTTGCGGCTGAGCCCTCAAGAGCTAATAAAGGTGGCTTCTCGAGGAGAGGTGGCTTCTTCGGGCGTGGCACACGCAGATAACGTTGCACCTTCGATCCTAGGGGGGTTTGCCGTTATATTGAGCTACGACCCCCTCAGCGTCGAGAAGCTCGCGCCCCCTCCTCACTTGGAGTTCGCCCTGGCCATCCCGAAAAACTTGAAGAAAACCACTAAAAGGGCGCGCGCAGTGCTGCCCAAGAGCATAAGCCTCAAAGAGCACGTCGAGGCCATGGCCTCTTACTCCATGCTCCTCGTGGGCATCCTCAAGGGAGACGTTGAACTGATAGGCAAGGCCATGTGCTCTGACAGAATAGTCGAGGCGGCGAGGGCGGGGCTCTACCCCGGATTTCTGAAAGTCAAGGAGGCGGCTATGAGGGCCGGCGCGTTCGGGGCCACCTTAAGCGGGGCTGGGCCGACGGTCATAGCCGTGACTGACGCTAGAAGGGACGATGCTTGGATCATAGCGGAGGCCATGAAGGGCGCTTACGAAGAAGAGGGGATAGAGTGCTCAGCCGCCGTCTGCAGGCCGAGGGCCGTGGGCGTGGAGGTCTTCGAGAGATAGTTGTCGCCTAGCAAGGCCTTAACGAATTCGTCGATCTCTTCTGCATGTTGAAGCTCCACGAACTTGGGGCTCATCTTCAAGACTATTTCTGGGTCCTTAAGTCCGTGCCCCGTGGCCACGCACACGACGACATCTCCCCTGTCCACGAGGCGCTGACTCATCGCCTTAGCCAAGCCAGCTATAGAAGCAGCGCTGGCTGGCTCGACGAAGAGGCCCTCTGTGGAGGCCAAGAGCCTCTGCGCCTTGAGTATCTCGTCATCTGAAGCGGTGATTATCGTGCCTCTAGACTCCTTGACGGCCCTCAAAGCCTTCTTCCAATTGACAGGAGCCCCTATCCTTATCGCTGTGGCGATAGTCTCCGGGTTAGGAACCCTCAAGAGCTGGTCGCTATTTTCCTGCAAGGTCTTTGCCAGAGGCGCTGCCCCCTCTGCCTGCACGCCTATCATTCTCGGAGTCCTGTCGGCCAGCCCCAGGAGCTTCAACTCCTTGAAGCCCTTCCATATCGCGCTTATGTTGCCGGCGTTGCCCACCGGCACTATGACCACGTCTGGGACCCTGTAGCCCAGTTGCTCGTACACTTCGTAAGCGAGGGTCCTCTGCCCCTCAAGCCTGTAGGGGTTTACCGAGTTGAGCAAGTAGAGCGGGTAGATCGAGGAGAGCTTCCTGACGACCCTGAGGGCGTAGTCGAAGTCCCCCTTCACCGATATCACGTGCGCCCCGTAGGCCATGGCCTGAGCGAGCTTACCCAAAGCGACCTTGCCCGATGGCACTAGAACTATGCAGTGGAGCCCCGCCTTGGCCGCGTAGGCCGCGAGGGACGCCGAGGTGTTCCCCGTCGACGCGCATATCGTCACCTTGGATCCCAGCTCCTTAGCCCTCGTAACCCCTACGGTCATCCCCCTGTCCTTGAACGACCCTGTCGGGTTCTCCCCCTCATTCTTCACGTAGACTGCCGGGTGGTTGAGGAGCTCTCCGAGCCTTCTGGAGCGGTGCAGGCCCGTCCCGCCCTCATAGAGCGTGACTGGTTCGCTCGACAACACGGGGAGCAACTCACGGTAGCGCCAGACGTTGAAGGCCCTCTTCGACCACAGCTCGGCTAGATCGATGCCCATTAGCTCTGAGTAGTCGTACACCACGTCCAGCAGGTCCCCGCACTTCGGGCACGTGTAGACTATGTGAGACTGCGGGTACTCGGCCTTGCACTCTATGCATTGAAGGCGAAAGTTCATGAGGACCTTCTCCTGACAGCCTACTGCTAATGTCGAGAACGGCTTAAAAAGCTCTGCAGGGTTCCTGTCCAACAGAGCGTATCTCAATGCTCTGAGGATGTAGTTTGAGTCGAGAGGAGAGGCCTTGCGATGAAGCTACTTGCGAGGCAGGCCTCACCAAACCTTGACGAGCGCTCTCTCCATGTACTCATTGAGCGAATAGACCGTCGGCTTGCCCAGCATGCGCCACGTCACGACCTTCAAGAGGGCATACGCCATTTCTAAGGTCGTCACGACCGGTATGCCTAGCTCGACGGCCTTCCTCCTTATGATGTATTCGTCCTTCAACATCTCCACGTACTTGTCGAGGGTTATCGACGAGGGTATGTTTATGACTAAGTCCACCTCCCTGTTGAGTATCGCGTCCATTATGTTGGGCTTTCTACTGGGCTCTCGGACCTTGTAGAGCACTTTGACGTCAGTAAAGCCCTCTTCCCTCAAGAACTCAGCCGTGTGCTCCGTGGCGAATACGTTGAAGCCCAAGGACCTGAAGTGCTTGGCAATGGGTAATATCTTCTTCTTTAACTCGGTGCCCCCGACGGTTATCAAGATGTTGCCCCCTTTCGCTGGTATTTTGAAGCCTGCAGAAAGCAGTGCCTTGTACAGCGCATCCGTGAAGGTCTCGCCGAGGCACGCGACCTCGCCCGTCGATTGCATCTCGACGCCCAGCACCGGGTCGGCTCCTTCGAGCTGCATGAACGAGAACTGAGGGACCTTCACCCCTACTGCTATTGGCGGGGGCTCGTCGCCCTCCTTCCACGGTATCTTCTCGCCCATCGACGCATGAGACGCGAGCTTCATCAAGTTGACGGCCTTGACCTTCGACACGAAGGGCATGGATCGCGAGGCCCTCAGATTGCACTCGATGACGTAGACCACTCCGTTCTTTACGAGGAACTGTATGTTGAAGGGCCCTTTGATCCTGAGGGCCTTGGCTATTCGCTTCGTGTAGTCCTTTATGGTGTTTATGATCTCGGGACTCAACCTCTGAGGAGGTATGACCATGGTCGCGTCGCCAGAGTGTATCCCCGCGCGCTCCACGTGCTCTATGACGGCCCCAATGATCGTCGTCTCGCCGTCCGAGACCGCGTCCACCTCGACTTCTATGGCGTCCTCTATGAACTTACTTATGACCACTGGGTGCTCGGGGCTCACGGATGCAGCCCTGAGCAAGTAATCCCTGAGCTGTTGAGGCGTCCACGCGACCCTCATGGCCGCTCCGCTTAGGACATATGACGGCCTGACCAAGACCGGGTAGCCCACTCTCCGCGCGAAGTCCTCGGCCTCCTCTATCGACCCGAACTTGGCCCACGAAGGTTGGGGTATCCCGAGCTCGTCCAAGAGCTTGCTGAACTTCGCCCTGTCCTCGGCCCTGTCTACGTCCTCCCCCGCCGTGCCCAGGATCTTGATACCGAGCCTCTCGAGCTTGGGGGCCAAGTTGTTGGGTATCTGTCCCCCGACGCAGGCCACGACCCCCAAGGGCCTCTCCTTGTGGCATATGTCAAAGACCCTCTCGAGCGTGAGCTCCTCGAAGTACAGCTTGTCGCTCATGTCGTAGTCCGTGGACACGGTCTCGGGGTTGCAGTTTATCACGATGACCTCCTCGATCCCCCTCTCCTTCAGGGCCCAGACCATGTTCATTGTGCACCAGTCGAACTCCACCGAGCTACCGATCCTGTAGGTGCCCGCTCCGAGCACTATGACCTTCTTGATGTCGTCCCTGAACTCTATGTCGTCCTCGTCCCCTCCATAAGTCACGTATAGGTAGTTCGTCTGCGCCGGCCACTCGGCCGCGAGCGTGTCTATCTGCTTCACGACGGGCACTATGCCCCTCTTGTACCTAAAAGCCCGGACCTCGTCCTCCGCCAGCCCTAAGCACATAGCTATCTGCTTATCTGAAAAGCCGAGCCTCTTCGCCTCCTTTATGACGTCAGCTATCTCTTCGAGGGACCTGCCCTTTAAGGCCTTCAGCTTCTCCTCCATGTCCACTATATTCTTTATCTTCTCTATGAACCACGGGTCTATGGACGTCAGCTCGTGGACCTCTTGAACCGTAAAGCCCACTTTGAGGGCCGCTGCTATGTCGAACATTATCTCATCAGTCATCTCGCTGAGCCTCTTCTTGAGCAGCTCTCTGTCGCTTACGTCGCTCGCGACCAGGCCCGGCTTCCCCTTGTCGAGCATCCTCACGGCCTTTTGGAGCGCCTCTTCGAAGCAACGGCCTATCGCCATTACTTCTCCGACGGACTTCATCTGAGTGCCGAGCCTTCTATCGACGCCCTCGAACTTCTCGAAGTCCCACCTCGGGAACTTCAAGACCACGTAGTCCAGGGCGGGCTCAAAGCAGGCGGTGGTCCTCCCGGTCACCTTGTTTATGAGCTCGTGGAGACTGTAGCCCAAGGCGAGCTTGGCCGCCATGTAGGCCAAGGGGTAGCCCGTGGCCTTAGAAGCCAGGGCCGAGCTGCGGGAGAGCCTAGGATTCATCTCTATGATGCAGAACCTCTCTGATTTGGGGTCGAGGGCCAGCTGGACGTTGCACTCTCCCACTATTTGGAGGGCCTCCGCCGCCTTTATGGACGCCACCCTCAGTATGTGGTACTCTCTGTTCGTTATCGTCTGCGAGGGCGCCACGACTATGTTGTCTCCCGTGTGGACCCTCATCCCGAGTATGTTCTCCATGTTGCACACAGTGACGCCGTCTCCGTACTTGTCCCTCATGACCTCATACTCTATCTGCTTCCAACTGGATATGCACTCCTCAACGAGCACCTGGCCTATGAGGCTGTGGGCTATGCCCCTCCTGACTATCTCCACGAGCTCCTTCTCGTTCCTAGCCACGCCGGAAGCCTTGCCCCCTAGGGTGTAGGCGACCCTGACCATCACGGGGTAGCCTATCTCCCCCGCGGCCTCGATGGCCTCCTCGATGCTGTAAGCGGCCTTGCTCTTGGGCATAGGCAGGCCAGCGGCCTCTATGGTCTCCTTGAACATGAGCCTGTTGGAGCACTTCTTTATGCTCTCGACCGAGGTCCCCAAGACCTTGACGCCGTACCTCTGAAGCACGCCCATGTCGTAGAGCTGGACGCCGCAGTTCAGGGCCGTCTGGCCCCCGAAGCCCAGCATTATGCCGTCTGGCCTCTCCCTCTCTATTACCTCGGCCACGAACTCCGGCAAGACCGAGACGAGGTACACCTTCCCGGCCAACCTTGGATCGGTCTGTATAGTGGCTATGTTCGGGTTAACTAGGACGGTCTCGATGCCCTCTTCCCTGACGGCTTTAAGGGCTTGAGAGCCGCTGTAATCGAACTCCCCCGCCTCGCCTATCTTTATGGCCCCGGAGCCGAGTATCAAGACCTTCTCGACGGTCTCTCTACCCACGGCAGTTGACCCCCATAATGTTGGCGAATATGTCGAAGATGTACTCCGTATCGTATGGGCCGGGCGAGGCCTCGGGGTGGAACTGTACAGCGATGACCGGCTTCTTCCTGTGCTTCAAGCCCTCCACCGTCATGTCGTCGGCGTTGAGGAACCACACCGACAAGCCCGTGTCTCCCAAGGTGTCCTCGCGGACCGCGAATCCGTGGTTCTGGCTCGTCACGTAACATATCCCGGTCTCCAAGTCCACGCAGGGCTTGTTCTGCCCCCTGTGGCCGTACTTCATCTT